>NZ_CP157355.1:1303151-1628939 GCF_040047665.1 Chitinibacter sp. FCG-7
ACCTATCAGCACAGCGGGCAGCACGGCCAATGCGTGGAATCCAGCCACCACCTATGCCGAGAAAGGCAATGTCGTGAGTTATCAAGGCGAGCTGTATCGTAATGAATGGTGGACACGCGGTGACGTGCCAAGTGCATCGGGCGCTTTTGGCGTGTGGCGCAAAATCAGTGCGGCCACTGCAACACCGACTGCAACAGCCAAGCCTGTCGCGACGCCTGCCCCAACTGCAGCACCAACCGCAGCCCCGACTGCCACAGCCAAACCAACGGCGACGCCAGTGATCACGGTCAAACCTAGCCCGACACCTGTCGTCACTGCTGCACCCACAGCAACGCCAACGCTCGCACCAACGGCCACGCCTAAACCAAGCGCAACGCCCGCCCCGGTTGGCAGCCTGATTCCACCACGCAGCCTGACACTGGAACAGCCAGGCGATATTGGCACCCTGCGCGCCGCGCAGCTGCGCAGCTTTAACCACTCTCCATTCCAATCGACGGGTTACTGGGTGCAGCCTGGCGATGTACTGCTGGTGAACTACAGCTACACCGGTAGCACGCCGAACAAACAGCCGGAAATCTGGCTGCACAATATCGACGATGACACCTGGAACTACGACACCGCGCAAAAAGTGAAGCTCAATGTCGGTAGTAACAGCATTGTGTCCAACGTGAAAGCCGCCGTGTACGTTGCCGCCTTCAATACGCCAACCAATGGCGAACTCAAAGTCGAGCTGGCTTCGGGTGGCCGCGTGATGCCGCGCTTTGTATTGGGCCAGCACACGCAGGACGACTGGCTCAAAATGCTCAGCCAGAATGGCGATGCGCCGTACGCCGAGCTGGTTAGCACACGCATGATGCTCACCGCCAGCCTGGCCAAAGCGATGCGCCACGTTGATGATCCGGTGGCGTTGATGACGCTATGGGATGAAATCGTCCGTCTGGAAGACGAACAATACGGCATCAAACCGGGCAACACCTACCCGCATAACCCGACGCCGCACCGCTTCCACTTTGTTGAGCTGGCGCCTTACGATGGCTGGATGTATGCATGGCAATACCGCATGGCTTCGGCATCGGATGACGCTGCAATTGGCTCGGTACTCAATAGCAAAAAGCTCAAAACTGACGGCTGGGGCCCTTGGCATGAGCTGGGTCATCAATACCAGATGAGCACTTTCACCTGGAAAGACCAGACCGAAGTGACAGTGAATCTGTCTTCGGCCTATGTGCAACGTGGTTTGGGTCAGCCTTCGCGCTATGAAACCCAGGGCACCTGGACCAAAACTTTTGCTTATCTGAATCAGGCCACGCGTGATTTTGCGACGCAAAGCGATCTGTTTGTCCGCGCCACGATGTTCTGGCAGCTGGACCTGGCTTTTGGCAAGGATTTCTACGCCAAGGTTGGTACCAGCTACCGCAATATGAGCGCCGCACAACGCCCAACGACCGATGCTGCAGAGACCCAAGCCTTCGTCATCGAAGCGAGCCGCGCCGCAGGCTATGATCTGACGCCGTTCTTTACCCAGTGGGGCATTGCGGTAACGACCGACACGCAAACCAAACTGCGCGGCATGGGGCTCAAAACACTGACCGACCCGATCTGGCTTAATCGCGACAGCAAAGTGCTTTATCAGCCACGCTAATTAGGGTATATGGCTACAAGCCAAATACTAGAATAGCTACAGGCCAATACCCATAAAGGTATTGGCCTGTTTTATTTCAACCCCGTAAATCATGGGATTAAGGTGTAAATAGGCGATCCGTTTTGGCTGCCAGCTCGAAATCCATCCGGTGTAGGCCACGGATCTTGTGCGACCACCAGCTCACGGTGAGCTGCCCCCACTCCAGCAGCAACGCCGGATGATGGCCAACGTCTTCGGCCAGCGCCGCCACGCGGTCACACATCGCCCAGGCCTGGGCAAAATTGTTGAACTGATACACCCGCTGCAATTGCAGCACGCCGTCAACGACGACCGGCGTCCAATCCGGGATGGCGCGGATCAGCAACGCCAGCTCTTCGTCGCTCACTTGCGGCGCGCCCGCGCGGCAGGCTTCGCATTTTTGTGCCAGATCGGCAGCCAGATCATCACTCATTGCTTCACTCCTGTGGGTTGTTCAGGCAAAACGTTGTACGGCAGCGCGCACCGTGGCCGCGTAAATCGCGACCGTATCGGCAATCGGCTCGGCGTAACCCCCGCCCATGGTGATTGCCAGCGGCACGCCAAAGCGCTGACAATAATCCATCACCATCTCGTCGCGCGCCAGTAAACCGGCCATGCTCAGATTGAGCTTGCCCAGCCTATCGCCCGCGTAGGCATCGGCACCCGCCAGATAAATCACCAGTTCAGGCTGCGCCAGCGAAAACAGCTGCGGCAAAGCGCCCGCCAGCTCGGCCAGATACAATGCATCGTCGCAAGCATCGGGCAGCTCGATATCCCAATCGCTGCTTTGTTTGTCAAACGGATAGTTATTCGCGCCGTGCATGGAAAAAGTAAACAGCTGCGGCTCGCTGGCCAGCATGCTGGCCGTACCATTGCCCTGATGCACGTCCAGATCAATCACCAATGCACGCTCAATTGCGCCTTCGGCCCGCAGGCACTGCAGCGCCACCGCACTATCGTTAAACACGCAAAAACCACTGCCATGGTCGGCAAACGCATGGTGCGTGCCGCCCGCCAGGCTAACGCTGCAGCCTTGTGCCAATGCGCTGCAACAGGCCGCCAGCGTAGCGCCGGTCGAGGCGCGTGAACGCTCGATCAGCATCGGCGACCATGGCAGGCCGATCACCCTTTGCTCGGCGGCGCTTAATGCGCCATCGCTGACTTTTTGCACATAGGCAGCAGTATGTGCCTGCCGAAGCTGCTCATCACTAATAACAGGGGTATCAACCAGCAAGCCATTGGCAAATTGGGCTACAGCCTGATACAGCATGGGGTATTTGTTAGCCGGAAAACGATGCCCGGCAGGTAGCGGCAAGGGATACTGGTCGGAACGGTAAATCAGCACGGACAACTCACAAAAGAAAGGCGCTCAAAGGGAAGGCGCTGAAACGGGCACGCAAACCGAGTGTGCGCATGATACGGCAAGTGCGCGCCACCGTGCGGCTGGCCGCGGATGGGAGCGGATGGGAGCGGATTGCAGCGAATGCCCGCCAGCTGCGACTTACAGGTGTGCGTGGGTGCCATCGCAAAATGGTTTGGATTCGCTGTGCTTGCAGCCGCACAGGTACACCGTTTCGCTGATTTCGGCGACAAACTTGATGGGGCTCATATGGGTATGCCGATGCGAGCCATCACAGAAGGGCTGGGTGCGGCTATGGCCACAGGCGCACCAGTGGTAGGTTTTTCCGGCTTCAACGTCGACAACATACGGTGCTTTCTGGGTGATCATGGGTTCGGACATGGTGCAGGCCTCCGGCTAAGCGATGAGATTTCAGCCTAGCCGCAGCCTGCAGCAAGCGCAATCAGGCCGCTTGCATATGCGCCACCAACTGCTCCAGCGCCTTGCCCCAACCTTCCTCGAACCCCATTGCCGCGTGCTGCGCGCGGCCGTCGGCATCGCGGTGCGTCACAATCGCCTTGTATAGCGTGCCGCCCGGTGTTGGCGTCAGCTCGATGGTGGCGGTAAACGGAAAATCACCGCAGCTGCTATCGGCAAACGACGGGTTGGGCCGGAAACCGGGCAGCAAGGCATTGGTCCAGACCAGACGGCGCTGGGGAATGATGTCCAGATAGCAGCCGACACCGGAAAACTGCTGCCCTTCCTCCGGGCCTTTCATTTCGGTATGAAACAACCCACCAGGGCGCAAATCGATCTGGCACTCGGTGGTACGCCATGGCGCGGGCGTAAACCAGTGCACAAGATGTTCGGGTTGGGTCCACGCCGCCCAGATCGCCTCGGGTGGCAAAGGGACTTCGCGCTCAAAAGCAAGATCCAGTTGCGGATCAAACTGCTCGCCAGTTGTCGTCATCTGATACCTCGTCCATGCAATCGAAAACCCTGTTTTAGCAGCCCAAGATGACATCTGCAATAAAGCGCGACATCTCAGGCGCAAGCATCCGGCGTCGGTACCCCGTGTTCATCAATCGCCGGCAGTCCATAACGCGCACGTGCGGTATTACAACGCTCATCGCCCACGTCCACTTCGCGGCAGGTGCTAGCGCGCAACTCATAAATGCCACAGCTGGCCGCCTCGCCCACCCGGCCCTGCAAAGCCGTGCAATGCGGCTGCGGCTGATTGGTGCCGCGCATCGCCACCAAAAAAGGCGTCACTGGCTCGACCAGCGCATTGGGCACCGTGCCACCGGGTACGGCATCGCTTTCGCCAAAATAGAAGGACACGCGAAAGCTGGCGCAACACGCGCCGCAGCTCATACAGACATGGCTCATGATCAGACGGACCGTAGAAATCGAATGCCGCGATTTTAATTAAAAAGCCGCCTGCGTGCAGTGCCACGTTCGACCCTACCATGCTCGACGATCTCTCTCGACAATACCGCCGCATGGCAGCTTTCATCAAAAATGCGAAAATAAAACACATCTCGACATCCCTGATTAAATTTGCACTACCAGTGGGATAAGATGGGTCATTACTTTCTGCCCGGTTACTGTCATGAAAACACTTAAAGCTAAAATACGGCTGGTACTGATTTTGCTCACCTCGCTGGCCGTGGTGACGTTCTGTATCTTCAGCTACTTTGAAACCCGCGCTGTCGCCATTGAAGCGATAGATGGCAAACTCACCGCCGCCGCCAATGGCTACCGTTTTATTGTTCCGGAGCAAGTACACGCCCAGCTCACTGGCCGCGATAGCGCCGATCTGAAAGCCATGCGCGCCGAAAGCGTCAAGCTGACCCGCTTTGCCGAATCGCTCGGCCTGCCTTATGTCTACAGCTTTGTATTAAAAGACGGTAAACCGCACTATGTGCTGTCTTCGCTCTCGCCCGAAGAAGAGCGTGACCCGAATGCCGAGCAATACCTCAAAGTGTACGAAACGCCGAATGCTGAGCTACTGGCCGCACTGAATCAGGGCAAGCTCAGCTGGGCCGAATACAGCAGCAGCTACGGCGACTTCCGCTCGATTTACCTGCCGTTTCGCACCGCCAACGGCACCACGATTGTCGCAGTGGCCGATGCCGACCTGAGTGCCGTCAAAACCACCTTGCGAACCTTGTTAATCAAGGAAGCTGGCACTGGCTTGATTCTGATTTTGATCGCCATCGTCGTCTCATTCTGGCTGGGTAATGTGGTAACCCGCCCGCTGGATCGTCTGCTGGCCGCCATGCGCCAGCTCACCAGTGGCGAAGCCGATCTAACCATCCGCCTCGATGATCGCCAGCAAGACGAAACCGGCCGCATCGCCGCCGCGTTCAACCAATTTATCAGCGAGCTGCACAAGCAAATCCGCACGGTAGAAACCGAAAGCACCCGCCTGAATCAGGGCGTGCAGGCGATTGAGCAAGTGGTCGATCATCTGGCCCGCGAATCGCGCTCGCAAGCCGATCTGGTCTCCGAAACCGCCGCCACCATCGAGGAAGTGACCGTCAGCATAGCCCACATTGCCGACAGCACCCATGAGGTCGAACGCGCAGTCAGCCACGCCGACGAAGGCGCACGCAGCAGCGCGCAAGCGATGAACACCATGCAGCAGCGCACCGACGCGATGGGCAACACGCTGCATGTGCTGGCCGAATCGATCAGCCGGCTGGATCACGAATCCAAGCAGATCAACAACATCACCAATGTGATCAAGGACATCGCCAACCAGACCAATCTGCTGGCGCTGAACGCCGCCATCGAAGCCGCCCGCGCCGGCGAGCAAGGCCGTGGCTTTGCCGTGGTCGCCGACGAAGTGCGCAGCCTGGCCGAGCGCACCGCCCGCGCCACGGTAGAAATCGAAACACTGCTAGGCTCAATCTGCGACGAAACCGCCCAGGCCGTCGAGCGCACCACTGCCACCGCCAGCGGCGCCGAATCAAGCCGCCAGATGGTGGGCGACGTGAACACCCGCATCGCCGCCATGCAGCAGGAAATGCAAGGCGTACTCACCCAGATCAACGAAATCTCCGCCGCCACCCGCGAGCAATCGCTCGCCACCGAGCAGATCGCCCAGGTATCCGAGCGCATCAGCCAGCAGGTCAACACCACCGACCAAGCCCTGCAGCAAACCCGCCAAACGCTAGCTGGCATCAACCAGATGGCCGGCTCACTACACGGCGTGGTACGGCGATTCAAGCTGTAATTCTGGCCAGCACCAAAAGCAAAAACCGCCCGGATGGGCGGTTTTTTTATCTGCACACAGCACAGATTGTTTAATCACGCGGGAGATAGCCTGCTGCGCAGGCGGTAAACCCTGACGGCCATTTTTCAAACGGCGCGCGTCCACGGGCAGTCCGTTCTAATTAGCTGCAATGGTAGGGTCGGCTTCAGCCGACCAGCCAAAGCAAAAAAGGTCGGCTAAAGCCGACCCGACAGGTATATTCCTTGAAATCATGCTGGATCTAACATACAGAGCAACACCTAGGCATGTATATGCAAAAATCGTCGGTCTGCGCGGATTCCCCTGTCATCAAGCCGAGCGAGGAACAAGCGGCAAGGGAATTCGGCGGGCTCTGTTTTGTTAAAGCCCGCCGCCTTGCCGATTGTCCGCAGCGAGGCGTGACGGAGCTTGGCAACTTGTTGCCTTAGCGTAGGCCGTGGCCTAAGGCTAACATTTTGCACAGCAAAACTTGATGAGGGGCGGCCTTCTTTGACTTACCTTTCTTGGCCGTTCAAGAAAGTGCCGCGGTGCACAGCCGCCAATCCAAGGTAAATGCGTTGTTGCAAGCAAAGCCTGCTGCGCAGGCGGTGAACCGGCGGTTTCGCCCGCCGGACGAGCAAGGGGCAGTCTTGCCTTGCCCCTTGCAACCCTAACGCGCCCGATCGCCGCGAAACCCCGCTTGAAAAAAGCCCGTCAGGGCGCCGCTACAACTCGCGTTGCGCTAGCGTCGCAACGCTCAAACACTACGCGGCTTAAAACCCTGACGGCCATTTTTCAAACGGCGCGTCTCCACGGGCAATCCGTTCTAATTAGCAATGGGGTATATCAGCCAAAACCAATTCAGAATTAATCTTCAGAGCAAAACCCTGGCATGTATACACCGAAATCGTCGGTCTGCGCAGCTTCCCCTGTCATCAAGCCGAGCGAGGAGCAAGCGGCAAGGGGTTTCGGCGGGCTCTGTTTTGTTAAAGCCCGCCGCCTTGCCGATTGTCCGCAGCGAGGGCATTTTGCGTAGCAAAACTTGATGAGGGGCGGCCTTCTTTGGCTTACCTTTCTTGGCTGTTCAAGAAAGGTAAGTGCCGCAGCGCACAGCCGCCAATGCCCGTTGATTGAATGTTGCAGGTAAAGCAAAACACCGTAGGGCGCGGTTAGCCGAAGGCGTACCCGCCAATCAGCCTCTGAAACCACAAACATCAATCAGCGCGGGTCACGACCCGCCCTACAAGGCTGCCGCCAGTATTTACCGCGCTGGTGAAGCTGGGGCTTGGTTTCCCGTGTAGCGAAAACCGCAGCAAGGAGAGAGACAAACGGCCTTTTGTTTGGCTCACGACGAAGCAAGGGCAGCGCGGAGCGCTTTTCGCCCGGGTCGCCTTCTCTTGCTTACTTCTCTTGGCGAAGCAAGAGAAGTAAGTGCCGCGGCGCACAGCCGCCAATGCGCGTGGATTGAATGTTGCAGGTAAAGCAAAACACCGTAGGGCGCGGTTAGCCGAAGGCGTAACCCGCCAATCAGCATCCGAATTCACAGACATCAATCAGCGCGGGTCACGACCCGCCCTACACGGCTACACGGCTCACCAAAAGTAAAATCCACGGGTTCTTAATGATAATTCTACCCTAGACAAACGAGTATCAAAAATCGTTCTCTTGATGATTTGATCACTCAGCAAAACCTTACACTCATCAATTGTTTGCACAACTTTGCTCAAAATAGCCTTTTCAACAATCAAATCATCCTTACGTCTTTTCAAGTTAACATACATTCTCATTCCATAGCCAACGCTAGAGCCAATCACAAAACAAAAACCAATGTATACAAATGGACGATAATGAGAAAAAACATCAGACTTGAGGTAGGAAATAGAAAAAGCAAAGAGCAAAAGAAAAAAATAAAACCCAATCACAGAAGCAAGAGCCTTCTGAAATGATCTAGATATATCAACCCTAATATCGTTGATATTTTTTGCAATTTGCTCGGCAAGAACTAGCAGCTGCTCAATATCTTCAGTTGCATTATTCATTTATCAACTCCATTAAATTGCAATGTTCTTACCTTGCAACATGCGCAACGGTATCAAAAAAACTACGCAAATAGCTACGATGCAAATCAACATCAACTATTTGGGGGGATATTTCAACACCATTCCAACTGTATTTTTTTGTAAGCGAACTAACGGCCACAACCTCAATTTTAATATTAGCCGCACCAATCACGCCAGTAAGTTTCTCTGATAAAATCTTAGAAAACGCACTATTTCCATGCGGACTATAATAACTCTCAGCCTTAGCCAAATCATTAAAAAATAAATCAGCCTTATTTATTACAATTACGAGCCACTTTGGTAAACCTCCTGAAATTGCGGCATTTCGTATACGCTCGCAAACCTCCGAGAACTCATTCAATTCTTTCTGCAAATTAACACTACGCAATTTATCGATTGTATCCACACCCTCAGCCATTAATGCACTCACACTGGCTGACGTGCGGATTGTTGTATATCCCCAATCAACGACATGAACAACGCCTTCTGCACAAGATTTCGAGGCAAAAGCAACCTCCATACCTAAAATCCGCTCGCGACTATTTTGCCCCGGTATAACATGAACAATTTTAGTCCAGTCACCAATTGAAATTGGTTTAATCTCTACATCTGTAGACGCGGCAACAGGGGAAACCCATGCTAAATCATTTGCTTCACCATGCCATAGAGAAGTTAATGAAGATTTTCCCGATCCAGCCCGCCCCGTTACTACAACATTAACCCGACCGAGACCAAGCATGACTTGAAGCTTTTTCCAGTAAGCTTGGATATCTGAGCGATACTTATAAAGAATAACTCCACCACGAATCGCAGTCCCAACACCAGGTGCGGGCACATCTATTAACTCAGGCATAAATAATCCAACTAGATATATTTTAAAAATAGGCAGAGCCATTTTCTGCACTGCCTAGTATAGGATTGTTACCCCACCTTCTTCTTCAACAACTCCAACGCCATTCCCGGGTTGGCCTTGCCGCCTGAGCCTTTCATTACTTGGCCGACCAAGGCGTTCAGCGCCTTTTCCTTCCCGCTGCGATATTCCTCAATCGCTTTCGGATTGGCCGCGAGTACCGCATCAACAATCGCTTCGATCGCGCCGGTGTCGGTTTCTTGTTTCAGACCATCGCGCTCGATAATCACATCAGCCGCATCGCCGCTTTCCCACATTTTTTTCAAAACGTCTTTGGCGGTTTTGTTGTTGATGGTGTTATCCGAAATGCGACGGATTAAGCCAGCCAGCGCGTCAGACGATACCGGGCTATCGCTAATCGTTTTTTCTTCGCGATTCAGCGTGGCCGAGATGTCGCCCATGATCCAGTTGGCGGCGAGTTTTGCGTCTGCACCAGCGGCAACGGTGGCTTCAAAGTAGGCGGCCAGATCTTTGCTGCTGGTGAGCATCCGCGCGTCGTATTCAGACAGATCGTATTGCGTCGCGAAGCGCGCTTGCATCGCCACAGGCAACTCGGGTAGTTCGCTGCGAACGCGGTCAATCCATTCCTCGCTGATCACCAGTGGTGGCAAGTCTGGATCGGGGAAGTAACGGTAATCGTGCGCGTCTTCCTTGCTGCGCATCATCCGTGTTTCGCCCGTGTCGGGGTTGAACAGGATGGTGGCTTGCTGGATTTTGCGGCCCGATTCGATTTCGTCGATCTGCCATTGCACTTCGTACTTGATCGCCTGCTCGATGAATTTGAATGAGTTCAGGTTTTTGATTTCGCGGCGCGTGCCGAATTCTTTTTGGCCTTCGGGGCGCACTGACACGTTGACGTCGCAGCGGAACGAGCCCTCGCTCATATTGCCATCGCAAATACCAATCCACGTGACCAAGCTATACAAGGCTTTGGCATAGGCCACGGCTTCGGCGGCCGAACGCATTTCTGGCTCGGAAACGATTTCGAGCAGCGGCGTGCCTGCGCGGTTCAGGTCAATGCCCGATACGCCATGAAAGCCTTCGTGCACCGATTTACCCGCATCTTCTTCCAGATGCGCGCGAGTCAGGTTGATGACTTTTTCGTACGGATCACCCTTGGCCGGTTGCACCTGAATCGTGATCGCGCCGCCTTCAACAATCGGCAGCTCAAACTGACTAATCTGATAGCCCTTGGGCAGATCAGGGTAGAAATAATTTTTGCGCGCAAAGATGGATTTGCGATTGATCTTCGCGCCAATCGCCAAACCAAATTGGATGGCTTTTTCGGCCGCCGCGCGGTTCATCACCGGCAAAGCGCCGGGCAGCGCAATATCGACTACCGCGGTTTGCGTGTTCGGCTCAGCGCCGTAAGTCGTGCTGGCGGCGGAGAAAATTTTTGATTTCGTGGTGAGCTGGGTGTGAACCTCAAGCCCGATAACGACTTCCCATTTCATGGTGTGTCTCTCTATTTTTAATGTTGTCCGTCAAACTGGCTGACGGCGATACCAGTAAGGATATTGTTCAATAAACCCGAGTTTGGCATAGAGGGCGAGCGCGGGCGTGTTGGCGGCGACAACTTGCAGCACTGCTTTTTCCGCACCTTGCGCTTGCGCCCAAGCGAGCAAATGCCCAACCAAACGGCGGGCATAGCCTTGGCGGCGTTGTCCAGCAAGGGTTACCACGTCATACAGGAGTACGGTATTGAATTGCACGACCGCCAATGCACACGCGACTGCTTTGCCTTCGTGATACAAAGTGGCAAATTGCGTCGGGCAAGCGTAGCTGCCCAGCATCTGCCGTGCGCTACTTTGATGAGCGGCAGAGACATTATTCAGCGCGACAAATTGTGCAAACCACGCTTCGCTCAGCGTATCGCTGCTTTGCACTGCGGCATCGAAGGCAAAATCACCCGCTTGCAGTGGGCGGGTTTGCACTGAGCTTGGATCGACGAGCTGATAGCCACGCACAGCGAGCGCCTCATCGAGCGATTGCGAAGCAGGCGTGAGCTTGAACACCACAGGCAAACCTTGCTGCTGGTAACGCAGCTCGCAATAGTCGAGCTTTTGCAGCATAGGTAAATCACCTTGCCACAGTGGCGTGACCGAATTAGCGCGCTTGGTGTAGCCCTGTGCAAAGCGCAGCACCCAGCCATCGAGATACTCGCTAGCGAGCGCTGGCCACGCACTGGTGGTCAGCGTTTCGTAGTGCGCAATGCCCGGCGTCTGCTGCATCAATCAGGCCTCGATTCCGGTGTCGTCGTACAAGTCGGCAAGCGTCACGGAAAAATCAATACTGGCTAAATGCAAAGTCTCCTCTGGGGTATAGCCTTTAAAGATCCATTCTCCATTATCTGTACGGCGATACACCTGCACGTATCTGGACTCACCATCAATTAGCACATATTCCTGCAAAGAATCGAGCTGGCGGTAAATTGCGAATTTTTTCCCCAGATCATAACTACTGGTCGAGGGCGACAGTACTTCAGCGATAACTTTGGCCGATTCCAGCGTCGTGGTTTTGGCTTGCACTGGCTCGCAGGTGATGACCAAATCAGGGTAAAAATAGCAATTCGCTGTAGCCACCTGCAGGCGCATGTCGTTCACATACGCTCGGCAAGATGAACCTTTCAAGTGCGGATACAAAGCACGGTGCAAATTCAGTGCCAGCGTATTGTGTGCCGAGGTTCCACCCGTCATCGCATACACCAGCCCGTCGTAATACTCATGACGTTCTTCAGACAAGCTCTCGTGAGCCAGATACTGCTCGGCCGTGATCTTGGATTCAGTCTGTGCGTAGCCCATGCTTTGCTCCGTTTACAGTTGCGGCGCGCGTGAGTGCCAATCGGTGACTTGCTGATATTGGTGCGCGACGCCGAGCATTTTGGCCTCGGCGAAGTAATTACCAATAATCTGCAAACCAATTGGGTGGCCATTGCTCGCAAAACCAACGGGGACGCTCATGCCCGGCAAGCCGGCCAAGTTCACGCCCAGCGTGTAGATGTCTTCCAGATACACGGCGATCGGGTCGGCGTTTTTCTCGCCGATATTCCACGCGGTAGTGGGCGTCACAGGCCCCATGATCACATCGCATTGCTCAAACGCGGCCTGGAAATCATTGGCAATCAGGCGACGGATTTTTTGCGCTTGGATGTAGTACGCATCGTAGTAGCCGTGGCTGAGTACATACGCGCCGGTCATGATGCGGCGCTTCACTTCAGCACCAAAGCCTTCCGAGCGCGTTTGCTCGTACATATCGTCCAGATTGCCGGTTTTAGCGGTGCGATGGCCGTAGCGTACACCGTCAAAACGGCTCAGATTGCTGGAAGCTTCAGCCGGGGCAATGACGTAATACGAGGGGATCGCGAGCTTGGTATTGGGCAAGCTGATGTCGACAATGGTCGCGCCCAAGGCTTTGTATTGCTCTACCGCAGCTTTGATTGCAGCGGCGACTTCAGCATCTAAACCTTCGGCGAAATATTCGCGTGGCAGGCCGATTTTCAGGCCAGCTAACGGTGCATTCAAATCGCGGGTGTAGTCTTCCTTGGCGTGCTCCAGACTGGTGCTATCACGCTCATCAAAACCCGCCATCACGTTCAGCATCAGCGCGCAGTCTTCCGCCGTTTTGGCCATTGGGCCGCCCTGATCGAGCGAGCTGGCGAACGCCACCATGCCGAAACGGCTCACGATGCCATACGTTGGCTTGATGCCGGTAATGCCGCAGAACGCCGCGGGCTGGCGAATCGAGCCGCCGGTGTCGGTGCCGGTTGCGACTGCCGCAAAACCCGCCGCCACTGCAGCGGCCGAGCCGCCCGATGAGCCACCCGGTACGGCCTTGGTATTCCACGGGTTTTTCACCGGGCCGTAGAAGCTATTTTCATTGGCCGAACCCATTGCGAATTCGTCCATATTGGCTCGACCGACGACGACAAAACCGGCTGCGTCGCAGTTTTCAGCCACTTGCGACGAGTACGGCGCGATAAAGTTGTCGAGCATTTTGCTGCCGCAGCTGGTTTTCCAGCCTTCGTGGCAGAAGATGTCTTTGTGAATCAGTGGCACGCCCAACATCGCTCGTGTGTCGCCTGCTGCGCGTGCAGCATCGGCGGCGGCGGCGACGGCGAGCGCTTTATCGGCATCCACCGTAATCAGCGCGTTCAATTGGCTATTGTGCGCTGCGATCTGTTTCAGGCATTCGCTCACCAGCGCCACCGAAGTGGTCGTACCGGCAGCGAGTGCGTCAATTTGCTGTTTTAAAGTGTTCATCACTATTCAGGCATCAGCTGCGGGTTACACCTCACACCTCACACCTCACTCCTCACACGTAATCACTCGATAACTTTCGGTACCAGATACAGGCCGTTTTCCACACTGGGCGCTACGGCCTGGAAGGCATCGCGGCGATTCGGGGCGGTGGCGACATCTTCACGCAGGCGCAACATCACGTCCTGCGCATGCGCCATCGGCTCGATACCGTCGGTGTTGACGGCGCGCATTTCTTCAATCAGCGCAAAAAGTTGATTGAGCTGAGACTGGCTCTCTTGCACCTCATCGTCGCTGACCGCAATGCGGGCCAGTCGTGCAATGCGGCGTACATCGTCCTGTGACAAAGACATGGTCGTATTTACCCCGTAAAACCTTCAATAACGTCAACACAATAGGGTATCATATCGGGTTTGTTTCTCCCACCCGCGCGCTGGTCGCGCTGAAAACGGGAACAAGAGTAGATGTACGTGCGCTGTACCAATGCCGCAACGCAACATCGAAACACCAAATTTCAGGGAATTGATGGGCAAAGCATCGCCGATTGATGCCGCTTTATACCGCTATAGACACGTGAGATTCGCAATGTTTGGACTTCTTTCCGGCTACTTTGCCAACGATATCGCCATCGACTTGGGCACCGCCAATACTCTGATCTACATGCAAGGCAAAGGCATCGTGCTTGACGAGCCATCCGTAGTTGCCATCCAGCAGGAAGGCGGCCCATCGGGCAAGAAAACCATTCTGGCCGTTGGCGCGGAAGCCAAAAAAATGCTGGGCCGCACGCCGGGCAATATCAATGCAGTGCGCCCGATGAAAGACGGCGTGATTGCCGACTTCACGATTACCGAACAGATGCTCAAGCAGTTCATCAAGAAAGTGAACCCAAGCCGCATGTTTTCATCGCCACCGCGCATCGTGATTTGCGTTCCTTGCGGCTCAACGCAAGTAGAGCGCCGTGCAATCCGCGAATCGGCGCTGGGCGCTGGCGCACGTAAAGTGGAATTGATCGAAGAACCAATGGCCGCAGCGATCGGTGCTGGCCTGCCAGTGGAAGAAGCCACCGGCTCGATGGTGGTGGATATCGGTGGCGGCACCACCGAAGTGGGCGTGATTTCTCTGGGCGGTATCGTTTACGCATCCAGCGTTCGCGTGGGCGGCGATAAATTTGATGAGTCGATCATCAACTACATCCGTCGTAACTACGGCATGCTGATCGGTGAAACCACCGCTGAAGAAATCAAGAAACGCATCGGCTCGGCCTTCCCTGGCGCTGAAGTGCGCGAGATGGAAGTGAAAGGTCGCAACTTGGCCGAAGGTATTCCACGCTCGTTCACGATTTCTAGCAACGAAATCTTGGAAGCGCTGACCGACCCGCTAAACCAGATCGTGTCGGCAGTAAAACAAGCGCTGGAACAAACTCCACCCGAGCTGGGCGCCGACATTGCCGAAAAAGGCATGGTACTGACTGGCGGTGGCGCATTGCTGCGTGACTTGGATCGTTTGTTGATGGAAGAAACTGGCCTGCCGGTGATCGTGGGCGAAGATCCGCTGACTTGCGTGGTGCGCGGTTCGGGCAAAGCGCTGGAGAAGCTCGACAAGGGCGGCATTGGCATCTTTACCAACGACTGATTGGTGAGGAGTGAGGTGTAAGGGGCAAGGCGTAAAACCTGCGCCATCCTTGCGCGCCGTTCAACACAGTTTTATTCAGAACAAGGGAGGGTGTGATGCACAACGCCTCACACCTCACTCCTAACTCCTCACAAAGACATGCAAGCCACTCAACCTACGTTCTTTAAGCAAGGCCCCAAGCCACTCACGCGGGTGTTGATTTTCTCAACCCTGTCAGTGGCTTTGATTATTGGCGACGCTTACTTTCAGCTCCTTGGCCGCGTGCGCGAGCAGGTCTCTGTCGTGCTGTATCCGCTGCAGTGGCTCGCCACTGCACCGACCAATGCGGTCATCGAAGCCAGCGCCTTTTTGCAAAAGCAAAGCCATCTGATCGCCGAAAACCGCCAGCTCAATGATGCCAAGCTAATCGCACAGGCGCAGGAAATGCGGCTGAAAGCACTGGAAGCAGAAAATGCCCAGCTGCGGGCGCTGAAACTGGCCAACGAGCGCAATCCGCGCCAAAGCCAGCTGACGCAGATTTTATACAATGGCCGCGATCCTTTTGGCGCCAAGCTGATTGTTGACCTAGGGCAACGCTCGGGCGTGAGCGCCGGACAAATCGCGCTCGATGCCAGTGGTGTCGTCGGCCAGGTGATCCGCGTGCAGCCGATGACCAGCGAAGTGAGGCTGATTTCCGACCGCGAACACATGGTGCCAGTGCTGGTAGCGCGTAACCAGCTACGCACCGTGGTGTATGGCACCGGGCGGCAAAACCCGCTGGAAGTGCGCAATATGGCACCCAATGTAGACATCAAGCCAGGCGATATTCTGCTGACCTCGGGGATTGATGGTATCTATCCTGCTGGCTTGCCCGTGGCCAGAGTGAGCAAGGTTGAACGCGCGGCGGGCAATGCCTTTGCCCGTATCCAGTGCCAGCCACTGGCCCAGATCGACCAGCACCGCTTCCTGCTGCTGCTTAATGCGCCCGCACCATTGCCAGCCTATCCGCAGACTACACCTGCACCCAAACCAAAGGGACAGTAATGCCGATCAGTCGCCAGATGTTGCGCCCTGTTGGGGGCGGCTTTATTTTCTTTTCCTTTATCATTGCTCTGCTGATCAATCTGTTGCCCTGGCAAATCAGCAGCGTCAGCTTTGCACCTGATTTTGTCGCCTTGCTGATCGTCTACTGGACGCTCAATCAGCCACGCCGCTTTGGTATTGCCAGCTCGTTTGTGCTGGGCATACTGATGGACGTGGCCGATGGCAATGTGCTGGGTCAGCATGCGCTGGCCTATACCGTCATCGCCTATCTGGCGCTGTCGCGCCAACGCCAGCTGGCGGTATTTCCATTCTGGCAGCAGGCACTGGTGGCACTCGCCCTGCTGTTTTTATCGCAAGCCATCATGCTGGGTATTCGCATGAGCATGGGCGCGAGCTTTATCGGCTGGGGCTATTTTGCCGGTACGCTGCTGGCGGCCTTTCTGTGGCCACCGCTATCGAACCTGATGATTATGTACCAGCGCAAGGACGTACCGGACGAGCTATGAAGTACAGTCACTTGCTTGCACACGGACGCTTATCCCGATGAATCGCCGTGTCGTTATGAATCAGCACGGCGAGCGCAATGCCTTTCAGGTGCGTCTGGCCGCTGCCGCGTTTTTTATTCTGGCCATGTTCGGCGTGCTGGTCGCCCGCTTTGTCTGGCTGCAGGTCATGCAGCACGATCGCTACCTGACGCTGGCCGAGCAAAACCGCATTTCACTGGTGCCGATTCCACCGTCACGCGGCATTATCCGGGATCGCAATGGCGTGGTACTGGCGCACAATTTCTCGGCCTATACGCTGGAAATCACGCCATCCAAAGTGGGTGATCTAGAAGAAACCATCACCCGCCTCAAAGGCATTGTTGATATCACGCCTAAAGATCGCCGCCGTTTCAAAAAGCTGCAGGAAGAAACCAAAGATTTTGAAACGCTGCCGATCCGTACCAAGCTCTCCGACGACGAAGTCGCCCGTTTTGCCGCGCAAAGCTATAAGTTTCCCGGCGTTGAAATCAAGGCACGTCTGTTCAGGCAGTATCCGCTGGGCGAATCGGCCAGTCATCTGATCGGCTACATCGGCCGGATCAATGACAAAGACATCAAGCAGCTAGAAGACGATGGCCGTCTGGCCAATTATCGCGGTACCGATCACATCGGCAAGCTGGGGCTGGAACAGAGTTACGAGGAATACCTACACGGCATCACTGGCTTTGAGCAGGTCGAAATCGATTCAGGCGGCCGCGCAGTCCGCACGCTCAAACGCACACCACCGCAATCGGGCAAAGATTTGACGCTGTCGGTTGATATCAAACTACAGCAAATGGTCGAGCAGCAATTTGCCGCTCGCCGTGGCTCGCTGGTGGCGATTGACCCGCGTACCGGCGGCATTCTGGCGCTGGTGTCGCAGCCGGGGTTCGATCCCAACCTGTTTGTCGATGGCATTGACCCGCAAAGCTGGTCCGAGCTCAATGAATCACTCGACAAGCCTTTGCTCAATCGGGCCATCCGTGGCGAATACCCGCCCGGCTCGACCTTCAAGCCCTTTATGGCGATTGCCGCGCTGGAGCTTAATACACCGATTGTGAATCAGGTGATTTCCGACCCCGGCTATTTTATTTACGGCGGCCATCGCTTTAATGACTCGAAAAAAGGCGGCTACGGCTCGATGAGCTTCGATCGCTCGATTGCGCTCTCGTCCGACACCTATTTCTACCAAATGGCCGTGCAAATGGGCATCGACAATATCGCCAAATCAATGGCCATGCTCGACTTTGGTGTGCCCACCGGGGCCGATCTACCCGGCGAGCGCCCAGGCATTTTGCCCAGCCCGGAGTGGAAGAAAAAACGCTTTAAAAAACCTGCCCAGCAAAAATGGTATTCCGGTGAAACCGTCTCAATCGGGATTGGCCAGGGCTATAACGCCTACACACCGATGCAGCTGGCCCATGCGACCGCCACGCTGGCCAACCGTGGCGTGATGTTCAAGCCACACGCCGTGCAATCGATTCTGGATGTGGCAACCGGCAAAAAAATGATTGTGGAGCCCAAACCGGTCAAAACCATGCCGTGGAAGCCGCACAACATCGAACGGGTTATCCGCGGGATGGAAGGCGTAATGACCGTGGGTACAGGCGCTGGGGTTTTCCGTGGCGCTCCTTATGTTTCAGCGGGCAAAACCGGCACCGCGCAGGTATTTAGCCTGAAAGGTGCCAAATACAATGCCAACGCCATCAAGGAGCGCCTGCGCGACCACTCGTGGTTTATCGCCTTTGCACCATCGGACAAGCCGACGATTGCACTGGCGGTCATCGTTGAAAATGGCGGCTTTGGCGCGCAAGCTGCTGCGCCGATTGCGCGCAAAGTGCTTGATTATTATCTGACAGGCAAACTGCCGCCAGATCCTGCTGCACTCGCAGCTTCGGCAGCAGCCAAAGCATCTGCACCGCAACCAGCATCCACCGTATCAGCCGAGGTAGTGCCGCGTGATTAAGCATCTCTGGGATCGCATCAAACGGCCAATTGATCCGTGGCTACTGCTGTTTATTATTTTCCTGTTTATTGTGTCGTCTGTTCTGCTGTATTCGGCGTCCAATCGTGATCTGGACAAGGTGATGGATAAAGTCACCTTTATGGGCATTTCGCTGTTTGGCATGTGGTGCATTGCCAATATCCAGCCTCGCGTGCTGATGCATCTGGCCTTGCCTGCGTATATCGTCGGGGTGATTCTGCTGCTGGCGGTCGAGTTTTTTGGCGTCACCAGCCATGGTGCCACGCGCTGGCTCAATATCGGGATTACGCGCATCCAGCCCTCCGAGTTGATGCGCCTCGCCCTGCCGCTGATGCTGGCGTGGTATTTCCACCATTTTGAATCGACGCTGAACTGGCGGCATTTTGTCGGTGGTGCGCTGATTATTGCTGCGCCATTTATCCTGATTCTGAAGCAGCCCGATCTGGGGACCTCGCTCTTGATTGCCTCATCAGGCTTTTACGTGCTGTTTTTTGCCGGGCTGTCGTGGCGCTTTATTGGCCTGATGTCGGGCTGCATTGCGGTCTTTGCCTATATCGTGACGCATTGGGATATGTGCATCAATGTGCTGCACGAATATCAATGCCGCCGGATCGCCACCATGCTCAACCCAATGGAAGACCCGCTAGGTGCGGGCTACCACATTATTCAGGGCACCATCGCGATTGGCTCGGGTGGCTGGTTTGGCAAAGGCTGGCTGGCTGGCACGCAAACGCATCTGGACTTTATCCCCGAGCGCACCACCGACTTTATCTTTGCTGTGTATGGCGAAGAATTTGGTCTGGTCGGCAATTGCATTCTGCTGATTCTGTATCTGCTGGTGATTTTCCGCGCTCTGATGATTTCCAATAGCGCCAATACGCTATTTGGCCGCCTGCTCGCAGGCGCGATTGCGATGAACTTCTTTACCTATGCCCTCGTCAATATGGGCATGGTCACCGGTATGTTGCCTGTTGTTGGCGTACCCTTACCGCTGATTTCGTATGGTGGCACGTCGATGGTCTCGATTCTGGCTACGTTTGGCCTGTTGATGAGCATCCAGCGTGACCGATCACTGATGAAAGGTTGAGGCGGCTGCGGTGCTGCGTGAGTATTACCTGTGCAGGTTCCTAGAAGCCACCGGATTGTGTTGCAGCCTGATGTTCTATTCCCACACCCCCCGCCCTCTCCCTGAGAGGGGGCCTCGCTAAGCGAGCGGTGTTCTTTTGGAATCAACGCAAGGCTGGGTGTTTACAGGATAAAGGCTTAGAAATGAAATCAAGTAGCAAGGGTATATTAATCGGGGCATTGCTGATCAGTGCTTGTAGCACAACACCCCCACCCAGTACCCCCAGCAAGCCAGCCCCTGTTCCCACGGCCACACCGGCCAGCACGCAAAGCAGCTCGCCATCGCCCTATCGCTGCACTTACGCCCCGAAAGCCGGAAATGGTGCGTTTTACAAAGACGATGGCCCGATGAGCGATTTGCCTAGCAATCTCGATTACATCGCCGAGCCCACGCCCCGCTGGGAGCCACTGCACAAATGGGCCAATCGCCCCTATACCGTGCTGGGTTTGTCGTTTACGCCACTACAGGCTCCCGGGCAATTGCAGGAACAAGGCATGGCCAGCTGGTACGGGCGCAAGTTTCACGGCCAGAAAACCAGCACCGGCGAAGTCTATGACATGTTTCAGATGACCGCAGCGCACCCCAGCCTGCCGCTACCGAGCTATGCGCGCGTCACCAACGTCAAAAATGGCCGCAGCGTGATTGTGCGCGTCAATGATAGAGGTCCATTTCATAAAGGCCGCGTGATGGATCTGTCTTTCCTCGCTGCCTGCCGCCTGGGCTATGCCACGCATGGCAGCGCCGAAGTCAGGGTGGAAAGCCTGCTGCCGGGTGATGCGCCCAGCCAGATTGTTAGCGCGGCAGCGCAGCCATTACCAAGCCGTCCACCTGTAAGCGCCACTGCCCCGCGCCCCATCCCGGTGAGCGATCAGGCTGGCGGCGTGTTTGTCCAGCTCGGCGCATTTAGCTCGGCGCAAAATGCCGACAATTTCAAAGCCCATCTGGCTCGGGAGCTGGATCAGGATACCGACAAACTAAGCATCCAGACAGCCAATCAGCTTTATCGCGTCCGCCTTGGCCCTTACGCGAGCCGTGATCAAGCGCTCGGTGCGATCAGCCGGATTACCGGCGAGAAAAACCTGCAAGCCGTCATTAGCCGCTAGCGGTGGACGGCTGGTTTGCCGATCATACGGGTGTTGATTTGGAGGGCTGGCAATCCATAACTGCACGCCAGATTGACGGTGCTGACACATATCCGGCACGAAATTGACGGGATGATTTCATTTTTTCTCTGGCAATAGAATAATAGCTAGCCAAGCTGGCTTTCTATGACCTTCTATCACTCACCGAGCAGAGCGACTATGACATTCCAAGAATCCATCCAGACGTGCTTTAAAAAATACGCCGATTTCAATGGCCGCGCCTCACGCGCCGAATATTGGTGGTTTGCCTTGTTTATCTTTTTGGTCAGTGTGGTGCTGGGCATTGCCGGGGCGGGGCTGGTTTCAGGCCTGTTTTCACTGGCCACCCTGGTTCCGAGTCTAGCCGCCGGTGTTCGCCGCCTGCATGATCTGGGCAAAAGCGGCTGGTTCCTGCTGCTCTCGCTGATTCCGGTGATTGGTGCCCTTGTGCTGCTCTACTGGTTTATTCAACCAAGCAGCGATAGCAACCAATACGGCGAGCCTGCTGAAGGCATCGCTCAGGCATAGGCCACAAACTGGCATCAGCCCATCCACCAGCCACCGACACCGGTGGCTTTTTAGTATCTGCATTCAGCGCTACTTGCTCAGCGGCTGCAAAGCAATCACGGCCATGCCCAGCAGGGCCAGCGCTGCACCTGCCAGATCCCAGCGCGTGAGCGTAATGCCGTCCACGAATCTAAGCCAAAGCAGCGCAATCACAATATACATGCCACCGTAGGCCGCATACGTTCGCCCCGCAGCACTGGGGTGCAAAGTGAGTAACCAGGCAAACAGCGCCAACGAAACCGCCGCCGGGAGCAATAGATACAGCGGCTTGCCCTGTTTGAGCACCAGCCACGGCAGATAGCAGCCGACAATTTCAGCCAGCGCAGTCATGGCAAACAAAGCGGCGATGCGCAACAAGTCCATCATACTTACTCCAAGTAAACAGGGTATATCTCTACAAGGCAATTGGGCATTGACCTATAGATGTATACATCAAGGTAATTTTCCCGTTTCGTGCTGATTTTTGCTAGCGCCTGAACAGGCTGCGTTTTTTTGGCGGTCTGGGGTTTTTCTTCGAGCGGCTGGGCCAGTCGCAGCTGAGGCAATCAAGGCAATCAGGATCACAGCCCGGATCGCAATCGCCGCGCTGGTAGCGCGATGGGCGTGGCGGCATACTGACTGCATGTATATCGCTGCAGCGCTTTAAGCGATTGCGTAGCAGGGCTATACCCCTGATTACACCAAAACGCCGGATGACCCGATAACCCAAAGCCGAGCAGCTGGCGCGCCCGGTGTGGCAGCGATAGGCGCAGTGAAAACCTTTATACGGCGAGAGGTAGCGCTGGTAGGCACGAATCAGCAATAAGGCCGCGGCGCGTGCAGACATTAGCAGGCCGTTGAAAAAGGTAGCGAGAGGCTCAAAGGCAAGGCCAAAAATGGCGAAAAACCAGCGTTTACAGGTAGTAAATGAGGATTTTGAGCCATTTTTAAACGCAGAATTTGAGTCTCGTCGTCGTTTTTCATCGGCATGCTAGCGCAGCCCCGGGTGATCACGCTGTGGTTTGTCCAGCCAGTAACCTTGCACCTGGTCAACGCCAAACTCGACCAGCATATTGAAAATGGCTTCGTTTTCGACGAATTCGGCGATGGTGACTTTACCTAAATCGTGGGCAATGCTCACCATGCCGCGCACAAAGACCTGGCTGTCGGGGTCATTTTGCAAATCACGGATAAACAGGCCGTCGATTTTCAGTACATCGGCTTTCAATTGCTTCAGATAGGCAAACGAGGCAAAACCTACGCCAAAATCATCCAGACACACCACGCAGCCAGTGGCACGCAAGGCATCGATAAAGCGCTGCGCATCGGTCATATCGGACACCGCCGAGGTTTCGGTCAGCTCGACCAGCAGGCGCTGCGGGCAAACCTGATATTGCGCCAGCAGATTATGGATGTAGGCAGGCAATTCCGGGTCGTCAAACGAGCGACCAGACACATTGACCGCAATCGACGGGCAATCGGGATAATTGGCGAGCTGGCGAATCACCTGCGCAATCACCCAGCGATCCAGATCGAGAATCTTGCCGGTTTTTTCGGCGTGCGGAATGAAATGATTCGGCATAATCACGCCATTGGGCGCTTCGGCGTCTTTCATCCGCACCAGCGCTTCCAGATGCGCCAGCGATTTGTCATGGCAGTAGTAAATGCCCTGGAAATGCAGCTCGAAGCCGTTGTTTTCCAGCGCATCAACAATGCGCTCTTTCCACGACAGGCGGCTTAGCTCGTTGCGCGAGTGGTCGGCATCGGGGCGATACAGCCGCCAAGTGCCTTTACCGGCCGCCTTGGCCTGATACATCGCCGAATCGGCGTGCGCAACCAGATCTTCGGCGTTTTCAGCGTGCTGCGGATACAGCGCGACGCCGACCGACGTACTCGGGCGCATCAGGTGCGAGCCCGCCATAAACTGGATTTGCGAAATCGAGCTGACAATCCGGTCGGCCAGCTTGCTGACTTCAAACTCGCCACATTCGGGCAACAAGACCGCAAATTCGTCGCCACCCAGACGCGAGAGCACTTCGTGGCGGCGCACCTGTTTGCCGATTTCGCGGGCAATCGCCTTGAGCAGCTCGTCGCCGACGGCGTGACCAAAGCTGTCGTTAACATGCTTGAATTCGTCCAGATCAAAGAACACCAGCGCCATCGATTGCTGGCGGCGATCTGCCTCGGATACCATGCGCTCCAGTTCCTGCTGGAAGCGATGGCGGTTATACAGGCCAGTGAGCGCGTCGCGCTCGGCCAGATTGACCATATGTTCAGCCAGCGCACGCTGCTGCGTGACATCCTCATAGACCCACAGGCGACCATTGGTATTGCCTTTCTGATCGAGCACGCGGTAGCAGTTCTGCGTCACGATCCGGCCATCATTCATCGTGATTTCGCCAAACTCGACCCGATCTTCCATCAGCGAGAGTTCTTCCAGATAGATAGACAGAATATCGCCCATGGCCGGGCGATTATCGGCCTGCTGCAGCACCTGGCCGATCGGGCGATGGCTATTGAGGTCGCTGCTGGATACCCCCCATAGCTCGCAAAATGCCGGGTTGAAAAACACCACCCGGTTATCGTTATCCAGGAACAGGACGCCAAAGCGCATCGCCGCCAGCAGCGCCAGCATGCGGGCACGCTCGGATTCGGCGCGCAGCAGATAGCTTTGCCCCAGCGACTGGATCTGCCGCAGCTCGACCACGGCCTTGCGCAATGCCAGCCGATCGTCTTTCATTTCCGAGTTATCGCGCAAGCTGGCGCGCAAGCCCAGATACTGGCCCTGCGCATCGATCAGCGGCATCCAGCTAGCCGAAGCCCAAAACAAGGTGCCATCGCGCCGCACGGCACGGAATTCATAATCCTGCTGCACGCTACGCTCTTGCAAGGCCTGCTTGAGTGCGGCGTCAAAACGCGAGCGCTCTTCGGACGTAGCGAGCGATAGTGGAAAATCGGGCAGCAGTTGGCACTCATTGACCGAATACCCGGTCATGCGCTCAACCGAGGCATTGACCCAAACCAGTTTGCCCTCCGGGTCCAGCCACAATTCAGTACTGTAAGTGTGGTCGGCAATCGCGTGGAATTTGGCTTCCGACTGCGACAGGGCGTAGACGCGCTCGCGAATCACGCGGGCCATTTCATTAAAGCGGCGGGTAATCTGCGCCACTTCATCATGCCCTTTGGGCTCGGCCATCGCTTCAAAATGCCCCTGGCTCGCCGTTTCAGCTGCGCTGATAATGCGGTAAAGATGCCGGGTGAGCCAAATGCCCAGCACAGCCATCAAAACAATCGTCACCATCAGCCCGGCCACCAGCGCCAGCGCGCTTTGCCAGAGCAGGCGCTTGGCCGCGTCGTGCATGATGGCATTGGACAGGCCAAAACGCAGCTCGCCAAGCGACTCGCCGCCCTGCTCGATCCGGGTGGCGGCATGAATCAGCACCGGATCGGTCTGATCCATCGTCGCCACCGTGGTCAGTACGGGCAGCTGCTGCGAGACATCCCAGCCGCGTGCGGCAATAATCTGCTGCTTGGCATCAAGCAGAATCAGGTAGTCAATGCCGTCATTGGAGCGAATGCCATCAAGCAAATCGCTGGCCTTGGCCAGATCACCCCCCGCCAGCGGCGTGGTAAAAGCAGCGCTGAGCAAGCGGGATAATTCCTGCACCCGCACCTCGGTGACGTGCTGCACCATTTCGCTCCAGATTCTGGAGGTATTGAAAAGCAGAACGATCAACAGCAGTGATTGCACCAGAATACTGGCGCCAATCAGGCGGGCTCGCAGCGAGGAAAAGGCGGAAGGACTTGGCATAGCGTGGAGCTTACTATTTCTTGACCCTTCTGGACTAGAAAAATACAGAAAATGGGGCAAAACCACATCGGAAAAACCGGCCAAATCCTAGGGTCTGTTGAGATTTGATTCACAATCGCAAATCAAATCTCAAGCAGGCTAGCGCGTCAGCGACTTAATAAAGACTTTCGAGCGGCGCTGGTAGTTATAGAGCTGTTTTTTCTCGATCGGCAGCACGTCCACCGTCGCCTGCGTAAAGCCGCGCTCGACAAACCAGTGGCTGGTGCGCGTCGTCAGCGCGAACAGCTTCTCCATCCCCAGCCCACGCGCCTGCTGCTCGACGTGGCGCAGCAAATCGGCACCACGATCTTCATCACGATAATCGGGATGAATCACCAGGCAAGCCAGCTCGGCCATCCGGCTTTCGGCAAACGGGTGAATCGCCACAATGCCGATAATTTTACCATCGTGCTCCAATACCGAGTACCGGTGTACCTCGCGCTCCAAGAGCTCACGCCCCCTCTTGACCAATACCCCCTGATCTTCCAGTGGTTCGATCAGCGCCAGCATCCCGCCAATATCGTCAATCGTGGCGTGGCGCAGCGTTTCTAGCGAGGCGCGCGAGATCATCGTCCCGATGCCATCGTGGGTAAACAGCTCCATCAGCAAGCTGCCATCGACGTGATGTGTCACCAGATGCGCCCGCTTCACACCATAGCGCACTGCGCGGATCGCACAGGGCAGATAGAGCTGCACGTCTTCGTTCACGTTCGGATGATCGGCCAGAAACTGCTCGGCCTCTACTGCAGTCAGCTCGGTTTGCAGCTCGCCCGCCTCATCAACGACGCCTTGCGAGCCAAACATAAACAGCAATTTATCGGCTTTGAGTGCAATTGCCGCGCTAGTGGCGACGTCTTCGAGCGTTAAGTTGAAAATCTCGCCAGTGGGCGAATAGCCGATGGTCGACAGCAGCACCATTTCGCCGTCATCCAGCCGGTAATTAATCGCAGTCGTATCGACCTTGCGCACTTCACCTGTGTATTGCAGATCGATGCCGTCGCGCACGCCCATCGGTTGGGCAGTCACAAAATTACCCGCCGATACGCGAATATCAGCGTTCGCCATCGGCGAGTTGGCCAGCCCCATCGATAGCCACGATTCAATCTCAACGCGCACATGACCGGCGGCCTGAATCACGCATTCAAGCGCCTGCTGGTCAGTCACCCGCACGCCATTGTGATATTGCGGCGGCAAGCCGCGCTCGGCCATCCGCGCCTCGATCTGCGGCCGTGCGCCATGCACCACCACCAGGCGCACACCCAGACTGGTCAGCAGATTAATATCGTGCGTCAGCGTGGCAAACTTGCCATCGCGTACCACCTCACCGCCCAGCGCAATCACAAAAGTACGGCCACGAAAAGCGTGGATATACGGCGCAGCCTGACGGAACCATTGAACAAAATCTTGCATTACCTACCTCCGGTAGGTGAGGAGTAAGGCGTGAGGCGTGAGGGGTAAAAGCTTTTGACTTTACACCTCACATCTGACACCTAAGACCTCACACACGCCTAATACGCCCCGCGCCCGCTGACCACCGTACGAATGGTTTTGCAGACAATCGCGATGTCGTACCATAAATTCCAGTTTTTCACGTACCACGCATCCAGCGCCACGCGCTCGGCATACGTTGTGTCGTTGCGCCCGGACACCTGCCACAGGCCCGTCAGCCCGGGGCGGGCTTCCAGATAGAAATCGACTTTATCACCGTAGCGTTCCAGTTCGGCGTCAATGATCGGCCGTGGGCCAACCAGACTCATTTCGCCTTTTAATACATTCCACAGCTGCGGGATTTCATCCAGGCTGGTTTTGCGCAAAAACGCGCCGATACGGGTAATCCGCGGATCATTCTTGAGCTTGAAGTCCAGCTCCCACTCGGCTTTGGCTTGCGCGTCGCTCGCGAGCAATTTTTCCAGCACTTCCTGGCTATTGTGCACCATGGTGCGAAATTTCCAGCATTTGAACGGCACGCCATTCATGCCGATACGCACATGACCGAAAAACACCGCGCCGGGGCCGCCTTCTTTCTTGATCCGCAGCACCACATAGGCCAGCAACGGCGACAGCAACAGCAAACCGACGCTAGCGCCAAACAAGTCAAACGCGCGCTTAAGCAGGATCAGCGGTTTGACCATCAGATTATTGCGCACGCGCAGCAGCAGCACTTCATGACTAAAGAAATGATGCGGCACCACGCCAAACAAGGGCAAACCGGCGATTGGCGGAATAATGTGGATGTCTTTGTAGCGCAGCGACAACTGCTCAACCTGACTCCCCAGCTGGCGCAGCTCTTCTTCATCGACCGCAATCACCACATGCGGGCGGCCATGATCGCTCAGCCATGGCAGCAAGTCCTCGCGCGCCAAGCGCACAACAGGTAAAGATGCTTGACCAAAAGTCAGCTGATCAGGCGCTTGCGCGTCAATCGACACAAAGGCCTGCACCTCAAATCCAAGCTGGCGCTCGGACGTCATCGCCCGATAGGCCTCTTGGGCATTGATGCCAGCGCCAATAATCACCGTTGGCAGCTGCCAGACGCGCAGTCTGAGCAATAAAGCCTTCATTGCCGAGCGTGCATACGGCAATAAAATCAGCGCCATCCCCCAGGAAACCGGCCATAGAAAACGCGAAATGGTAAATTTGCCCAGCAGCACCAGCATGCCGTTGAGCAGTGCAGCCAGCAACAAGGCGCGCAGCACTTCAAGCAATTCGTCCCAGAATGGCAGGCGCAGGCTGTAATGCCCTCGCCACCAGAAATTGGCCACCGTCATCATGGCCAGACCGAGAAACGCCAGCCCCTGCTGCTGCCCTTCCCAAACCCACCACAGCTCCATGCTCGCACCAATACGGTGGTAGCGAAACAGCCACAGCAGCAACATGGCGATACCAAACGACACGCACAGCGCCAGAAAATCAGCCAGTGCCAGCCAGGGTTTCGCCCGCTCGGCTTGCAAATGCTTGTTTTGTGTATTTTGCGAAGTCACAACTTGTCCATTGATTAAAATCCGTACGCGGCGTAAAGCTCACCCATCATCCGGTCGAGCGAATAATTGGCCTGCGCAAAAGCTCTGGCCTGCGCGCCAAGGCGCAAGCGTAGGTCAGCATCGTTGACCAATTGGCCAATGCGTTGCACAAACTCGGCGGCGCTTTCTGCCAGATAGCCATTTTCGCCATTTTTGACCAGATCGCGATTACCAACGACATTGGTCGCAATCACCGGCAAACCGGCGGCCATCGCCTCGATCACCGCCACCGGCAATCCTTCCCAGCGGCTGGTTTGAATATAGATATCGAGGCTAGCCAACTGCTGCAAGGCAAAGCTACGATCGCACCAGCCGCTGACCGATACCCCGACATTTTTCAGCGCGGTTTCTCCACTCTCATCCCCGCCACCAACCCAGACAAACTCAAGCGGCAAATCACGGCATTGTGCGGCAATATCGGCGAACAATTCGGGATTACGCGCCAAAGTGACGCGCCCAACCGTACCAATTCGCAACACGCCTGATCGTGATGACACCCCAGTCGCAGCAGGAATTGCCGCCAAATCCACCGCATTGTTCACCACTTTCACATTCGGTGAAAGATGTTGCCGTATTTCTTCGCCCTCAGAGGGCGAGCAGGCCAGAAAAGTCACCGGCACACCAGCCAGTATTTTCTCGATCCCTAGGAAAATACTGTTTTTCAAACGCCCTTCGGCGCGCTGCAAAAATGACAGGCCATGCGGCGAAAAAAACCAGCGTGGGCCGCCTTGCCCCGCCCACGCCAGGCTCACCAAACGCCCCACCGCCCCGGCCTTGCTCGAATGCAGGTGCACCACATCGGGCTGCAAGTCTTTAATCCAGCGATACAGCGCACGACCCGAGCGAAAATCATTAATTGGATTAATCGCGCGCTGCATCGGTAAATGAATGCATTTGATCGCCGCCGCAAACAATTGCGGCCAATTTTCCGGCGTTTCCTCGCGTACCGAGTGAATAATCGTCACCCGATGGCCATCGGCACTTTGCCGATTCGCCATCGCCGACACCATAGACAGCGTACCGGCGCCAAAAGATTCAACCACGTGCAGGATGTGTTTCATGCTTTATTCCCGCGTAATTTGGATTTGAGTTTGAACACCAGCTCATACGGCAGCGCCAACAGCGCCGCCGTTCTGGCCATTCCCGCCAAGGCCGCTGGCGAACCATCAAAGTATTTGCGCTGCAGTTTCAATCGCGATTTGAGCTGCACTTGGCGCTTGCCCAGCGAAATACCGTTGGGGTCCAACTCGTAGCGGATCAGCACATCGGGCAGATTGGCCACCTTAAACTGGCGTGCCATCGCCCAGAACATCGCATAGTCTTCGGCCGCAGGCGCATCGAGCGGATACATCCCCACTGTATCGGCCGCTGCGAGTTTAAACATCACGGTTGGGTGAATATACGCCGAGTTTTTTTTCATAAACGCCAGAATGTCGGCGTGCTTGGTCGGATGACGCAATACAAACTGCTCGACGCCCTGCTGATCAACAAAACTCGCCGCACCACCGAGCAATACTACATCCGGGTATTGCGCCAGAAACGAGAGCTGGCGGGCGATACGATCAGATACATTGCAATCACCACAATCGAGCCGGGCAATCCATTCGTAGCCCCGCGCTTTGGCCCAAGCCAGGCCAGCATTGAGCGCGCCTTCGATGCCCTTGTTTTGCGGTAAATTCAAAATACGTAAAGTACCTTGACCTTTAAACGCCGCCTGCGCAGCCGCCGCATCAATAGTCTTGCGCACACTGCCGTCGTCAACCACCAGCACATCGCACGGCTCATCGGCACCAATGCTCGCCAGCGATTTATTCAAGCCTTCCGGGTTATTGTAATGAGGGATCAGCAGCAAAACTGGCTGAGCTGCCTTGTCGTTGTTCAATTCCATTTTCCAATCCCTAAGCCCCGTTTCAAGGCGCGTGTGACCGACAAGGGTAAAACATACGACACACTAGCCTTGGCCAGTTTGATTGCCGAGTTGGCTCGCCAGTCAAAATGTCGCGCCAGCAGTTTTAGCCGCATCGCCTGTTGTTGCCGACGGCGGCTCATCGAGATGCCGCTGTCGTTGTATTCACTTCTGGTTAAAACTTCGGCTAAATTCGCCGTTTGGTAGCGTTTCACAAACTGCCAGAAATAGGCAAAATCCTCCGCCGCCTTGCAATCGAGCGGATAGAGGCCAATTTCGCGCACGCCAGCCACGCGGAACATTACCGTCGGGTGGGTAAAGGCATTGTCATCGTGCATCTGCCGCACAATTTGCTGATGCGTCTGTGGCTGGTGAATGGTAAAGCGATCTTGCTGACGGCCATCGGACAGGCATTCAAAAAAAGTCACCGCCGAGCCTAGCAAATAGATCGCCGGATTTGCGTCAAGATAGCTGACCTGTTTGGCAAAACGATCTGCCGCCACCACATCATCGCAATCAAGCCGCGCTACGTAGTCATACCCAGCCGCCAAAATCGCCTCTAGCCCGGTATTGAGCGCATATTCAATGCCGCAATTGGCAGGCAGATACAAAAAGTACACAACTCCCTGCGCCTTAAACACAGCACGCGCTTGATCTTCGTTGATCGTCGATCGAGCGCTGCCATCATCGACGATAAAGACGTCAATTTGCTCTGTCTCACCAATCGAAGCCAGCGAGGCACACAGACCAGTGGGGTTATTAAAATGCGGGATTAATAGTGCCGTGCGGTTCATAGCGACTCGGAAGATGGCTGGGTTGGAGCAAGCAAGTGCGCCCATTGTTGCAGAATTCGCGCTTGCGAATAATGTGCGGCGCGTTGCTGCAGGAAGTTTTGCAGTAACTGCCGCTGGCCTTGCTGGCGCACAATCAGCCGGGCCAAGGCTTCACCAGTCGCCTCAGGCACAACAAAATCATCACGCCGGCTATTGGATCCATCACCAAACAATTCATATACCCCACCGGCGTTTGTACTGGCAACCAGCAGGCCAATTGGCATAGATTCCAATACCACCAGGGGGCAACCCTCAAACCCTGAGGTTAGCAACAAAACGTCAGCATTGGCCAGATATTCGCCAACATTCTCCCGCCGCCCCGCAAATACCACCTGGGACGTCAGCCGCCTATCCTGCACAGCCGCTTGCAAATCAGCCTCCAGCGGGCCATCACCAACAATGGTCAGCTGTGCGGCCACGCCCTGCATATTGAGCGCGACCAAGGTATCGAGCCAAAGCTGTGGCTGCTTTTCTTCGGCAATGCGGCCAACAAACAGCAGGCGCAGCGGCGCACCTGCCTCGCGCTCAATCCGCGGCAATAGCCCTTGCTGCGCGTCGACAAAATTGGGCAATACCTGCCAGCTTGCAGACGGCGCCTGCTCCAGCCAGCGCGCCATCGAGGTGCGCGCATGCTCGGACACAAACACCAGCTCTTTCAGGCGACGATAAACAAATTGGCAAGCACGGCGATGCACCACATTCATGCGGGCAAAAGCATCGAGCTCATAAAATGGGCCGTGCACCCAACCCAGCACCCGCTTGCCCAAGCCTAGGCTGGCGGCATAGGCCATATACAAGGGCAGCAAAAATGTACCGGCAATCAGCACATCATGTTCGCGCACCACTTGCCGCGCAGCGCGCCAGCCAGCCAGCCAAGTCAGCGGCTTTAAGGGCTGCCACTGACTCGACAGGTCAAGCACCTTGATGTTTTTAATTCGCGAAGCCCATAGATTGCGCGAGCCACCCAGCAGCACCAGCGTCACCTCGAAGCCCTGAGCAGCCAGCCCTTCACCCACCAGCACCGCGCAGCGCTCCACGCCACCCAGCCCGAGGTCACGCAGAAAAATAGCCACTTTCTTCGATTCACTCATGGCTTGATCTTCCGCCAGACACAATCGGACATTGCCAGCCGCAGGCTTTGCTTGAGCATTTTTTTGCGCTCGGCTTTGGGTGGCGGCATGTGCAAGGCGAGTTTCAGTACGCGTGGCAAATCGAGCAGGTTTACGCCGCGACTGCGCTGCAGAGTATCCAGCCAGATTTCACCCAAAGCACCTCGGCTTTCCGGGCGCAGCGCCAGTAATTGGCTGAAAAAATCGACCATCCACAGCCATTCGGCATGATTCAATATCCGGCTCGGCTCGGCCAGCTTGGCGAACTCGGCGGCCAAAGGCTGCAAGGCGACGGGCAAGGCGGTACGGGCGTATTGCTCGCGTACACATTGCGCGGTAATCAGCAAAGCGGCTTTTTTGGCCTGCGTGACCTGCCCGGGGTGGGTGCGATAATGCAGCAGTACTTGCGGAATATTGGCAAAACGCGCGCTCGTGGTTGCAGCGATCTGGCACCACAGCGCGTAGTCTTCGGCATGCGGCGCATCATTTGGGTAAGGGTGCACCTTGAGCAAGGCCGCGCGTGCCAAGATCGACGGATGGGCAATGGGCGTATTAAACAGCAAGGCCAGGCGGATTTCGGCATCGGACTCTGGCGTGTGCCATTCGCCGCTGCGATCACCAATAAAGCCAACCCAGCTACCGCAGATGTCCACCTGATTCGTCTGGCAATAGTCAAGCTGCTTGAGCAAACGATCGGGCGTGCAAATATCGTCGGCATCAATTCGCGCAATCCACTCGCCACTGGCTGCGGCAATGCCTTCGTTCAGACTGGCGATCAGGCCACGATTTTCACGACTAATAATCTTAAAGCGCGGATCTTGCTGCGCAGCTGCCTGCAAAATACTCAGCGTGGTATCGCTTGAGCCATCATCAATTGCAATACACTCCCAGTGCGTATAGCTCTGCAGACTAATTGCATCAATTGTTTGCTGCAGATACTGCCCGGAATTAAAGCAAGGCAATACAAATGAAACCAGAGCTGAACTCACGACACCTCTCCTTGCGCAATTCGAGCATCTTCTTGAGCAATTTGTCGCCGCACATCACGGCATACCTGACGGGCACGCCAGGCAAAAGCGGCGACAATAAAGGCCTCGACAATCAGCACCGATTGCGCGGCGCGCAAACCGGCCTCTTGAGCGCCCGGCACCAGCAGACACATCAGCGCCACATTGAGCACGCCAGCCACAACCAAGACCCGACTAAAATAACGCTCCTGACCAAACACCAGCAAGGTTTGCTGACCAAAGACCAAGGACACCGCGCCGAGCAAAATCACCGGTGCAAACCAGTACAAAATCAGTTGCGAATCGGCCAGCGCCAAAAATGCGCGCGACAGGCCAAAGTCGGCACCAAACAGCGCCACGCTAAGTGGAGTAAATAGCGGCACAAAGAGCGCGAGCGCTAATGTCATCGTCAAACCAATACCGCCTTGAATCAGCAAGGCTTTACGAATCAGGGTCAGCGCACCGGCTTTATTGCTAACCGCCAATTGCGCAATCCTTGGGTACATCGCCTGAATCAGTGGGCCAATCAGCCCCTGCGCGATATACACCAGCTTGCTGGCGGCGGCAAACAGACCAACCTGCACCGGCGCAGCAAACATCCCGAGCAGCACCGTCGTCGAAGTCGTATAGAGGCTGGTTGAAATTGCCGACAGGAAAAACGGCCAGCTGGCGCGCAGCGCATCGCGCAATTCGCCCAGCTGGACAACCACCCATTGCGGCCGCGCAATCCCCCAGCCGCTAAACCACCACACTAAACCTGCCAAAATCTGCGGCATCGCCTGCAAAATCACCGCCAGCACAATATCTTGCGGACCACTGACCCAATACAGCAAAAAGCCCAGCATCAGCGCACGCGCAAACACCATCAGCCCCGAGGCGAGCTGCAGTTTTTCAAAACCTTGGAAATACCACAGCGGAAATAGCACCGAGCTGGCGATATACAGCTGGCTCCATAAAAACACCTCGCTGTGGCTGCGCCAGCTATCCAGGCTAAAGGTCAGCACCAGCAAAATCAGGCTGGAGGCCACCATGAGCAGCACTTTGGCCCAAGTCACACGCCAGAAAATCCGCGCGGCCGCCTTCGGATCATCGCGCACCTGCGCCACATCGCGCACCGCTGATAAATTAAAACCAAAGTCGGTGAGCAGCACACCGTATTGAATGCTGGCAAAGGCAAAATTCATCACGCCAAAGCCTGCGCTACCAAGCTGCACCAGTAAAAACGGGAAAGTTACAAACGAGACGACGTAATTGAGGCCCTGTACCAAGTACAGCGCAAAAATATTCGCCCGCAAACGCGCATCAACCACACATCACCCCAAAGCTGCTCGCAACGGCGAGTCGCTGCGCATTTTACGCTTTTCAATTCAATTGCCTGTAACAGTATTCATGCATCAGCGTGGGCTAATCGAGGATTTCTGCGCACATAACCATGACAGACCAGTTGAAGGGAATAAGAAAGCGCGGGGATTAATCCTGCACAGCACGCTCGCCGGGGCGTAATTGGCGCGGTTTTGGCGCGCTCTGGCCGTCAACCCAATGCGTCTGCTGGCGCGGCCCCTGCAAATAGCCATTGTAAAAATCAGGCGACGGATTCAATACGGGCGCAGTGCTGACTGCGCTGGCCGGCGAGGCCGTTTTGCTTTGCGCACGCAGCTGGGCGCGTTCACTCTGGCTGAAAAACAAAGTACCCCAATCGTCCGCTTGCACATTAATGGCCAGCATCATCAAAGCAAGCAGCGAGACCAAGCCCAGCAAAATCCGCTTTTTCATCATGATGCCTTGTGAAGGCCAATGCTCAGCCAGTCGTAGTGACATTCAACGGCGACCCCGCTGGCAGTATTCGCAGCAGAAGCACCAGCGCGGGCAAAGCGGCACTGCCGCGCCACCGCCATGCCGGGCAAGCGGGTCAGCCAGCGCTCAAACTGGCTTAAATCCCACTCGCTGCCAGCGCGCCAACTCACTGTCATTTTGCTCGCTAGTACAGCACTCTGCCCGTCTGCCACCGGCGCGCCAAGCTGCCTTTGCGGCGCAAACGCGTAGTCGAGCTGCCAGTGCGCTTGCTGCTGACGCAACTGCTCCAGCGCCTCGATCCAGTCCAGCCGGTGCTCGGAGCCCAACACGCGCATTTGCTGCAAATGCAGATAGGGCTGCTGGTACTGCCGCACCGTCTGCCATTGCTGCTGCTCTTGCGTGAACAATTGCCGCTGCTGATTGATCTGCGCGCTTTGCTTGGCCATGCTTTGATGGACACGCGCAAAAACAAACCAGCTCGACAACAGTAAAGCCAAAGCCAGCACAATGGCCGCCGCAGCCCACAGCAGTTGCGGCCCGATCAGGCGTAAGTCTTGCCAGGTGAGATCCCAATTGCGCCAATCGCCTCGCATCAAGCGCCCTCCTTGCTTACACCTGCTTTGAAAACCAGCTGCACGCGGATGATGAAATCCGGCTTCATCTCGCGTCCCCCGCCTTGCTTGGCAGCGGCAGGCTGCACACTGGCTGCCGGGCTAGTATCAAGCGGCCATTGCTCGACGGAAACAGTCGCATCCGGCCAGCGCTGCAGAGCTTGCACCAGCGCCTCAACCTCGGCGATGGCGGCCCGATAAGCCAGCCGGTTCTGCACTTGGCCACTGATCAATAAGGTTTGATCTCGCCACGCCACTGGATCGGGAGAGTTTGGCTCAGCATTTTCGCCCTGTGCCTGCGCCCCATATTGACCCGTCAACCAGCGTACTTCGCTGATCGACAAGCCCGGCAGCGCTTGCAAGACGTGGCTCAAGCGCCGCAAGGTGGGCTCAAACCTGGGCGCAGATTGCAGATGATCGCGCTGCAGTTGCATCACCTGCTCTAGCTGCCCAGCTTCGGCGGCGGAAAGCGGCGATTGCACCAGACTGCGTGCCAGTTGTTGGCGTTGCTGCTCAAGCGCTTGCCCGACCTGCTGGCCCAAGGCCAGCTGCCGGTGGCCATCAAATACCTGCCAGACCAAAGTTAATACCAGTATGCATGCGCAGACCAATCCAGCTATAGCCCCCAGCAATACACGCCTACCCAGTATATTAAGTTGATGGTATTTCATCACGCGAGCAGGCGCATACTGATTGGGTACGCCACGCACCACCAGCATGGCCACCAGCAGGTCGCACCAGTGATGACAGGTTTTGGGTAGCCCCAGCCGCACCGCCAGATCGCTGATGTTGGCCTGCATATTGATCTGCACCAGCTCGGCCACATCGCCCAGCGCCAGCAACACTTCGGCGTGCATAGGCGCGAGGGCTGCGTCAAAAAAAGCCAGAATATGCAGCGTTTCGTCGTGCCTGAGCAGATGCAGCGTCATCAGATATTGCCGTGCGCGGATAATTTCGCCCGCCATTCGGTTTGCGTGCGTGTCTTGCTGCGCGCGAAAAGTCGCCAATCGGGAAAAACGCAGCCCTTCGGGCGTGAAATAGCTCTGCCTGAGCTGGCCCGGCGCATTACACGACATTACCAGCGCGCAAGGCTGGCCGGGGTTGAGCTGCGAGAGCATGATTTGCGTCAGCAAGGCCACCGAATACACACCGACCACAGCGGCTTTGACCACGGCCAGATCGGCCAGAATCCGCTCCAACGCATCAGATTGAGTCAGCGCCGAAAGCTGCAGACTATCCTGCCCGCCACGCCGTGCGGCTGAGTGAACGCTGGCGCGGCGATATGGCGTGGCGCGAAAATGCTGGGCCAGCTTGCGCTCGCACAGCGTACGCTGATCCTTGCCCGACAGATGCGGGATTATTTCATGCTGAAAATCTTCCTCAACCAGATCGGTCACAATGCAGTAGCTCAGGCTGGCGTGACGGATAATCCATTCGCGAAAATCGCTAATACCCAGCTCATTGTGCGGAAAAAATGCCAGTGGCAGCGCGCTCTGCTCGCTCCAGCCATAGGCTGACACCACTTCATGCGTTAGAAACAGGACAATGGTTTTCATCGCAGCTGGCTCATCGCGTCAAAAATAGGGCCGAGCACCGCCGACATAATCCACGCCAGAGCCAGCCCCAGCAGCACAGTCATCACCGGTTCGAGCAGGGCATGCACCCGGGCGATGGCGTCCCTGATGTCGCGCTCATAAAAGTAGGCCACATTCCGCAGGGCCTCATCCAGCTGCCCCGAGCCTTCGCCGACGCGCAGCATTCTGAGGACCAACGGCGGAAACAGGCCGGTCTGCGCAAAGCTGGCCGACAAGCCCTGCCCGTCATTGATCCGGCTTTCAACTTGCAGCAAGGCCTCGGCCAGCACCCGGTTATTGATCACACCCCGGGTCATGCCGATGGCATCAAGCACCGGAATACCCGCGCCGTACAATAGCGCCAGCACATTGGCAAAACGCGCCAGCAAAATTCGGTTCACGATGCTACCTACCGCAGGCAGACGCAGCAGCCAGCCATCCAGCAAAAAGCGAAGCCGCATATCCACCCGCCAGCGCCAACGCAATCCGAGCACGATCAACGCCAACATAAATAGCATCGGCACGCCAAAATGGGTCAGCAGCCCCGATAGCCACAGCAAAAGCTGCGTGCTGGGCGGAATCTGCTGTTGCATCGCCTGCATAAACTGCAGCAATTGCGGCACCAGATACACCAGCAGAAAACACAGCACAGCCAGCACCAGCACCGCCACAAAAGCCGGATACATTAGGATGCGGCGGGTCTGTACGATCAGTTCATCCTGCCATTTGATCGAGTCGGCCAGACGTTTGAGCACGGCAGGCAGCTCGCCACTGAGCTCGCCCGCCTGCACCAGATTGACAAAAACCGGATCAAACACCGCCGGATGGGCGCGCAGCGCTTGCGACAGCAGCTTGCCGCCTGCAATGTCTTCTATCAGCACCGCCAGCAAGGCGCGGACATGGGGCTGCTCGTGGCTATCGCGCAAGTCACCCAGCCCTTCGAGCAGCGGCACACCGGCGCGGGTGAGCTGCTCCAGATGAAAACAGAAGTTGATCAATTCACGGCGGCTGATTCGGCTCGTACTAGAACTGGCGCTGACGTTTTCTTCACGTGCGTCGATCAGTGTTAAGGCCAGCTTTGACAGCCGCTGCTCAAGATCGGCCAGATGCGCAGCGGGCAAGACGCCGCGCCGGATGGTGCCTTGCTGATCGACAGCCCGGTAACGGTAGCGCATCTTTAGTGCACCCTATCGGTCAGATCGACCACTCGGCCAATTTCATCGAGCGAAGTCAGGCCCGAACGCACCAGACGACAGGCGTCGTCTGCCAGCGGTACAAAGCCCTTGCGCTGGGCCATTTGCCTCAGCTCGTGCGCCGTGGCTCGCCTGGCAATCAGCTCGTCGAGTTCGCTATCGGTTTTTAGCAGCTCCATCACCATGGTTCGGCCCTGATAGCCCTGATGCTCGCATTGAGGGCAGCCGCTGGCGCGGTAAAGCGTGCGTGGTGCATCGGAGCTCAGGCCCAACAGGGTTTGCTCGAACGCGTCGGCCTCGTAGGCCTCTTTGCAATGCGGGCACAAAATGCGCACCAGCCGCTGCGCGATCATCCCGATGATATTGCCGCACAGCACATCAGGCAGCACGCCCATATCCAGCAAACGCGGCAAAACACCGAGCGCCGAGCCGGTATGCAGGGTGGCATACACCTGATGCCCGGTCATGGCGGCGCGAAAAGCCATTTCGGCGCTGGCGTGATCGCGGATTTCGCCGATCAGAATCACATCCGGGTCCTGACGCAGTATGGAGCGGATACCATTCACAAAATCCAGCTTGCTGCTGTCATTAATCGAGGTCTGCCGCACCATAGGCAGCGGATATTCCACCGGGTCTTCCAGCGTCATGATATTCAGATCAAGCGAATTGATCTGATTCAGTATCGAATACAGCGTCGTTGTTTTGCCCGATCCGGTGGGGCCGGTGAGCAAAATAATGCCTTCCGGCCTGGCAATCATCAGCTGCAGCAAGGCCAGATTGGCAGCGCTGATGCCCAGCGAAGCCAGCGGCACCAGCCCTTGCTGACGATCCAGAATACGCAGCACCATATTTTCACCCCACGTTGTCGGATGCGCCGAAACGCGAAAATCCAGGCTGCGCCCGGACAGCATTAGCGACATCCGGCCATCCTGTGGGGCACGGGTTTCGGCAATATTCATGCTGGCCAGCACTTTGAGCCGCACCACCATCGCCGGCCAATAGGTTTTGTGCAATGAACGCACCTGCCTCAATACGCCGTCGATCCGGTAGCGAATCCGCACAAACGATTGCTCGGGCTCGAAATGCACATCCGATGCACCCCGCGTCGCAGCATCGGCCAGCAGGGCATCGATCAGGCGCACTACCGGCTGGCTGTACTCGCCCGCACTCAGGCTCTGGCTGGCGTAGTCGATTTCCCCGGTTTCAATCTCATGCAAAATGCCATCAATCGACAACTCGAAACCATAGTACTGATTGATCGCGTGCGTGATGTCCGACTCGGCAGCCAGCAGCGGCACAATCTGGTATTGATCTTTAATCTGCATCCGTAGCTGATCCAGCGCCAGCAGATTATCCGGGTTGGCCATCGCCACCGTCAGCTGCTGCGTGTGCGCATTCAAACCCAGCGGCAGCACCAGCAAACGCTTGGCCAGCTCCTTAGGAATCAGGCGAATGGCTTGTGGGTCGGCGATCATGCGCACCAGATCGGCGGTCTCGTGCCCAAGCTTTTCTGCCAATGCCTCCTGAAGCACGCGCTCGGACATAAAGCCGAGCAAAACCAGTATTTTGCCCAGCAGCAAGCCCGATTGCTTTTGCTCGAGTAGCGCGATGCGCAGCTGATCTTCGGTAATCAGACCTTGGGCAATCAGCTGCTGCCCCAGTAATTGTTTATTCTGCCCGGCCATCGGCATCCTCCTGCAGGCGAGCCAGCCGCACGCGCACGGCAGCAGGTTCGAATTGCGCCTTGCGTTGCGCCGCCAGCGTCAGTGCTTTCTGATAAAACTCGGCCGCCAGTGCGCTCTGGCGCAAATGATCCAGACTAATCGCCAGGTTGTAGGCCAGATCGGGGTGATCGGGCTGCTCGCTCCAGGCCAGAAAATACTGCGTTTGCGCCTCCTGCCAGCGCTGCCGGGCAGCGTAATACTGGCCCAGCAGAAAAGGCCGGGCTTGTGCCGCCTGCAGCCAGTCGGCTTCTGCGGCATTGGCTTTAATAGCGTCAGTGGCCGACTCCAGCGCCAGCTGTGCCGCGGCCACTTCGGCATCCTGCGGGTTCAGCTGCAGCAAATATTGGTAAATCCCCGCCGCCCGTCCCCGTTGCCCCTGTTGCAGCGCGATCGCAGCCAGCCCCAGCAAAGCATCGCGCTGATTTGGCTGGCTAGCCAGAATCTGCCGGTAGCGGGTTTCAGCCTGAGCCAGCTCGCCCGACTGAAAATCGCCCCAGGCCTGCAATAGCGCGGCAGGCGTCTGATTCCGGCTGGCAATCAGCCGCACCGGCTCGGCTGAAGGATCGTCACCCTCGGCAGGCACAGCAGCCAAGGGCAGCTCCTGTGTCTTTCCTTTCAATTCGTCATTAGAGGTATTGCCCGCAACATCAATCTGTAATTGATCTTCAAGCCTATACTCCTCAGCCAAAATGGGTGAGCTACTCTGGCTAACACTACGATGCACTGTACTCGGCGTGGGCAAGTGCGATGGCTGAGCCTGAACAACAGGCGCGGGCAAGGCTGGCCAGATCCGCTGCTGATAGCGCCAAGCCAGCCAGAGCAGCAACACCAGCACAAAGAGCGCGCCACTCAAACCCACCGCCGCCAGACGCAACGATCCGCGCGGGGTTGACGATGCGCCAGCCGGTGGCCAAACCGTGCCGGGCACTGGCGTGGCCGCCGGAATATCGTTGGCGACGGTAGTCACAGTGGCCACAGGCTCACCGCCAACCAGAGATGGCTCGATACGGCTGGGCATTGCTGATTCAGCCGCACCGTCGCTACCGAGCGCGCGTCGCAAGGCATTGATCGGCGCACTCCGATTCATTCCTGCGCCTCCTTCTTCTCAGGAATCTGTAAAGGAGCTTGCACAGGAATCTGCCCAGACTGAAACGCCGACAAGGCATGATCGCCCGGCGAAGCAAAGAAGTCTTGATCGGGCAGCCATTGCCGATACGCCGCCTGCTCGCCATTCACGCCTTGCTCGCCCACCAGCAGCGGGCGCAGAAATACAACCAGCTCGATTTTGCTCACTTTGTCATCCCGGTAGCTAAACACATCGCCGATCACCGGTAAGCGCGAAACACCGGGCAAGCCCTGGCGCGTATTGTTCTGCTTATCCTGAATCAGGCCACCGAGCACGGCAGACTGGCCACTGGCGATTTTGAGCGTGGAGTCAAATTCGCGCACCTGCAGCACCGGAATCAGGCTCTGCACACTTTTGCCCGAATCTGCCGCAATCAGCGCCACCGCCGGGTCTTCGACATAGCGGCTGATATTGGTAATCGTCGGGCGCACATTCATTGAAATCGCTCCCGCCTGCGAGACCTGTGGCGTCACCTGCATCACCAGCCCGACCGGCACGGTATGCAGCGTCGAGGTATAGGTTCGGCCAGTGACCACGCCGTCGGCGTTTTTATCTTCGTCGAGCGCAAGCGTGAAATACACCTGCTCTTCAACCACTTTCATCACCGCCGTCTGGTTATTGAGCGCAATGATTTTCGGGCTCGATAGCACGCGGGTACGGCCAAATTGCTCCAGCAGCCTGATCGTGGCCGCAAACTGATTGCTGGTATACGACACCACAGCAGCCGGGGCGGTGGCCAAATTAGCGCCCAGCAGACTTTGCCCCAGACTCCAGCCCTGCCCGGAGGCGATCTTTGACCAATCAACGCCAGCCTGATACTGATCACCCAGCGCCACCTCGACGATCGTCGCCTCAATCATCACTTGCCGCTGCGCCGAGCTTTGTACTGCCGCCAGAAATTCGGCCACTTTAAGCTGATCCTTGTGACTGGCGCGAATGCTGATGGTGCCGCTTTCCGGATTCATCACCACCAGATTGCCCGACGCAAGCGGTGGGCTTGCTGCCAGCAAGAGCTGCGGCGTGATGCCCTGCCGGGTTTTCTCGGTCTGGGCCAGCGTTTTATCGACTTTGGCCAAACCATCGGCCAGAGCCAGCGCCGCCTTCGGGTCATTGCCGCCGCCATTGAGCGAATGCGCCACTTGCTGGGCAATCGCGCCCACCATCGGTGAATTGGCCGCCCCTGTGGGCGAACCCTCCCTAATCCCCAGCATGTCTTTCAGATTGCCCTCCAGCCGACGCCAGAACTGGTTCAGGTTTTCACTCTCGATTGCGGTGCTCGAACTATTGCGCGCCGTTGCGCCGGCCTCGATTCGGGACGAGCTGGCCACCGAGTTAAACACCGCCACACTCGATTTCATCGTGCGGGATAAATTGAAATAATCAATCCGGTATGTTTTGAAATAAGGCTGATCCGGCCGTACCGTCAGTACGCCCTGCTCCAGCGTCCAGCGCAGATCAAGCTGGCTGGCCAGCCGGTCCAGAATTTGCGGCAGCGTCTGATTGATGGCGTTCAAGGTCACCAGCCCCTGCACTTGCGGGTGAACGTCGACATTGATTTGGGCATCGCGAGCCAGCGCAAACAGCAGGCGATTAACCGGCAACTGGCTGACCACAATACTATAGGCTTCCAGCTTAGGGCTGCTGCCGGGCTTGGGTAGATAGGGAATCAGCTCGACGGGCTTGGGAATGGCCGGATTCGCTGGCGCAGCCGCCTGCACATGCCGCCCCTCGGGATCGGCAGGCTTGCGCGTCGCCATGCATGCACTCAGGCTGCATAGCAGCAAAATAGGCCAGAGATATTCTTTCATTTTTTGTTTATTACTAGTAAGTTAAAAACCATTCTAGATAAGAGATTTTTAATTACCAACAATGAAAGTCTGATCTAGGCAAAAAACTAGCCTTTCACCGGTAAAATTGCACAGCCCAGCAGATATTTAAAGGGGTATAGCCCTGTAGGCAAGACCAATAAACAGCTACAGAAATATACCCACACCATCAAACAGACAGATGCCATGTGTAGGCAAAATCACCGCAGTACATACGCCGAAATACAGTAAAATCGCCGGTGCAATGCAGCAAAAACGTGCGTGTGAGTCTTTCTTCGCCAACCTGCTTTCTTTTAAAATTTGCCCATGCCATTAATTGATTTTCAGAATGTCAGCTTTGCTTACGGCGACACACCGATTTTGCGCGATGTTTCACTGCAGATAGAAGCAGGGCAGCTGGTCGCCATTATGGGCGGCTCGGGCTCGGGCAAAACCACGCTGCTCAAGCTGATTGGCGGGCAAATCCGCGCACAAAGCGGCAAAGTCTGCGTCGCCGGGCAGGATGTCGGCGCGCTGGGCGAGCGCGAGCTGTATCAGTTGCGCCGCAAGCTGGGCATGCTGTTTCAGTTTGGCGCGCTGTTTACCGATTTGTCGGTCTTTGACAATGTGGCTTTCCCGCTGCGCGAGCGCACCACACTGCCCGAGAGCATGATTCGCGATCTAGTGCTAATGAAGCTGCAAGCCGTCGGCTTGCGCGGCGCAGCGCAGCAAATGCCGCAGGAATTATCGGGTGGCATGGCGCGGCGCGTAGCGCTGGCACGCGCGATTGCGCTTGACCCGCAAGTGATGCTGTACGACGAGCCATTTACCGGGCTTGACCCAATTTCGCTGGCCACCGTTGGCCAATTGATCCGTGAGCTGAACGACGCGCTGGGTACTGCATCAATCGTCGTGACGCACGATGTCGCCGAATCGCTGGCGATTGTCGATTATGTGTATTTCCTGGCCGACGGGCAGATTGTTGCGCAAGGCACGCCTGCGCAAGTTAGAGCGTCGGAGCATCCTTTTGTGCAGCAATTTATCAATGCGCGCCCCGATGGGCCGCTACCGTTTCATAAACCCGCGCCAGCGTACGCTGACGATTTAAGGCTTGCCTGAGAGCGAGATGAATTTTCTAGTTGAATCGATTAGCCGCTTCGGGCGGCCGCTGACCAACAGCCTGATCAAGCTGGGCTTTGCCTGCCGCTTTCTGCTGGCGATTTTGCGCCACTCGGCAACTGCCTTGTTGCGCCCGCACCTGACTTTGCGCGAGATCTGGTTTGCCGGGGTTTTATCGGTCTTGATTATTACGGTTTCGGGCTTATTTGTAGGCATGGTTCTGGCACTGCAAGGCTATGACACGCTGCAACGCTTTGGCGCCTCCAGCTCGCTGGGCATTCTGGTGGCACTATCTCTGGTGCGTGAACTGGGGCCGGTTGTCGCAGGCCTCTTGTTTGCCAGCCGCGCTGGTAGCGCCATTACGGCCGAAATCGGCCTGATGAAAACCACCGAGCAACTGGCGGCGATGGAAATGATGGCCGTGAACCCGATTGCCCGTGTTGTGGCGCCGCGCTTCTGGGGCGGAGTGATTTCAATGCCGCTCTTGGCCGCCATTTTCAGCGCCATGGGTATTCTGGGCGGCTATCTGATCGGCGTGCAATTACTGGGGCTGGATTCGGGTAGCTTCTGGTCACAAATGCAGGGTGCTGTTGATTTCCGGCTTGACGTGATGAATGGCGTGATCAAAAGCGTCTTTTTCGGCGTAGCCGTTTCGCTGATTGCGGTTTTTGAAGGGTATGATGCGCCCCCAACCGCCGAAGGCATTTCCAGCGCGACAACGCGCACTGTGGTAACCAGCGCACTGACTATTCTGGCGCTGGATTTTATTCTGACTGCTTTTATGTTCCGGGGAGTTTAAATGAAACGCGGCATGATCGACTTCTGGGTTGGCCTGTTTGCGCTAGCCGGTATTGCAGCTTTGCTGTTTCTGGCGCTCAAAGTGAGCAGCCAGGGCAACCTGCCTGCGGGCAGCTCTTACCAGCTGATTGCCAATTTTGAAAATATTGGCGGCTTGAAAGTACGCGCACCGATTAAAAGCGCAGGTGTCGTGGTCGGCCGGGTGAGCAGTATCACGCTGGACCCCGAGCGCTATGTCGCCAAGGTCACCATGGATATGGACAGCCGCTATCACTTTAGCCGCGACAGCTCGGCCGAGATTCTGACCTCCGGCCTCTTGGGCGAGCAATACATCGGCATTACTTCGGGTGCCGACGAGAAAGTCCTTAGCGCAGGCAACACGTTTAAAATCACGTCTTCAGCGATTGTGCTGGAGCAGTTAATCAGTCGTTTCCTGTTTAGTCAGGCCGACCAAGAAAAGGAAGCCCAATAATATGTTCAATTCAATGCGCCTGATGCGCAATTCATTGCTTGCGATGTTAACGCTGTTTGTGAGCGCCGCGCTGTTTGCCGCAGAAAGCCCGGAGCAGATTGTCCGCTCGGCCAGCAAAGACGTGCTGGACATCATCAAGAAAAATGAAAAAGACGCCGCCAAAACGCGTGATCTGGTCGATGCCCGCCTGTCGCCGATGGCCGACTACAAACGCATGACCGCGCTGGCCACGGGTCAGTACTGGAAAAGCGCCACACCAGCACAGCAGGACGCGCTGACCGCCGAGTTTCGCGCCATGCTGGTTCGTACTTATTTAAGCGCGCTGACACTGTATAAAAACGCCCAGATCAATATCAAGGGCAGCCGCGCTGGCAACGATGCCGACGAGCAAACCGTGCGCACCGAAGTGACTTTGCCCGGCCAGAAACCCATTCCGCTTGATTTCAGTTTTGAGAAGAAAAACGACTGGAAAGTGTACGACATCAGCGTGGACGGCATTAGCTTTATCAATAATCACCGCAACCAGTTCGGCTCGGTGATCCGCAAAGACGGCATTGACGGCTTGATCAAACAGCTGGCCGCACGCAATGCGGCAGCCAAACAGGCTAAATAATGAGCGCGATCTACCACGCCCCCGCCTTGCTCAGCAGCGAACACTGCGGCCAGTTGCTGGGTGCAATTGACGATTTGCTCCGGCAAGGCGACGTGGAGATCGACTTTTCAGCACTCAGCAGCGCAGATTCCAGCGCCGTCGCCTTGCTACTCGAATGGCAGCGACGTGCGCAGGCTGCCAAACGGGCGCTGCGCTTTGCAGCCATGCCATCGACACTGCAGCAACTGATTAGCGTCTATGGCGTGCAAGAGCTCTTGCAAATCAAGAACTAAGCAATACACAATTCATTTATCCATTACTTCTATTGCGCCCAATAAGCGCATTGCCATCATGCGCCGCCTTCTATTGCTCTCTGCTGTTTTGCTGACAGCCTGTGCTACGCCACAGAATAATTATGATCCGCTCGAGAACGTCAACCGATCGGTCTACAAATTCAATACTGCGCTGGACGATGCCGTTGTGCGCCCGGTTGCGGTGGCCTACAGCGACTATATCCCGTCGCCACTGCGCACGGCCGTCGGCAATTTCATGGGCAATATTGACGATCTGTTTGCCATCCCGGCCTCCATTCTGCAAGCCAAGGGCACTTCAGCGTCCAAAAGCACCGCTAGGGTGCTGCTCAATTCCACATTTGGTCTGGCTGGCCTGCTTGATATCGCCAGCGAAGTTCCGATTGAAAAGCAGGACGAAGATTTCGGCCAGATGTTGGGCGCCTGGGGCGTGCCCAGTGGGCCGTATCTGATGGTGCCATTTTATGGCCCGCTGACAGTGCGTGATTCAAGCGACAAACTGGCTCGCCTAGTTTGGGGGCCAATCGACTATATCGACCCGCTGGCTGGCAAGGTGGCTTATTACAGCGTATTTATTACCGACACCCGTGCCAGCCTGCTGCCTTTTGACGCCACGATTGCCGAGCAGATCGACCCCTACGCTTTTGTTCGTGATACCTATCTGCAGCGTCGCTGGTTCAAAATCCACGATGGCAACCCGCCCCACCCATTGCCGCTGGGCGAGCCAGATAGCGAGCTGGTAGACGAGGCAGACAAAAATGCCGCAGCCGAAACAGCCGAGCCGGTCAGCCAGACAGTCAACGAGGTGGTCAGTAGCGCGGAGCAAGCCGCAACCAGCCCAGAAAATACAGAGCAGAGCCAGTGAACGCCATTCAATTTAACGCCGTTGGCAAGGATTTCGGGGCGTTCACCGCGCTCAAAGAAGTGAGCTTTGCTGTCGAGCAAGGCGATTTTTTCGCCCTGCTCGGCCCCAACGGCGCAGGGAAAACCACGCTGATTTCAATTCTGGCCGGATTAACCCGCGCCACACGGGGCACAACCAAGGTGATGGGGCTGGATGTGCAGGCCAACTACCGTGAAGCACGCCGCGCCGTTGGCATCGTGCCGCAAGAGCTGGTGTTTGATCCTTTCTTTAATGTGCGCGAAGCGCTGGTATTTCAGTCTGGCTATTTCGGCATCAAACACAACGATGCGTGGATTGATGAAATTTTGCACAATCTGGGGCTGACCGACAAAGCCAACACCAATATGCGTGCACTATCTGGGGGTATGAAGCGCCGCGTCATGGTGGCTCAGGCCTTGGTGCATAAACCCCCTGTCATTGTACTGGATGAGCCCACAGCGGGCGTCGATGTCGAGCTGCGCCAGACGCTGTGGTCTTTTGTCAAAAGCCTGAATGAAAAAGGCCATACCATCGTACTGACGACGCATTATCTGGAAGAAGCCGAAACACTGTGCAACCGGATTGCGATGCTTAAACGCGGCGAGCTGATTGCGCTCGAAGACAAAAACACCATGATGCAACGCGGCGCAGCACGCAGCGTGATTTTGAAGCTCAAACCAGCGCAATTACCCGCTAGCCTGCAGTCATTGCTGATTAAGCAGCAGGACAACCGCTTCGAGCTCAAACTGGCCGATATTAAAGAGCTCGATGCGATACTGGCCGCTTTGCGTATTGAGCAAATCGAGCTGAAAGACTTGGAAATCACACAACCCGATCTGGAAGAAATTTTTGTACAGATGATGCACGCGTGAGGCGTGAGGCGTGAGGCGTGAGGCGTGAGGCGTGAGGCGTGAGGCGTGAGGCGTGAGGCGTGAGGCGTGAGGCGTGAGGCGTTCAGATTGTTTGCGTCACATATCAAGAAATCAAAGCAATAATTAAGCATTTTATAGGAGCAGGCTGTCAGGGCTAAAGGAATAAAGGTTTTCCACCTCACACCTTTCCCCTTACACCTCACACACCATGACCGGTTTTTACACTTTATTCCGCAAAGAAGTCCTGCGCTTCTGGCGCGTCGCTTTTCAGACTGTGGCCGCGCCTGTGCTCACCGCGCTGATGTATCTGCTGATTTTCGCCCATGTGCTTGATGCGCATGTGCAGCCGTATCCGGGCGTGCAGTACACGGCATTTCTGATTCCGGGTTTGATGATGATGAGCATGCTGCAAAACGCGTTTGCCAACACCAGCTCCAGCCTGATTCAATCCAAAATCACCGGCAATATTGTTTACATCCTGCTGCCGCCGATCTCGCATCTGGAGTTTTTTGGCGCATACACGCTGGCTGGCGCGGCGCGGGGCTTCGTTGTTGGCGCAGGGGTATTACTCGCAACCTTAGTATTCTCAATACTGCCATTCAAATACCCCTTATGGATTATTGTATTTGGCTTGCTGGGCTGCAGCCTGATGGCGATTCTGGGTTTAATCGCCGGCATCTGGGCGGAAAAGTTCGATCAGCTGGCCGCGTTCCAGAACTTTCTGATCATGCCGCTGACGTTTTTATCCGGCGTGTTTTACTCGATACACAGCCTGCCGCCATTCTGGCAAACCGTGTCGCATTTCAACCCGGTTTTCTACATGATTGACGGTTTCCGCTATGGCTTTTTTGGCATCAGCGACGTCAATCCATGGCATTCGCTGGCGGTTGTCGGATTTACTTTGGCAATCCTCACCTTAATTAGCCTGAGCTTGATAAAATCGGGCTACAAAATTCGTCGCTGATGGCAAAATACAGCGAAATCAACACACAGCCGCTCGCACAGCGGCCTTAAACCATCGTACCCAAGAGCAATAATGACGCCAGAACACGTACAAAGCCTGATTTCCCAGATCATCCCCTGTGAGCATATCGAAGTGGAAGGCGACGGCCACCACTTCTACGCCACCATTGTTTCGGCTCAATTTGACGGGCTCAAATTGCTGGCCCGTCATCGGGTGATCAACGATGGTCTCAAATCCTATCTCGACTCGGGCGAACTGCATGCGCTGTCAATGCGCGCCACGCTGACGCCCGCCGAATGGGCCGCACGCCAGCAATGAGTACACGCGACCCCCGCTTTGACCTGGGCAGCATCGCCAAAAACAAAGCCATTATCGAGCAAGCCAAAGTCGACGCCAACAAACGCGAAGCCAAATCAGGCGGCCCTTTGATGGCCTTGGTCAACCTGCCCTGGCTGATCGCCGCAGGTGCGTGGGTCTGGTGGGAATATTTTCGTTAAGTGAAGCAAAAGTTCTCGCACTGGCTTGCCTCGCCTTGCGGGCAAACTGTTGTCAATCGACTTAAAGCCGTCTCGGGCGGCACATTTTTCGCATGAGCCTGTTAGGGTTCAAGCGCAGAGCAAAAGGCTAAATACAAATGGATAAACTCAGAATCATCGGTGGCAACCCAATCGCAGGCGAAATCACCATTTCTGGCGCCAAAAACGCCGCCTTGCCGATCTTGTGTGCGTCTTTGCTGACCGCCGATACCTTGCATCTGACCAATGTGCCACAGCTGGCCGACGTAAAAACCACGCAAAAATTGCTGCAAGGCATGGGCATGCGCGTGATGACCGATAACGTCCACGAATACGAGCTGACCGCCAACAACATCACCAGCACCATCGCGCCCTACGAGCTGGTGAAAACCATGCGCGCGTCGATTCTGGTGCTCGGCCCAACGCTGGCGCGTTTTGGCGAGGCGCAGGTTTCCCTGCCTGGCGGCTGCGCGATTGGTGCTCGCCCGATTGATCAGCACATCAAGGGCCTGCAAGCAATGGGCGCCGAGATCGTCATCGAGCATGGCTATGTCAAAGCCACCGGCAAACTCAAAGGCTGCCGTTTCCGCTCGGACATGATCACCGTCACCGGCACTGAAAACCTGTTGATGGCCGCCACCTTGGCCGAAGGCACCACGATTCTGGAAAACGCCGCGCGCGAGCCTGAAGTGGTTGATCTGGCCGAATGTCTGATCAAAATGGGCGCAAAAATCAGCGGCCACGGCACTGATACCATCACGATTGAAGGCGTGAAAGAGTTGCACGGCGCAAAACATGCAATTGTCGCCGACCGCATCGAAACCGGTACCTTCCTCGTTGCCGCCGCAGCAGCGCAGGGCAAAATCCTGCTGCGCAACACGCGTGCAGATATTCTGGGCGCGGTGCTCGATAAATTGACCGAAGCGGGTGCCTACATCGAAACGGGTGACACCTGGATTTCGCTCGATATGAAACAGCGCGCCAAAGCCGTTGATATTCGTACGCTGGAATACCCGGCCTTCCCAACCGATATGCAAGCGCAATTCACGCTGCTCAATTCGATTGCCGAAGGTACTGGGGTGATTACCGAAACGATTTTTGAAAACCGCTTTATGCACGTGCCAGAGTTGGCGCGCATGGGCGCAAAGATCAAGGTGGATGGCCATAGCGCGATTGTGACTGGCGTTGAAAAACTATCCGGCGCAACGGTGATGGCCACTGATCTGCGCGCCTCAGCCTCGCTGGTGATCGCCGGTATGATCGCCGACGGCGAAACGATTGTGGATCGCATCTACCACTTGGACCGCGGCTACGAACATATCGAAACCAAACTGGCAGGCGTCGGCGTCAACATCGAACGGATACGCTAATGTTTATTTTAAATCCCAAACCCGCTTACCAAGAGCAGGACGATAAACCCAAGCCACCTAAAGAACATGAAAAATTCTTTGCCGTGCTGGCGCATTTGGCGGGGCTGTTCTGGTTGCCCATCGTGCCTGCGCCGATTGTGGCGATTGCGCTGCCGTTTATCGTGCTGCAATTTGCCCGTGTACATTCGGATTTTGTCGAGCAACACGCGCGCGAAGCGTGCAATTTCCAGATGCTGATGGGTTGTTTTTATATTGTTGCGCTCATCGCCACCTCGATGCTCAATACCACCTTCCTGCTGTGGTGGGTGGGAATCGGCGCTTCGCTATTTAGCATGTGGCAAGGCGGGCGGGCGATGAATGGCTGGCAGGCAAAGTACCCGGCCAAACTGAATATATTCAAATAATAGGTATTGCCCTGCAGGGCAATACAGCAAAGACATACAGGCAGATACCCCATGATTACCATCGCCCTTTCCAAAGGACGTATTTTTGAAGAAACCCTGCCGCTGCTCGCCGCCGCAGGCATCGTGCCCGCTGAAGCGCCAGAGAGCACGCGCAAGCTGATCATTGGCACCAATCAGCCGGATGTGCAGCTGATTATCGTGCGTGCGTCCGACGTACCAACGTATGTGCAATACGGCGCGGCCGATCTAGGCGTGGCGGGCAAAGACGTACTGCTTGAGCACGGTGGTCAAGGGCTATATCAACCGCTCGATCTGGAAATCGCCAAATGCGCGTTAATGGTGGCGACGCAAAACGGCTTTGATTACGAAGGCGCAGTGAAGCAAGGCGCACGCATGCGCATCGCGACCAAATACACCGAGCAGGCCAAAGAGCACTTCGCCGCCAAAGGCGTACACGTTGATCTGATCAAGCTGTATGGCTCGATGGAACTGGCTCCACTGGTGGGCTTAGCCGACGCGATTGTTGATCTAGTTTCAACTGGCGGCACGCTGAAAGCCAATAATCTGGTGGCGGTTGAGCATATTCGCGATATTTCCAGCCGTCTGGTGGTGAATCAATCGTCGCTCAAGCTCAAGCACGAACGCCTGCAGCCAATGATTGACGCCTTTGCAACGACAGTCGCCGCACGACTGGCCACAGCCTAAAGAGACACAAGATGATTTTTCGCTTACTTGGTACCGCGCTCGGGCTGGCCTTTTTGGCACTGAGCGTGAGCCAATGGCTGCAACTGATCGATAGCGCCAGACCGGCTCGGGCGATCATCGGCCAGCTCTGGCAGATCATCATCGCGGCTAGCTTGCTGATTTATGGCCTGGGCGGCCAAAAACGGCTGGATCGCTACTTGCCATTTTTCCGGGCTAAATGGTGGAAGCGGCAAGGGTCTTAAGCTGTAAATCCTACGCCGATTGCGAATAGCGCGTATGCTGTCCTAGCCAGCTGGCATTTCACCCACTAGGGGTACACCATGGCCAAAGGTCAGATACGCAGCAATAAAGAAGCAAAAAAACCCAAGCAAGAGAAAAAAACCACCATCCCCGCCTCCACATTTGGCAACGCAGCGGCGCAAGCCAGCTCGCAAATCAGCGAAGCGAAGAAACACAAGTAAAGTGAGATCTTGCGCCAGCCACCTTCGGGTGGCTTTTTTACGCACTGATGATCTGCATTGCGATCTGGATTGATATCTATCAGGCTGATCGAAATTGCACGGGCTAGCCCAATGAAGACCGGCAAGTAAGGGTATAATCGGCTAACAGCATACAACTTTGGGTCGCAGCCATGATTCGCCGTCTAAATTCCACTTCCGCCGATTTCCAATCCGATCTCACCGCCCTGCTGGCCTTTGAAACCTCGCAAGACCCGCAAGTCGATCAGCGCGTGGCGGCGATTCTGGCCGATGTCAAAGCGCGCGGCGATGCCGCCGTGGTTGAGTACACCAATCAGTTCGATGGCACCAGCGCTCATTCAATGGTCGATCTGGAGCTGACGCAGGCCGAGCTCAAAGCCGCGTTCGAGCGTCTGCCCGCCGATCAAGCCACCGCTTTGCAAGCCGCCGCAGCGCGTGTACGCAGCTACCACGAAAAACAGAAAATGAGTTCGTGGAGCTATGAAGACGAAGACGGCACGCTGCTCGGCCAGCAAGTGACGGCACTGGATCGCGTCGGCATTTATGTACCGGGCGGCAAGGCGGCGTATCCATCATCGGTGCTGATGAATGCGATCCCAGCGCACGTCGCTGGCGTGGCTGAAATCATCATGGTGGTGCCTACGCCGAAGGGCGAGCGCAATGATCTGGTCTTGGCCGCCGCGTATGTTGCTGGCGTCAGCCGCGCATTCACCATCGGCGGCGCGCAAGCCGTTGGCGCACTGGCCTACGGCACGCAAACCGTACCGCAAGTGGATAAAGTCACCGGCCCAGGGAATGCCTATGTCGCCGCCGCCAAGCGCGCGGTATTTGGGATTGTTGGCATTGATATGGTCGCTGGCCCGTCGGAAATTCTGGTACTGGCCGATGGCACGACCAATCCGGACTGGGTAGCGATGGATTTATTTAGTCAGGCTGAACACGATGAAATCGCGCAATCAATTCTGCTATGCCCAGATGCGGGGTATGTCGACGCAGTGCACGCCAGCATTGAGCGCCTGATCCATACCCAGCCACGTAAAGACATCATCGCCGCTTCACTGAAAAACCGAGGCGCGCTGATTGTGGTGAAGGATTTGGACGAAGCATGCGAGATCTGTAACTACATCGCGCCAGAGCATATGGAATTATCAGTGGAAAACCCAGAAGCGCTGCTGCCGAAAATCCGCCACGCCGGTGCAATTTTCATGGGTAAATTCACTTCCGAATCACTCGGCGACTACTGTGCGGGCCCAAATCACGTTCTGCCAACCGCCCGCAGCGCGCGTTTCTCCAGCCCGCTGGGCGTGTATGACTTCCAGAAGCGTTCGAGCCTGATCAAGGTATCGGAAGTGGGCGCGCAAAAATTGGGGCAAATCGCTTCAGTACTGGCGCACGGAGAAGGGCTGACCGCGCATGCGAATGCGGCTGAGCTGCGCTTGAAAGCCAACTAAGTAAGCAGAATCAGGGGGGGTCGAGCGATCACCCGTTTTCTGTTTCCAGCAAGCTGAGCAAGCCGCCCAGCTCCAGACTGCCGGGCGGCAGCAATTGATCGTGCAGATGCAGATGCAAAAAGGATGCGCGCCTTTCGTATTCTGCCGCATGCACCGCCAGCCCCAGCTCGCCAGCATAGCGCTGCGCCTGACGCAGTAGCCGCATTTCCAGATGCTTGAATGCATCCTCCTCAGCCAGCCGCAAGCCTCTTTGCACTGCGGTATAGGCCTCCTGCCAATTGTGCTGCCGCGCCAGCAATTCGGCCCATTCAGCCAGCAGATTGACCTCCACCCAGTGATAAGGCGTGCTGCTGATGCCTAGCAAGCCTTCTTCAATACAGATTTCGGCCTCATCGAGCTGATCCTGCGCCAGCGCAATTTGCGCCAACCTGAACAGGCACTCGGCAGCATGGTGCGGCAGCTGATGCGCTTGGCTAGTTTGCAGCGCGGCGTTCAATAGCTGGCGGGCTTGCGGATAATCGGCGAGTTTAAGCACATTCACCGCCCAGTTGATCTGCGCCATCGTGATCAGATACGGGTCGTGCGTGCCGAGCAAAAGCTGATAACCCGCTTTATGCATGATCACGGCCAGCCGGTTATCGCCCACCGCATCGCAAATCCGCCCCAGGCCAACCAGCGCCAGCCCACGGGTTTGACTCAGCTCGCTTTGGTGGCCGCACATCAGCACGCATTGCTGCCAGTAGGCCAGCGCTTGCGGATAGTGCGCCAGCGAATAATGGCAACAACCGAGCTGCTCCAGGATGGCCGGCATCTGCTGAAACAGCCGGAATTCCTGCGCATACGCCATTGATTCGGACAAAAGATTGATCGCACTGGCAAAATCACCCAGCTGGTCTTCGATCAGCGATAACTGCAGCGCAGCGGCGATAAAAGTATGGACGTCATACACATCCCGAGCCACATTCAGCAGCACATGGCACTGGCTGCGTGCGGACTCGGGCTCAGTAAAAATCCGGGCTTGAATGGCGTCAAGCTGCATCTGGCGCAGGCTGGCTGGATTGGCGGGCATAGCATTCCTCTTAAGCTCTCTTTGTAGCACAAAGCCCGCACATGCAATACATTGCGATGTATATGGCCACAAGGCAATCTAAGCAATACAGATAGAGCCATACCCCCCAGCAAACCCGCCAGACGCTCAAGGTGCTACGGTGCTCACCTTGGCAGACGTGGGCAGCTTGGCCGGGATACCCAACAAGCGATCCACCGTTGTAAAGCGATAGCCCTGCTCGCGCAAAGCCGGAATCAGCGCTTGCACAGCCATCACGGTGGGCTGGCGGCCACGGCCACCGGCGTCGTGCATCAGCACAATCGCTTCGGGGTGAATGTACTGCCTGATCACGGCGTCGATTTTGCCGCTGGCCACGTCATCGGCGTTGTTTTGCCAAGTGTGATACCAGTCCGCGCTATCGACCGACCATAAAATGGCCGTCATGCCCTGCTCTTTGAGCTTGCTGATCTGGCTGTCATTCAAAAATCCATACGGCGGGCGCATCATTGCCGGCTGAAAGCCGACTACTTTTTGGAATGCCTGCTGCGTTCTTTGCAACTGCGCATCCCACCACTGTGCATCATCGGCCATTTTGCTCAGATTAGGGTGGCTAAAGCTGTGATTAGCCAGCACATGCCCTTCAGCCAGCGCCCGTTTCACAATATCCGGGTGTTGCAAAACGCTTTGCCCAAGCCAGAAAAAAGTGGCTTTGACGTTTTCTTTTTTCAGTACATCAAGCAAAGCGGGCGTATCGGCGCTGGGGCCATCGTCAAAAGTAAAAGCAATTTCCTTTTTATCACCCGCCCCTTCCAGAAAAAACGTCGCGGGAAACTGCTGCGCCTGCCTTTCCAGCGTAGCGGCCGGAACTTGCCCGCGATTATCAATCACAGGCGTGCGCAGGCGCGGCGGCGTTTGCGCCAGAACAAGGTGCGAGAGCATTAGACTGGCCAAGATCAAACCGGAAGACAGGCGCATGACAAACTCCTTATTTCAAACCCACATTCATAAAACCGTCGATCCGCTGCAGGCGGCCATCTTCGGCAAATTGCACGGCATCAACGCCATAAAACAGCGCCTCACCGGCTTCGTTGTAGACTTTCCATTCAAACAGCGCCGCCGCATCGATAAAACGCACCGGGCCGATAATTTCACCGCGCAAGCCCGGAATCTGCTCGTGCAACGTGCCGATCATCTCATTGAGCGCTGCTCTGGATTTCACCTGATTGAATTGATCACTGTAACGTACCGAATCGGTCACTAGTTTGCCCAGCAGTTTCTGCCTTTGCTCGGGCGATTTTTCGCTCCAGGCCTGAATGTAGGCATTGAGCACATCGGTACTGGTCGGGGCGGCATGCGCTGTGATGGTCATGCCCAACCACAGGGCGGCCAGCAATCCGGCTTTTAGAGAAAGCGATTTCAACATATTACACACTCCAAACTTGGGTCTGAGAAAGTAAAACGATTGAATTGTACCGATCGTTTGGTTTAATACTCAATCAAATCAGTCGGCCTTGTCAAGCACAGCGGTTTTTCCGTTAAACTTTTAAGCGTTTGCACCGCAGGGCGCGCCAGCGCTCCCCAAAGCAAACCGACAAGGAGGCAGTTTTGGCAATTACGCACGACGAATTAATCCGGCATTTGCGCACGGTGTTTCACACCTATGGCTACGATGGCGCGTCATTAAGCCTAATCAGCCAGGCCACAGGCCTGGGCAAAGGTAGCCTTTATCACCATTTTCCCAATGGCAAAGTGGAAATGGCCAGCGCAGTGCTGCAGGCCGAAGGCGTGTGGTTCCAAAGTGGGCTGGATCTACTGCGCCAAGCCGGAGAACCGGCACACAGGCTGGCGCGGTTTATGGAATTCGTGCGGATTAGCGAGGCCAACAAGGAGCAAGCCAGTACGCTGGATGTCTATACCATGGGTAATGCACGCACACTGTTCGGCCAGGATATGGGCATCGCCGTGCAGGAATGGATCGCGGCGCTGCAGCAGGTTATTTGCGACAGCGGCATCGCCCAAGCGCAAGCCCGCCAACGGGCCATTAACGCAATTGCCCGGCTGGAAGGTGTACGGCTGATGTGCCGCTGTCTGAACGACTGGCAAATCTTTGATGATCTGCTGCAACAGTTGCCACACGACCTCTTACAACCCTGAGTCGGGGCTTGCGGCTGTCTTGCGCCAGACAGGCACGCCTTGCGCTATTCAAGCATTTGCCCAAACATTGACCGTTTTGCGCCGCTCGATCCGGCTTTTTCTTGCGCCATTGTCGGGATTTGATGCCATGGCGCTTCCCGCCAAGGCCAATCTGTTGGAAAATGCAGTATTGATCGGCATTGCCCTATACGAGAATCATCGATGCGCCAAGTTACCGTTACTCGCAATACACTGGAAACCCAAATCACGATCACGCTGAACCTGGACGGCACAGGCGTGAGCAAATTTGATACCGGCGTACCTTTTTTCGAGCATATGCTCGACCAGGTAGCTCGCCACGGCCTGTTTGATATTGAAATCAAAGCCGTTGGTGATTTGCATATCGACGCGCATCACACAGTGGAAGACGTCGGCATCACGCTCGGCCAGGCTTTTGCCAAGGCGGTTGGTGATAAAAAAGGCATCGTGCGCTACGGTCACAGCTATGTGCCGCTCGACGAAGCGCTTTCGCGCGTCGTTGTTGATTTATCGGGTCGCCCCTGTCTGGAATACGAGTGCGAATACACTCGCGCGATGATCGGCGGCTTTGACGTTGATTTGTTTGGCGAATTTTTCCGTGGTTTTGTCAATCACGCCGCGATCAGCCTGCACATCGACAATCTGAAAGGCAAAAACGCGCACCACCAAGCTGAAACGATATTCAAAGCCTTGGGCCGCGCCTTGCGCATGGCGGTTGAATTCGACCCACGGATGGCAGGCATTACCCCGTCAACCAAAGGCACGCTGGTAGGTTGAGATGACACAAACCATTGCAATTGTTGATTACGGCATGGGCAATCTGCATTCGGTCACCAAAGCGTTCGAGCTAGTGGCCGGTGATGATGCGACGATTGTGCTGACCGCCGACCCCGCCGTGGTCGCCAGCGCTGATAAAGTGGTTTTTCCCGGCCAAGGCGCAATGCCCGACTGCATGCGCGAACTCAATGAGAGTGGCCTTAAACAAGCCGTGCTTGATGCGGCGGCGAGCAAACCATTTCTTGGCATCTGTGTTGGCGCGCAATTGCTGTTTGAACACAGTGAAGAAGGCGACATGGATTGCCTTGGCGTATTCAAAGGCAAGGTTGTTAAGTTCAAGCCGGAAAATATGGTTGGCGCAGATGGGCAGAAATTGAAAGTACCGCATATGGGCTGGAACGAAATGTTCATCAAGCAGCCTCATCCGCTATGGGCAGGCATTAGCGATGCGGAACGGTTTTATTTCGTGCATAGTTATCACTTCGCGCCCGACAGCGATGCAGATACCGTGATTGAATCGGCTTATCCTTCGCGTTTTGCCGTGGCCGTCGCGCGGGACAATATTTTTGCGATTCAGTGTCACCCGGAGAAAAGCCACACCCCCGGTCTGCAATTATTGAAAAATTTCGTACACTGGAAACTGTAAAGTTTGTGACCGGACGATGAAATGTCGTTTAATTACAAACCGTTAATTTATTCAACCCCCTCACTATATGCTTTCAAATCATGCTGATTATTCCTGCAATTGATCTTAAAGACGGCCAATGTGTTCGTTTACGCCAAGGCGAAATGGACGATGCAACGGTATTCTCCGACGACCCGGCCAGCTTTGTTTCACACTGGCTAGGTCAGGGCGCGCGTCGCATGCATCTGGTGGACCTCAATGGCGCGTTTGCTGGCAAACCCAAAAATCTGGCGGCGGTAAAGCAGATTCTGAAAGCAATGAATGGCGAAGTGCCGGTGCAACTCGGTGGCGGTATCCGTTCACTGGAAACCATCGAAATGTATCTGGACGCCGGGATTGACTATGTGATTATCGGCACCGCAGCGATCAAGCAACCCGGCTTTTTGCACGAAGCCTGTGACGCTTTCCCCGGCCAGATCATCGTTGGCCTTGACGCCAAAGACGGCATGGTTGCCACCGATGGCTGGGCTAAAATCACCGATCATGAAGTGATTGATCTGGCTAAACGCTTTGAAGGCTATGGCGTTGAAAGCGTGATCTACACCGACATTGGCCGCGATGGCATGCTCTCTGGCGTCAATATCGAAGCCACGGTGAAGCTGGCACAAGCGCTGACGATTCCGGTGATTGCTTCGGGCGGTCTGACCAATCTGGACGACGTACGCAAGTTGTGCGAAGTGGCCGAAGAAGGCATCGAAGGCGTCATTACCGGCCGCGCAATCTATGAAGGCACCATCGACTTTGCCAAGGCGCAGGAATTAGCCGACGAGCTTTGCGACTAAACGCCATGAGCGAGGTAGACGGCAGCAAGCCCGAATGGCTGGACTGGGCCACCGAAGAGCGACAAATTGGTCAGCTGCTGCGGGAATCCAATCCGGCCTGGTTTGCCGAAGTCTGCCAGATTCTGTTCGACACCGACCCGATGATGATTCGCTTGGTGGGCGAGCCGGAAGGCTATGCACCCGAAGTCGGCAGCATCATCCGCAGCCTGCCGCAGTGCATGAGCGTCGAAGACGTGCAGTTTGTTATTTTTAATGTGTTTACCCAGTGGTTTACACCCGAATTTGCAGGCGGACTGAGCCAGTACGCCGAGACAGCACAAGCCGTGTGGGCGAGCTGGAAAGCCCAACAGCAAGAATAGTAGCCAGCCCTTCAGCAGCGCTGGCGCGGAAAAAATATGCCATTAGCCAAACGTATTATCCCCTGCCTTGATGTCACCGCTGGTCGCGTGGTCAAAGGCGTCAACTTCCTTGAATTGCGCGACGCCGGTGACCCGGTTGAAATTGCCAAGCGCTACAACGATCAGGGCGCAGACGAGCTGACTTTTCTTGATATCACCGCCTCCAGCGACGATAGAGATCTGATTTTGCATGTGATCGAGGCAGTGGCCTCGCAAGTATTCATTCCGCTCACCGTCGGCGGAGGCGTTCGCAAAGCCGACGATGTCCGTCGCCTGCTCAATGCAGGAGCCGACAAAGTCAGCATCAATACCACCGCAGTATCGAACCCCGAAGTGGTCGAGCAAGCCGCCAGCCGTTTTGGCAGCCAAGCGATTGTGGTGGCGATTGACGCCAAAGCCACCGACGCGACCAATAGCCGCTGGGAAGTATTCACGCACGGCGGGCGCCGCGCTACCGGGCTTGATGCCGTAGAATGGGCGCTGAAAATGCAACAGCTGGGCGCAGGCGAAATCTTGCTCACCAGCATGGATAGAGATGGCACCAAAATTGGCTTTAATCTGCCGCTCACGCGCGCAGTTTCCGATGCAGTTGATATTCCGGTGATCGCCTCTGGCGGCGTGGGCAATTTGCAGCACTTGGTTGATGGTGTCAAACAAGGCCATGCCGATGCGGTATTGGCAGCCAGTATTTTCCATTTTGGCGAATATTCGGTGCGGCAGGCCAAAGAAGCCATGCACGCCGCGGGCATTGAAGTTCGCTTTTAACAGGACGGACAGAGCATGAAACAGATAGCTGCGCTGACATTATTCCTGCTGGCCACACTGGCGCAGGCGTGTGATATGAGCATTCAAACGCCGGCCAATGTCTCGATGGAAGTCGACAATATGCGGCACGGACTGAAAAATGAGCTGACGCTGTTTCTCACGGTCAAATCAGCGGTTGATCACGATTTCAAGCGTCCACCCAGTGTGGTCGACGCCAACGGCCAGATTGTTCAGGCGGTGAAAATGGAAGGTCAACTCGGTCAAATCAAAGCCAATGAAACGCGTCAGTGGGTTGTGTACTACACCCCGGCCGCCAATTTCACGGCAGAAAAAGTGGTCTTGCAATGAGCTGGCTTGATGAAATCAAATACGATGACGCTGGGCTGGTTCCAGTCATCGCTCAGGACGAAACAACTGGTCGCGTGATGATGTTTGCCTACGCCAACCGCGAAGCAGTGGCGCTGACAGCAGCAAAAGGCACGGCACATTACTGGACGCGTTCGCGCCAGAAACTGTGGCACAAGGGCGAAGAATCGGGGCATTTTCAGCACGTTTCCAGCATTCAGCTCGATTGCGACGGTGACGTACTGATCTACAAAATCCGCCAGCAAGGTGGGATTGCCTGCCATACCGGCCGCGAAAGCTGTTTCTTTCGCACGCTGCTTGATGGCCAGTGGCAAGTCACCGAGGACGTGCTGAAAGACCCGCAGGCTATTTATGGTCAGAGCCCTCACCCTTAAGAGTTAGCCCCTTAGCACGACATAAACTTGTCATCTAGGTGCAATATAATCGGATTGTTATTTTTGGAGCTAGACATGATTTCCGCCGAAATTCTGGAGCGTTTGTCACAAACACTGGCTGAACGTCGCCACGCTGACGCCAGTACCTCGTATGTGGCCAAGCTCTACAGCAAGGGGCAAGAAGCCATTTTGAAAAAAGTGGGCGAAGAGGCCGTGGAAACCATTATGGCAGCCAAAGATGGCGACAAATTGCATCTGGTACGTGAAGTGGCCGATTTGTGGTTTCACACGCTGGTTTTGCTGTCGTACGAAGGCTTGAGCCATGAGGACGTACTGGCCGAGCTGGCGCGCCGCGAAGGCATTTCCGGCATCGAAGAAAAAGCCGCCCGCAAGCCGGCATAAGGAGCCTTGTTATGCATGACTGCATTTTTTGCAAAATCGTCAAAGGCGAGATTCCTGCCAGCAAGGTGTATGAAGACGATGATGTGATCGCCTTCAAGGACATTCGTCCGGCTGCACCTGTTCATTTGCTGCTGATTCCTAAGCGGCATATCGAATCACTGCTCGACTGCACCGCAGACGATCAGCCGCTGCTGGGCAAAATGCTGGCGCTCACGCCGGTGCTGGCACGCGAGCAAGGACTGGGCGCGGGCTTTAAAACCGCAATCAACACCGGGCTGGCCGGAGGACAGGAAGTCTTCCACCTTCACCTGCACATACTAGGTACCCCATAACAGTAATTAACTGCAGGCCAGATACACACTGGCTCTGACAGCGATACCCCTAATAGAGAGTTCATCATGGGTTCATTCAGCATTTGGCACTGGCTTGTTGTACTGGCCATTGTGGTTTTAGTGTTCGGCACCAAAAAGCTGGGCAATGTCGGCAAGGATCTGGGCTCGGCCATCAAGGGCTTTAAAGATGGCGTCAAGGGTGAAGACGAGGCCAGCAAAAAGCCGGATACCGCGCGGGTGATTGACGCCAGCGAAAGCGACAAGAAGTAAGCCGTGTTTGATGTCAGCATGGGGGAGTTACTCCTCGTCGGGGTCGTCACGCTGGTCGTGATCGGCCCTGAGCGAATGCCCAAAGTGGCACGCACGGCAGGGATGCTGTTCGGACGCCTGCAACGCTTTGTCAATAATGTGAAAAGCGATTTGCAGCGGGAAATGCAGGCGAGCGAGCTGGCACAAATTCAGCAGGAAATCGAAGCTGAAACAGCGGCGATCAAGAACACCATCCATCAGCCGCTGGCCGAAACACGTCAGGCGCTCAGCGAGCTTGAAGCCGATTTTCAGCTAACCCACAGCGACGACCACCCTCCCGCCACAAGCAATGCAGCAAGCAATCCACCAAGCAATGCTGTAGCGGCTCCCCAAGATACCCCAACCACAGCCAGCGACAAGTCGGCTGCATCAGTCCATGAGCAGCAGCCTGATCTGTTTGCAGGGCTGCAGGCAGGGCCTCGCCCGGCTTCGGATCGGCGTTAAACCACAATGAAAGCAAGCCATGAGTGATCTGAGTGATAATCTGCAGCCGCTAATCAGCCATCTGATCGAGCTGCGCACCCGCGTTGTGCGCGGCATGCTGGTTTTTATTGTGGGCTTTGCAATTGCCTTTGCCTTCTCTGCTCAGCTCTACGATGTGCTGGTAGCACCGCTGTCTTCGGTTTTGCCGGGGCAAAAGCTGGTCACCATCGGCATCGCCTCGCCCTTTCTGGTGCAGGTTAAAATCGCGGCGCTGGTCGCTTTTGTGGCAACCCTGCCGCATACGCTGTACCAAATCTGGGCGTTTGTCGCGCCAGGGCTGTATGCGCACGAGAAAAAGCTGGTCGCACCGCTGGTAATTGCCTCCACCCTGCTTTTCCTGCTGGGCATGGGTTTTGCCTATTTCCTAGTGTTTGGCGTGGTATTCAAGTTTATTGCCTCTGTGGTGCCCGCCAGCATGCAGTGGCTGCCCGATTCGGGCGAATATCTTGATTTTGCGATGGGCATGTTTGTGGCGTTCGGCGTGACCTTTGAAGTGCCGATTGCGGTGATTGTGATGGTCAGAATGGGCTTTGTCACCGTGGCCAAACTCAGGGAAATCCGCTCCTACGTCATTGTGGGTGCTTTTGTGATTGCCGCCGTGGTGACACCACCTGATGTATTATCGCAATGCCTGCTGGCCATCCCGCTCTGGCTGCTGTACGAAGCCGGCGTGCTGGTCGCATCGTGGTTGTATCAGCCCAAGCTGAACGAATCACAATCATCCTGAATCGAGTCTAACCATGCCATTCCAACTCCGCCTTTATCAAGGCCTGCTCTTTCTATTGGCCGCCGTTCCATGCGGCATTCCGTTTCGCTGGGATCCCAACCCGGTCTTTCCGTCCGAGCTGGCGGCATTTTTCTTTTGCATACTGATTACGCTCACTGGCGTATTGGTTCCTAGCGACTCCCGCGAGAAAGCAAATCCGCCCTGGCTGGCACTAATGTGGCTGGGCTTTGCGCTGATGATCGCTGTGCAGGCGCTGATACTGCCGCATGGCTATGGGACCGAACGGCTGTACCCCATTATTTATTCGCTGGGTGCTGCAGGTGCCGCGTGGTCGCTTTCGCGTGCGATCAGCGTGTACGGTGCGCCGCAATTACTGAATATGTTTGCCTGGGGTTTGCTGGCAGGGGCAATTTTCAACTCTGGTCTGGCCGTACCGCAGATTATGCAGCTGATTCAGGATGGCCCGCGGCTGATCTTTGGCAATATTGGCCAGAAGAATATGTACGGACATTACCTCGCCTGGGGTCTGGCCAGCGCGGTCTATCTGGTGTCGCAAAAAGATGAAATGGCCAAGTGGGTATTCTGGATTGTGGCAGCATGGTTGTCACTATCGCTGGCCTACTGCGGCTCACGCTCGCCGCTGCTGTATGCGCTAGCCTGGCTGCCTATGGGTTTATTGCTATGGTGGCGTGGCGCAGAAACACTACGCGATTTTGGCCGTGCGCTAAGCATCACCGCCTTGCTGATGATTGCCATGCAGTTTATTGCCCCACTGATCACCGACATCTTGCAAAGCCTGCTTAAAGCACAAAACGAAGTGCCCACCGGGCTGGCGCGGCTGGACTCCAATGGTTCGCGCCGTCTGGTTGAATGGGAAAAAGCCTGGCTGACCTTTCTGCAGCACCCGCTATTGGGCACAGGCTGGGGCAGCTATGCCGCGCACAGCAATGCGCTGCAAACCCGCCCAGAATTTGCCATCGTATCGGAAAGCGTACTCTTTACCCACGCGCACAACTCGGTGCTCAATCTGCTAGCCGAAACTGGCGCCATCGCCACCGGCATCATTCTGGCAGGCATTAGCTATGCCTATAGCAATGTGCTGCGCGCCTGGCGCAATCCGGTGGTGATGTACGCCGCAGCATTGGCCACGGTCTCGGTGCTGCATAGTCTGGTTGAATATCCGCTGTGGTATTTCCATTTCCTGGGGCCTTTTGCGCTGATTCTGATCTTCATGCAATCAGGCACGGCCAAGCTGGGCGTTGCGGCCACCTGGGCCAGAATGAGCTGGGCGCTATGGGGCGGCATGGGGCTGGCGCTGTGCGTGCTGGGTGGACAAATTTACCTCAATATCTACCCCATCATGGACCCGGCACAGGACGAAAGCCTGAACGCAGACCGGATTGCCCGGCTGGAAGCCATGCGCAGTAACCCGCTGATCGATTATTACGCCGAACATGGCTTGTCCAATTACATTGTCGCCAGCAAGAGCGAAATGCCGTGGAAGCTGGCTATTTTGCGCGCACAAAACGCGGTACGCCCCTACCCTGGGCAGATGACCGATCAGGCCGTGATGGAAGCGCTGAGCGGTAATCAGGCGCTAGCGCATGAATTAATCCGCCGTGCGGCGTTTGCCTACCCGGAAAGCTTTGATTATTTCTATCAGACCATCGATGGCTTTAGCGAGCCAGCCGTGCGCGCTCTGCTCAAAGACGTCGATGAAGCTCGTGACTTTTTCAATGCCAAGCTGGACTTCAAAATCAAGCGCCCACTGCTGCGCGATGAGCTGACCGCCAGCGCGGTGCAAGCGTCAGCAGCACAGTAAAGCGCATCATGAAAAAAGCTGTGGCACCGCTCCCCCCGATTGACGGCCTTGCACCGAGCTGCGTGGCGCTCATTCCCGGCCCCTGGCCGACGATGCTGGCATTTCTGGAAGAGAAATTCCCGTATCTGGAGCCAGGCGTGCTGGCCACGCGGCTGCAAAATGGCGAAATCTACGATGACCTCGGCCAAGCCATCCCGGCCGACTCGCCCTATCAGCCTGGTAGCTATCTGTGGTACTACCGCACCGTGCGCAGCGAAACGCGCGTGCCATTTGAAATCGAGGTTTTGTACCGCGACGACCGAATTATCGTAATTGATAAACCGCATTTTTTGTCGGCAATTCCGGCCGGGCGCTTTGTCAAAGAAACCGTGCTGGTGCGGCTACGCGTACTGCTCGGCCAGCAGGATATTGCGCCTGTGCACCGGCTGGATAGGGAAACTGCGGGCGTGATGATGCTGTGTCTGGATAAAAACAGCCGCAGCGCCTATCAGCAGCTATTCGAAAGCCGCAATGTGCAGAAAACCTACGAAGCGATTGCGCCGTATCGCGCCGATCTGGCGCTACCGCTGGTTCACCGCTCGCGCCTTGCGCACGAAGATGGCAAGTTCTTCTCGATGTCCGAAGTTCCGGGTGAACCTAATAGCGAAACCAAAATCAGCTTGCTGGAGCGGCGTGGCGACTGGGCCCACTATCAGCTTGAGCCGCACACCGGCAAGAAACACCAGCTGCGCGCGCATCTGGCCGCGCTGCAGATCCCGATTCTGAACGATCCGTGGTATCCGGTGGTGCTTGACGATAAAGGCGACGATTTTAGCCAGCCGCTGCAATTACTCGCCCGCGAGCTGAAGTTCATTGACCCGTTTAGCGGCCAGGAGCGCGTCTTCACCTCGCGCCGAAGCTTGCAGTGGCCTGCCGCAGCCGACATGACACAAGCATGATTGCCCGTTACTTTGTCATGCCCGCAGCCACAAAAACTACCGCGACACCTGCAGGCGCAGGCCATAGAATGAATCTCATGGAATACGCCTTGAACACGGATTCCAAACCAAGAGAGTTCAGCCCGCGCAAGCGGGCTATTTTTTTGGTATACGCCTGAAGGGCAATTACAGAAAAGGCTGCAGAGCAATACCCTACCAGCTAAGCAATCAGATTGCGCGAGCGTAGATAAAGAATTCGCGATTGCCATCGCCACCGGCGATCGGGCTGGCAAAGTAATCGAGCACCGCAAAACCCGCATTCTCGGCAGCAGCACGGATTTTGGCTTCAACCTGCGGATACAGCGCCTCGTCGCGAACGATGCCGCCGCGCGCCAGAGCTTGCGGACCCAGCTCGAACTGCGGCTTGACCAGAAACAGCAGCAAGCCATCGACCGAAAGCACCGAGCGCAGCGCAGGTAGCACCAAGGTCAGCGAAATAAACGACACATCGCCCACAATCAGCTCAACCCGCGCGTCTTGCGGCTCATCGATCAAGGCTGGCGCAATCACTTCGGGCGTCAAATTACGCGCATTCACGCCCTCAAACTGCGTCACACGCGAATCAGAGCACAAGCGCGGATGCAATTGATCGTGCCCGACTTCAACGCCAATCACCCGGCGCGCGCCCGCTTGCAGCAGGCAATCGGTAAAGCCGCCGGTCGAAATGCCGACATCCAGCGCCAGCATGCCGCTCACATCGAGCCGGGCACTCGCCAGCGCGCCAGCCAGTTTCAGCCCGCCACGCGAGACATAGCGATCAACTTCATCGGGCGTAATCGTAATCTCGGCTTGCGCATCCAGCTTGAACGCCGCTTTGCTAATCGGCTTGCCATCGGCAAACACGCGCCCCGCCGCAATCATCGTTTGCGCTTGCGTGCGCGACGCGGCGTACCCCTGCTCGACCAGAAATAAATCAGCGCGGATCAAATCAGTGCCCACATAACTGCTCTTCACATGGCTTACCATCACCGTCGCCATCCATGATAGTTCCAGGGCAATTATTTAAATAAAAAACAGCTTCTTCACAACTATTCATTTCTGAACAATGGGACTTACTTCCGCAGGTAAACTGACTAACTGTAGTTGTAGTGGTAATTACGCCATTAGCTCGATCAACAGCTAGGGCTCTTTCTGGACTCATTCCGGAAAAAAATGACTGGTAAACAAAGTATGCAATCCCAACAATCAACCCTAGCGATAGAAGCGCGCCAACAACACCACCTGTAGATTTTTTCTCATGTTGATGGCGGCTAGTGCGTCCACGCTCAAACCCCTTATCACCAACAAACCGAATCGCAACCGCTTTCGGGCCTTTCGAACCTGTAGATTTGACATCAAACGTAACAATGTCACCAATGGACGGGCGCACACCTCGTGGAGAAAACTCAGAAATATGCGCAAAAATCTCTGCTGTTTGTCCATTTTGCTGAACAAATCCAAAGCCTCGATCATCATTCCATTTGATTACTTTGCCTTGCATCGCCATTGATGCCGATCCTTTGCATTAGATAAATGATTCATCACTGCGCAAATAGCGCCACTGCCCGCGCGGCAAATCACCGAGCAGAATACGGCCAATGCGAATGCGCTGCAGGCCCACCACTTGCAGCCCCACCAACTCGCACATGCGGCGGATTTGGCGCTTTTTGCCTTCGCGCAGAATAAAACGGAGCTGGTCTTTGTTTTGCCACCAAACGCGGGCGGGCTTCAGTGCCTCGCCATCAAGCGACAGACCATGATTGAGTAAGCGCAAGCCATCGGCTTTCAGATGGCCGGAAACGCGAACCAGATATTCTTTCTCAACTTGGGAATTCTCGCCGATCAGCGTTTTGGCGACGACACCGTCCTGTGTCAGCACCAGCAAACCGACCGAATCAATATCCAAGCGCCCCGCTGGCGCGAGGCCCTGAAAATGCACTGGCGAGAAACGAATCCCGCTGGTATCGCCTTCCCAGTGATTTTCCGGCTGTACCAACACCACCGCTGGCTCGTAGCCGTCTTCAGCCTGACCCGACACATAGCCCACCGGCTTGTTGATCAGAATGGTGACGCGATTGTCCTGAATCTGCTTGGCAATCGGGTCGAGCTCGACAGTTTGGCTGGGCAATACCTTGGTGCCGAGCACATTCACCACTTCGCCATCGACGCGCACCCAGCCTTTGGCAATATATTCGTCGGCTTCGCGGCGCGAGCACAGGCCCAACTGCGCCAGGCGTTTTGAAAGGCGCAACATCTCCTCTGCGGGTTGTTGCTCTACTTGATCTTCCATGATTTTTCTACGTTTGAAGCCGACAATCTGCCATTTTACTGGTTTAATCGCAGGCATAGAATATGTTTTCTGATTGGAGTTCAGACCAGCGAACTTATCTGGCGGGCAGCTGGTCTGACCCAGCAGTCAATTGCGCACCGCAAACCGCCTAACACTTGCCCATTCAATAGGATTTTCTGTGGAACATTATCTCGCCCTCAAACATCTGCATATGACGTTGGCGCTGCTCTCTGGCGCTTTTTTTGTTTTTCGTGGCGTTTTAATGCTGCGGCAATCGGCATGGCTGCAACACAAAATCTGCAAAATTGCACCGCATATTATTGATACAGGGCTGCTGGCCTCGGCGATTTATCTGGCCGTCATCCTGCAACTCAGCCCCGGCAATTCACCATGGATCGCCGCCAAAATCGGCGCTTTGCTGCTGTATATCGTACTGGGAACGATTGCCCTCAAGCGCGGCAAGACCTTGCCCATCCGCTGCTCGGCACTGATCGCAGCGTTGGCAAGCTATGGCTATATTGTGGCGGTGGCGCTGACCAAGAATCCGCAACCTTGGCTGGCCTGATCAGCACAAGAATAAATAAGGGCTGCAACGGCAGCCCTTTTGTTTAGATCAGCGGTGAATTTGATAGTGAGTTAGGCATAGAAGTGGTTGCAGCCGGAGGAGCGCTGGTCCAATGCCCCGATTTACCGCCAATTTTCTCGACCAGCCGGACATCGGTCATCACCATGCCTTTATCAACGGCTTTGCACATGTCGTAAATGGTCAGCAGACCCACTTGCACGGCGGTTAGCGCTTCCATTTCGATGCCGGTGCGACCAAAGGTTTCGCAGGTCACCGAGCAGCGTACCGTTGATTTCACCCGGTCGATGCTAAATTCCACTTCCACCGCAGTCAGCGGCAAAGGGTGGCATAGCGGGATCAGATCACTCGTTTTCTTGGCGGCCATAATCGCCGCAATACGGGCAATACCGAGGACATCGCCTTTTTTATGCGAGCCGCCTTCGATTAAGCGCAGCGTGTCGGGTAACATGCGGATATCGCCCTGCGCGGTGGCGCTGCGCTGGGTTTCGGCTTTGCCGCCCACATTGACCATATGCGCCTGACCGGCGGCATTAAAATGCGTCAGCTCACCCGCCATCGGGATTGCCTCGGCACCAGACAGGCGGCTAGCCAGGCTGGACAAATCCTCGGGCGTATTCAAATTGGGAAACTGGTTTTCCGGGAAAGTCACAAACACCGCGCCCTGAGCTTTAAGCCAGTCACCCAGGCGGTTCTGCCCGCTGGACAAGCACTCGACCAGCGACGGTAAAACATCACGGCGCAGCAGGCAGATTGACCAGTGCACCTGGCCATCGGGTGTGCGTGCTACCACGGCGGGTGCGCCAGTGGCATTGAGCGCGGCACGAAATTGCAACAGCAGATCGCCGGGCAAAAAAGGCACATCGCAAGGCACAACCAGCATCCAGTCCGCCGGAGAGGCCAGCAAGGCGGCGTGAATGCCCGCCATTGGTCCGGCCTGATTAGGGTAAACATCACGCAGTACGGCATGGCCAAAGCTGGCGTAGTCGGGCAGATTGCGGTTGGCAGAGATCAGGATGTGATCAACCAGCACGGATTGTTTTTGCAAGGATTCGAGCACCCAGGCCACCATGGGTTTACCCGATAATTCGATCAAGCCCTTGTCACGCCCCGCCATCCGGCGCGCTTCGCCCCCCGCCAATACCACTGCATCCAGCGTCATTTTCTCTTTCCCAGCGTTGCTGCGCCTCTTGGTCACTCTCTCTGGCCTCAACCCAGACACTGTGGGCGGCCGAGACTTCTTTTTTCCAAAAAGGCGCCTTGGTTTTTAAGTAATCAATAATATAGGTATTCGCCGCGTAGGCAGCAATTCGGTGTGCACTTGCAGTCAAAACCAACACAATTTGCTCGGCGGGCTGCAGCGCTCCGACGCGATGAATCACCGTCACCGCATCCAGCGGCCAGCGCTCGCGGGCACTCTCGACAATCTGCTGCAGCGCCTTGGCCGTCATCGCCGGATAATGCTCCAGATGCAGGCTGACCAGCTCAGGCTGCGGGTTCAGATCGCGCACCCGCCCGACAAACAGCACCACCGCGCCAATCGCGGCGTCGCCCGCCAGACGCTGATATTCGGCGGCCACATCAAAATCGGCTTCCTGAACAATAATCCGGTCTCCGTGCATACTAGCCTCCGGTCACAGGCGGGAAAATGGCGATTTCGGCATGGGCCGGGATCGCGTCATCGGGCTGCGCCATGTCCTGATTGATCGCCACTCTGAACACGCGTGCGCCGCCCAGCTCCTGCTCCCACACGCCACCTCGCGCGACGAGCTGTGCGATGAGTTCACGCACCGTGGCTGCGCCTTCGGGCAATTCTTCCTGCTCCACACCCAGCGCATCGCGCAAGCGCGCGAAATACAGCACATTCAACATTTATGCCCCCAAACCAGCAAATGGAATATAAGTCACCACATCACCCCGGGCGATGGTTTGCCCGGCCGGCAGATCGACCAGCCCGTCGCCCCAGACCATAGACGTCAGCACGCCCGAGCCTTGCTTGGCAAATAGCTCAAGCCGCCCGGCGGCATTGAGCCGAACGCGTAGAAACTCTCGCCGATCACCGGCTTTTTTCCAGTCAAAATCGGCGATCAGCGGCAATCGCGTCGGTTGAATCTGCTGCACACCTTGCCGCGCCAGAATAAACGGCCGCACCAGCATCAGAAAAGTCACCAGCGCCGACACCGGATTGCCGGGCAGGCCGATGAAATCGCAGCCGCCAATCCTGCCATAGGAATCTTGCTTATTGAGTTTGCCATAGGCAAAGGGTTTACCCGGCTTGATGGCGATTTTCCATAGATTTAATTCCCCGAGGTATTCGACTGCAGCCTTCACATGGTCTTCCTCACCGACCGATACCCCACCTGATGTCAGCAGAATATCGTGGCTTTCTGCCGCAGCTTGCAGTGCTGCAATCGTCGCCGCACGATCGTCAGGCACAATCCCCAGATCGGTCACCGCACAGCCCAAAACTTTCAGCGCATTGATCAGCACATAGCGATTCGAGTTGTAAATCTGCCCGCCCGCTAAGGGCTGCCCCGGCTCGACCAGCTCATCGCCGGTGCTCAGCAGCGCAACGCGCAGCGACGCCATAACCGGCAGTTCGGCCACGCCAACCGACGCCGCCAGCCCGATCATTGCGGGGCTCAACACACTACCGCGAGTCAGAATCACCGCGCCAGCGGCAATATCATCGCCAATGCGGCGGATATTTGCGCCGTCTTGCAAAGCAATATTGACCGTTAACTGGCCGTCGTTCACGCTGCACACTTCCTGCATCGCCACCGCGTTCGCGCCAGCCGGAATCGGTGCGCCGGTAAAAATCCGTGCCGCTTCACCTGGCTTTAGCGCCATGCCGACTTCACCAGCTGCAATACGTTGTACTACAGGGTATTGCTCTGGAGGGCATGCAAAATCTGGCACATGCAGCGCATACCCATCCATCGCGCTATTATCAAAGCCGGGGACATTAATGGCTGAAGTCAGATCACTCGCCAGCACACGACCCAAAGCGTCGGCGAGCGGCACGGTTTCAGTCGTCGTTACCACTCGCGCCTGAGCAATCAATTGAGCCAAAGCACTATCAAAATCAAGCATCTGGTTTTTCCGAAAAATAGTGAATGATAAATTGTGCCACGGCGGTGGCATCGTTCAGATTAAGGATGGGCAAGGCCGACGCAGGCAGTAAATCAGCCGAATCTGTAGCGATGGCCAGCACGCATTCATCGTCCGGGAACAGCGGCGGCTTGCCGTTGGTGGCGCGCCAGACTTCGATTTTCGGGATGGGCTCGCGCTTGAAACCTTCGACCAGCGTCAGATCGGCGGGCGCAAGTCGGGCGATTTGTTCAGCCAGCGGCGGAATCTCGCTCTCAGTTAATTCGTGAAAAATCGCATAGCGATACGGCGACACGACCATTACCTCGCCCGCGCCAGCGGCACGAAAACGCGCCGAATCTTTGCCCGGCGGCTCGAATTCCAGATCGTGATGCGAGTGCTTGATGACATTCACGCGCCAGCCATATCTGGCTAATTCAGGCAGCAAAGCGGTAATCAGTGTGGTTTTGCCGCTACCGGAAAATCCGGCGATGGCGAGGACGTGAGACATAAGCAATTGACCAAAAGTTTTCGCACAAGGCAGCGAAGCCGAAGATAGTACAAGTGGTACAGCGAGGCGAGCTAACGACGGACGGAAACTTTTGTCTGCCTACTTATAATACCTATGGATGTATCTTCACAGAGAGCATATATCAATTGACCTGCATACATATACCCTAGCCACCTGTCTGCGACATAAAGCGGATCAGCTTGGCAGGTTGTTCGACGAACTCATGCCGTTCCGGTTTTAGTTCGATGGCGTGCAGGATGGCTGCTTCCAGCTCGGCATCGCTCGCACCGCCACGCAATAGTGGGCGAAATTCGAAGGCACTTTCCTGCCCCAGACACATATACAAAGTGCCGTCGACGGTGAGCCGGACGCGATTGCAGGTGGCGCAAAAATGCTGCGACATCGGCGTGATAAACCCAATCCGCCCGATGCCATCGCGGGTTTTCCAGTAGCGCGCCGGGCCACCGCCCAACTCGATCACTTCAGGAATCAGATCATAACGCGCCACCAGCCGATCACGAATCGGCCCCAGATCGAGATATTGCGTATTGCGACCGGTATCGCCCATCGGCATCGCTTCGATCATGCGCAGAATATAGCCGTGCTCAAATGCAAATTCGGCCATCGTATCGATTTCAGCGTCGTTCACGCCGCGCATCGCGACCATATTGAGCTTGATCGGGTTCAAGCCGACCTCGGTGGCGGCGTGCAAACCCGCCATGACTTTATCGAATGAATCACTGCCAGTGATGGCGGAAACGCATTGTCGATCCAGACTATCGAGGCTGACATTCACTCGGGTAACGCCAGCGTCTTTCAGCGCCTGTGCGTGCTTGGCCAGCTGCGTGGCGTTGGTTGAGAGCGCCAGATCATCCAAGCCCAATGCTTTCAAACGCCCGGCCAGCTCGGGCAGATTGCGGCGCAATAGCGGCTCGCCACCGGTCAGGCGCACACGGCGTACGCCCAGCCGGGCAAAAGCACCGACCAGCCGCGTAATTTCGTCGAAAGTCAGCCAGTGCGCGGGCTCTTCAAACCCTTTGAATTTTGCGGGCAGGCAATAGCTGCAACGCAGATCGCAGCGATCCGTCACCGACACCCGCAAATAATCTATCGCTCGCCCAAACCGATCCTGCAACATCGTGCGCCCCTTCAAGCCGCCTTCAAACCAGCTTCAAAACCGTCTCCAAATCATAGCCTGAGTATGCACCAAGCCCGCACCGTACTGAATACCTATTCCGAGAGATCAAGGCCAGCCAATACTAAGGCAGGTATAGCCATACAGAGCACAACTAGAAACAACTACGGGCATATACCCTAAAAAATTGATTGGCCTGCCAAGTATGGCCATAATCACTGGCTGAATTTAGTCGGGCATGCCTGCCGTTTCTGACAAACTTTGCGACAGCTTGCCAACCGCCGATGGCGCGCACTTAAAAAAACCTCGACTATGATGCTGCGTAATTCCTAAATAGAGACCCATTATGCAATCAACACTTGTTCGCCTCTGGCTTGGACTGATGCTACTGATCTTAAGCAGCTTTGCGCTGGCGAGTGAAAAATCAAGCGATGAGCCGCAAGATGTCAGCAGTTATCCGGTGGTGGTGAACAACCGCACCCTGATCGAGTTTCGCAGCGGCATTCTGCACTACAGCGCTCAGGATCGCGCTCAGGCCGCCGAGCTGCGGGTGAAACGCATTCTGGCTAGGCATCCGGGCGGCACCGTGCGCCAGAATGCCATCAATACGCCTGCGGTAGGGGCGAGCATTACCCTGAATGGAGAGCAGCTGTTTATGATTCTGGCCAGCGATATCAATACGCTATCGGGTGAAACGCTGGAGGCCACCGCCCAGCAATCGGTGCATCAGGTCAGCATGCTGGTGGCCGAAAGCCGCGAGCTGCGCAATCCTCGGCAACTGCTACAGGCGGCGGCACTGGCCTTGCTGGCCAGCGCGATCTTTGCCGCACTGCTCTATCTGCTGTCCCGCACCCGTGTGGTGCTAATGAAAAATGGCCGACGCTACTTCACCCGGTACGATCAGCCGTCTGGCGCAAAAAACCACTGGGGTAAAAATATCCCTGCTCAATCGGGTACTGCGCTGGCTGATTAATCTGTTTACTGCGCTGGTCGGCCTCACACTACTGTACAGCTGGGCCACGCTGGTGTTCGGTCTGTTTCCCTTTACCCGAGCCTGGAGCGAGCGCCTGAATCAGGCCATTTTCAGTTTTCTGGGCGAGCTGGGGCAAGGCATATTAAAAGCCATTCCGGGCTTGCTGGTAGTGGTGTTTATTGTGGTACTGGCCCGCTATATCACGCGATTTCTGCACTTTGTTTTTGGCCGCATCGAACGCGGCGAGCTGCATTTAAGCTGGTTTGACCGCGAAACCGCCAGCACCACCCGAAAAATACTGTCTTTTCTAGTCTGGCTACTGGCTGTAGCCATGATTTATCCCTATTTGCCCGGCGCAGACACCGAGGCCTTCAAAGGGCTGTCGGTGATGGTCGGCCTGATGGTTTCGCTGGGCGCATCCAGCGTGGTTGGCCAGTTTGCCAGCGGCCTGATCCTGATTTACGCCAAATCGCTCAAACAGGGCGAATATGTCCAGATTGGCGAAGTGGAAGGCACGGTGATTCATATCGGCCTGTTTGCGACCAAAATCCACACCAATCTGCGCGAGGAAATCAGCATTCCCAATTCGGTACTGGTTGGGCAGAGCGTTAAAAATTACTCCCGTCTGGCCAGTGACGGCGGGGTAATTACCCAGGTGGGCGTCACCATCGGCTATGACACGCCCTGGCGGCAAGTGGAAGCCATGCTGATTGAGGCGGCGAACAAAACACCCGGCGTACGCGCAATCCCGCAAGCGCGGGTCTATCAGACGGCGCTATCGGATTTTTACGTTGAATATTTCTTGCGCATCGCCGTGGATGAACCCCGCCGCCGGCTGGAGATCCTGAGTGATTTGCACGCGACTATTCAGGATGTTTTCAATACCTACGGGGTACAGATCATGTCGCCGCATTATCGTGGTGATCCGCCCGAGGCTAAAATCATTGCCCCGGAGCAATGGTCACCCGCGCCTGCCGGTCAAACAGCACCGCCATCGGGCTCAACTCAGTAGCGCACGGTATTGCTGGGCAAAGACCTCAATCGCCGTTTGATGCTCCTTGTCAAACGGCGAGCGCGGTAGATGCTCGACATCGTGCAGCACCAGCGGCGTCTGCCAGTGCAGCCCCAGCGCTTCAGCGGTCAGGCGCATCGGATACCATAGCGCTTCGCTGGAAATATCGGTGGCACCATCGTACAAAGCGCCAATCGACGCCGTACTGACCACCAGCAGCAGGTTTTTTCCGGCCAGCGCCTGCTTGGTACCGTAGGCCCAGTCCAGCTCAAACACTTCATCCTGCCAGCGCTTGAGCATGGCCGGGCAGGCATGCCAGTACAACGGAAACTGCCAGATAATCCGCTCGGCCTTCTGGCAGGCTTGCTGCTCGGCCAGCACATCAATCTGCCCGTCCGGGTACATGCTTTCCAGATGATGGATTTTCACCTGTGGCAACTCGGCAATCTCATCCAGCAAAGTGCGATGCGTCTGCGAAGTGGCCAGATGCGGGTGCGAAAAGATAATCAGGTTTCTCATGGCTTATCCCCGGATCAATGCGTCTTGAAAGAGTTAGGCAAACATTTCACGCAGCACACAGCACAGAAAACAAGACCCTAAGGCGAGGCGAAGGAAGAAAGCGTGAGCAGTTTTGGTTTATTCCTTATGAGTATGGTTGCCGACCAAACAATTGCCCCCCATTAGCCAGAAAATAAAGTGATAGGTGGCACGTACGAAAAGCGCATTTTTGTGCCCACAACCGGGATTTAATCGGCATTTCATCGGCAATTTGACAAAATCCGCCTCCTCCACGGTTGATATTGGCTAAAATGCCCCCCATTGTCATAGCACCGACAAAACGCTGGAGAGCCCAGCGGGTAAACAAGCTTGCAAATGGCGGCTCAGACCCCCTTGCAACCGGGCGCCACTGCAAGCGCGGCGGCTTCATTTTTTTGAACAGGATTAACTAAACTCATGGCCATTATCGTAAACGGCGTTGAAATCAAAGAAGACATGATTGCAAGCGAACAAGGCAATCACACCGAAGCGCCAAGCGCGCGCGACGCTGCCATTCAGGAACTGATCCTGCGTGAATTGCTGCTGCAAAAAGCCACTGCTGCTGGCATCCACACCGAAACGGCCGAAGAAGCCATCGGTACTTTGCTGGAAAACGAAATCAAAGTAACAGAAGCCGACGAGGCTGCTTGTCAGGCTTTCTACGACAACAATCCGGAAAGCTTTACCCGTGGCGAAATGGCCGTTGCCAGCCATATTCTGTTCCCGCTGGGAGAAGGTCTGGCGGCGAGTCTGGCCAAGTCCAAAGCCGAAGGCGTGCTGGCTGAAGTACAAGCTAATCCGGCGCTTTTTGCTGCTTTGGCAAGCGAGCATTCAACTTGCCCATCTGGCAAACAAGGCGGCAGCCTGGGTCAATTCGGCCGCGGCCAGATGGTGCCTGAGTTTGAAGCGGCAGTATTTGCTACCGAAGCGGGTCAAATCACACCTGCTCTGGTAGAAACCCAGTTTGGCTACCACATCATTCAGGTGAACGAGCGCAGCAGCGGCGACAAAGTGAGCTTTGAAGAAGTGAAAGAGCGCCTGCAAGCCTTCCTGACCGATATGGCGGGTCGCAAAATGATGCACGACTATCTGGCCAAACTGGTTGCCGACGCGAAAATCGAAGGTTACAGCCTGCCTGCGATGTCTTAAAAACCGGCAGCGGTGAGCAAATCACCGCGCCAAGCTGCTGCAGCTCCCATGCTAGATCAGGAGCTGCAAGCCGCTACTGCTTGAGTAAAGCCAGGCAGTGAATCCGCAGCGCGGCAATTTCGTCCATGCCGGGCTCTTGCAATAATGGGTTGGCCTCGAACAAAGCCCAATTCTTTGCCAGCGCCAGCGCACCCAGTTGCGAAGCGATGCCCTTGGCACTATGGGCATGACGCTTGGCTTCATCAAGCTGCCCTTGCTGCAGCGCCAGTACAAAATCCTGCTCCAGATCCTGCAGACGAATAAAGCCTTTTTCGGCCAGCGCCAGAAAGCGCTCATTCGAAAAGCCCAGATAGGCCTGCGCCTGCTGCCAGGCCATCACCTTGTCATCGGCGTCCTCAACCGCCTGCACCAGCATAGGCTGTCCATTCAGGCCCAACATTTCAAGCAGATCTTGCGCCTGATAAGGCTTGCTCAGATACCCCGCCAGCAAGGCAAACTCGGGGCGCTGGCGTAACTCGTACTCCGGTGAGGCCGAAATCAGATAGACCGGCTGTGTCATTCCCTGCTCTCTCATCTGCGCACACGTCAGCAAGCCGTCGGGGCCGGGCATGTGAAAATCCATCAGCACAAAATCGATCTCTGGCTTTTGCCGCAAAATCTGCAGAGCATCCAGCCCATTTTCCGCGCCCAAAGGCTTAGCACCGGCTTCATCCAGAATTTCGCAGAGCAAATCCCGGTTCACTTCCTGATCTTCCACCACCAGAATGATTTTGCCCAGGGCAGACAGGCCTTCATGGTGAACGACTGCCTGAGCCTGAGCCCCGGCCTCATCAGCAATGGCCGCGATCAGTGTGACGATAAATTCACTCCCCTGCCCTTGCGTGCTGCTGGCTTGAATATCCCCCCCCATCAGGCGGGCAAAGTCGCGGCTTAAGGCCAGCCCCAAACCTGTGCCGCCCAGATGCTTGCCGCTTTCGGTTTGCTCGAAAGGATGAAACAGATTGGCCAGCTCGTACGCGGCGATACCACAACCACTATCGCTGACTTTGGCGCGCAACAAATACTGCCGGTTTGCCAGCGCAACCCCGCAAATTTCAAGCCGGACAAAACCCTGCTCGGTAAATTTCATGCTATTGCCGATCAGATTGATCAGGATTTGCCGCAATTTGCCTGCATCAAGCAGCAAGGAGCCCGGCAAGTCATCGGCATACTCAATTGATAAAGTTAGAGCCTTTTGCTGCGCCATCAGCGCAAACATGCCTTCCAGCTCACTTTTCAGCTTGGCCAAGCGCAATGGCTCATTCACCAGCTCGAGCTTGCCGCTTTCGGATTTGGACAAATCCAGCACATGGTTAAGCAAACTGAGTAAATGCTCGCCCGAATGCGCGATATGCCCCAGATGCAATTTTTGTGTTTCGCTCAGCTCGCTATTCTGGCGCAGGCGTTCGGTGTAACCCAGAATCGACGTTAATGGCGTGCGGATTTCATGGCTGATATGCGCCAGAAAACGGCTTTTGGTCGCATTGGCGGCCTCGGCCTGTTGACGGGCTTCGAGCAAGGACTGATTCAATTGTTGCAATTTGTGCCGCTGCTGCTCGCTGCGCCACAAGCCCCTGAGAGCCAGCGCGGCAAAGGCCAGCAGCAAGACCACCTGCAAAGACGCCAGCAACACACGCCAGAAGCCCAGCTTGGCCAGCCGGTCTTTTTTCAGATCATTTCGCTTGGTTTCTTCGGTGCGGATGCGCTGCACCATGTCTTCGATGGGCTCTTGCTGGGCATTAATTTGCTGCTGCAGCTGCGCCCAGCGCGCGGGCGTGAGTGGCCGGGTACGGATTTGCTGATCGATCGAGGTGACTAGTTGCTTAAGCGAGGGCAACAGGGCGGTTCGCAACACCGGATCGCTAAACTGCTTTAGTGTGGCATCCATTTCAAAGCTGTGAACCCGGCTGAACACAATATCAAACCGTAGCGACAGATCGTCCTCATCGCGGTTATCAACCGCCTCACGCAAGCGGTTAAACTCACCGCGAAACTGGAAAATCTGCCACAGCTGATTACCCACCCCCTGTTCGGCAAAATCCACCAGCTCGGCTTTTTGCTGCTGTTCGAAGTAAACGATCAGGCTGAAATTGAGCAGCAATACGCTGCTCATCACCAGCAAAATCAGCAAAAAGCGTCGACTCATTCTTATTCCACAATAATTTGTTTCAATTGCCAGGCACAACGGCGGTAATACTCGGTCTTGCGCAGTTTCTCATGCTGATCAAACGGGTACATGATAAATAGAGGGCCTTTTTCCCGTACCGACATGGTTTTACCGTTAAGTCGGCTGGCCACGATCACATCATACTGTTGTGAGTCAGCGGCAGGCACATCAATCGTGTAGTCATTGAGCGCTTGCAATTTCAGGGTTTCGCCCTTCAATTTGGCCTGCTGCAAGACATCGCGCAGCAAAGGCCCTTCAAATGTTTGCGGCTCTGGATACCACGGTGTTGATACCGTCATTTTCTTTTGCGGCAGCTTATCGAGCTCGGCCAGGCTAAACGCCAGCGGCGTAGTCACTTTACCCACCACATTTAAAATGACTTTGGGCTTGCCGGTTTCTGCAGCGTGGGCAAGGCCGGTTAGCATAACAAACAATACAAGCAATAAATGGCGCAGCATTGATTTTCCTTCCCAAGATTCAAAACCAGTCAAAACCCATACAAGTCGTAACCTAAAAGCCAGACAAAAACACAAAAACTGACCAACAACTTGCCTGAGTCCATCTATAAATTACAATCAATTCATACATTAAATACATGGGTTACCGATTATGCACATCCTCTTTGCTCCTGCAATTGCTTTGGTAGCCAAACTCAGATTTGCCCAGAAATTTATCCTGATTGCACTCATTCTGGCCATCCCCAGCTTTTACATGCTGGGACGCATCATCAGTAATTTCAATGAAAATATTGAATTCATCGAACGCGAGCACGCCGGGCTGCAAGCAGCGATCACGGTACGCAGCGTCATCGACCTTAGCCAGCAACACCGAGGCTTGAGCACCTCTTATTTGCAAGGCAAGACCGATTTTGCCGCGGCAATCGAGCAAAACGAACAAAAACTCAGCAATCAGCTAAACAGCACCGACACGCTCTTCACCCAAAGCAGCAATCCAACGCTGCAAAAACAATGGCAGGCGATCAGCCCACAAGTCGCACAACTAGCCAGCAGCTGGAAAAGCGCCAACCCCACAGACAATTTTGCCAGCCACACCAAAACAATAGACTTGCTGCTCGGGTTTATGGAAGCTATTTCGCATGAATCAGGGCTAGCGCTGGATTCCGAAGTGGACAGCTATTATCTGCAGGCCATTTTTTTTAATGACTTATTGCCGGTTGGCGAAACAGTCGCCAAGGCACGCGGTCTGGGCGCACGGCTTGCCAGTGCGGGTTCGGCCACGACTGCCGAGCAATTGCAAATGGGTACTCTGGCAGCAATGATCGGGATCACGCCGGGCAATATCGAGAAAAAAATAGCGCACACCAGCAATCAGGGCGCGATCGATAATGCCAAAAAACTGAATCAGGCACTCGCCGCACAGCAAAACTATCTGCAACAGTCTTTTGCCAATGACACGGTCACCGTCGATCCTGCTGCGCATTTTGCCCAGCTCAGCCAGACCATTACCCAGATCAATCAGCTATCTGACCAAATTCTGGGCGATGTCGGCCGCTCGCTGGAGCTGCGCACCGCAGCAATACGCCAGAACCGGCTGATTGCGCTGGGGATTTCCGGTGCCATGCTCTTGCTCGGCAGCTATTTATTAACCGGTGCTTTTTTGTCGATTATCCAGTCGGTCAAGCAACTGCGTCAGGGGGCAGAGCGGTTTGCTCAGGGCGATTTAAGCCAACTGGTGCAGCTCGACGTCAGCGACGAGCTGGCCGATGTCAGTGACAGCTTTAACAGCATGGCCAGCGGCTTGAAAAACATTATTGCGCAAATCCGCAGCAATGCCGGCGCAGTCTCCACGTCGGCCGCGCAATTGAACCGCAATACCGAATCGGTGGTGCAAGCCTCGCGCACGCAAGCCAATGCCTCGGGAGAAATGGCGGCGGCCATGGAAGAAATGAGCGTCAGCATTGCTTCGGTATCTGAGCATGCCGGTTCATCCGAGGAGCAGGCGCGTTCGGCGCAGAATGAAGTCGATCAGGGCCAGAAAATCATGCAGGCGGTGCTGGGTGAAATTACCGAGCTAGCCAGCGATCTGGAAACGCTGGGCGGCAATGTGGACAGCATGAAAACGCATTCGGTTGAAATCGGCAAAATTGTTCAGGTAATCAAGGAAATTGCCGAACAAACCAATCTGTTGGCGCTCAATGCCGCCATTGAAGCGGCACGGGCTGGCGAGCAAGGTCGCGGCTTTGCTGTAGTCGCCGATGAAGTACGCAAACTGTCTGAGCGCACTTCGTCATCCACCGGAGAAATCCATCAGCTGGTCGCCACCATCCAGAAAGACACCGAGGCCGCCGCCATCGGCATGGACAGGGCGCGCAAGGAAATGGATCGCGGTAGCCAGCGTGTTGGCGAGGCCAACGATGCCCTGGCGCATATTCGCGACAGCAGCCACGCCGAACTCAATGCCGTCGCCGAAATCAGCAGCGCGATGTCCGAACAAAAAGCCGCTTCGCATCTGGTGGCGCAAAGTGTCGAACGCATTGCACGCATGGCCGAAGACATCAGCCATAGCGCCGATCAGAATGCCGCACTATCGAGCCAGCTGCAGGACAGCGCCGCGCAGCTGGAACGGCTAGTTAGCCAGTTCAAGCTGAGCTAAATCATCACAGCAAAATACATCGCAAGGTATATTCATGCAGGCCATATCTATCAATAGTCTCATGAATATACCCCACAATGACAACTCAGATTAATCCGCCTCAGCGAGCCACTGCTTAGAGTCTGTTGATGTTTGGTTCGCCGTCGCACTAGCGCGAGTTTTTCGATGAGGCAAGACGTAGATCGCGCCGCCTAGTCATCCTATGTCAGCGCTCTACAACGCAGCATCATCGAAAAAATCGCCCAGCCGGATGCTTTATTTAAAGTCCTGGTTTGGCTGCAAACCAAACATCAACAGACCCTAATGGTTTCTCCGCATCGCGCCCGCTGCAGCAGGCATCTATGCTCTTGGTATCAATCCGAGGGTGGCAAGTATGCAGATCATCATCATTGGTGCGGGGGTCGTTGGCGTCACAAGCGCTTATTACCTGCAACGCGCCGGACATCAAGTCACAGTGCTGGAACACCATCCAGCTGCAGCACAGGAAACCAGTTTTGCCAACGCCGGGCAAATTTCACCGGGCTACGCTGCGCCATGGGCTGCGCCGGGCGTGCCGCTCAAAGCGATCAAATGGCTGGCGCAAACGCACGGCCCGCTACGCGTTCGCCCCAGTAGCGATGCATTTCAGTGGGAGTGGATGGCCAAAATGCTGGCCAATTGCACCGTAGAAGCCTATCAGCGCAATAAAAACCGCATGGTGCCGCTGGCAGAATACAGCCGTGACCAGCTCAAACTGCTGCGCGCCCAAACCGGGATTCAGTACGAAGGGCGCACGCTGGGGACTTTGCAGATTTTCCGCAAAGCGGCGCAATTGGACAATGGCCGCCGCGACGCCGATTTGCTAGCCAAAATGGGCGTCGTGCATGAATTGCTTGACCGCGACGGCATTGTCAAAGCCGAACCCGCGCTGGCGCACAAGGCTGCAGAGCTGGTCGGCGCACTGCGCCTGCCCAACGATGAAACCGGCGATTGCCAGCTCTTTACCCGCCAACTGGCCAGCATGGCCGAACAGGCTGGCGCCGTCTTTCGTTACGGCGTCGATGTATTGGGTTTGCCGGTAAAAAATGGCCAGATCACTGGCGTGCAGCTGTCAGGCGAAACGCTGCATGCCGATCAGATTGTGCTGGCTGCCGGCTGCGCATCACGGCAATTGGGTCAATTGCTGGGGCTCGATTTGCCGGTTTATCCGGTCAAAGGCTATTCGATCACCGTGCCACTGGCGCAGACCGGGGCAGCAGCCGAGGTCGCACCACGCTCGACGGTAATGGATGAGACCTACAAAATCGCCCTGACACGCTTTGACCAGCGCCTGCGGGTGGGCGGCATGGCCGAAGTTGCTGGTTACGACAAGGTGATCGATCCCAAACGGGTTGCGACGCTGAAAATGGTCGCCAATGATCTGTTTCCGCACGCCGGCGATTTAACTCAGGCTACGCCTTGGACAGGTTTAAGGCCGATGACCCCCGACGGCACCCCCATTATTGGCACTACCCGCATCCGCAATCTGTGGCTGAACACCGGCCACGGCACGCTGGGCTGGACGATGGCCTGCGGCTCGGCACGCGTGCTTACCGATCTGATCAATGGCGATCGCCCCGAAATCGACACCAGCGCACTGGGTCTGGCGCGCTACGGCTGATCGGCGTGAGCGCAGCTATAGGCCAGAGCAAGACGGCAGCATAAGTTCATCGAAGCAAGCGGGGATATTCACACTTGGTATTTATTGGGTAGCAAGCGCATGGGCAAGGCCGATACAGTGATGCTTTCTGTGCAGACCTTCTTTAATTAATCGCGGTCTGCTGTTCTTTTGATCGAGCTCCTCGCCTATTGCTATCCCAAACCCTGATCCAGAGGAGCTCCTTAAGTGGAGCTCAATATGAACAACACTGCCTCGCCACGGCTAACTCTCCCACGGCATACCTTCAATCTGCCGGTGCTCATCCCCAGCCTGATTACCATTGGCCTGCTGATCGCCCTAACTACGCTGGCCCCTCAAGCGGCTGAAAGTCAGCTACTAATCATCCAGCACTGGATTACCGTCCATTTTTCGTGGTTTTACACATTGGCGGTGTCCGGCTTTTTTATTTTCCTGATTGCTCTGGCCATCAGTGACTTTGGCAAAATCCGCCTGGGGGCCGACGATGCCGAGCCCGAATTTAGCCTGACCTCCTGGCTGGCCATGCTGTTTGCCGCTGGGATGGGCATTGGCCTGATGTACTACGGCGTTGGCGAACCCTTGATGCACTATGTTTCGCCCCCGCTGGCGCAAGGGCAGACGCTGGAAGCCGCCCGCGAGGCCATGAGCAGCACTTTCCTGCACTGGGGCTTTAATGCCTGGGCCATTTACGGTCTGGTGGGTCTGGTGCTGGCCTATTTCGGCTTTCGCTACAATTTACCGCTGTCGCTGCGCTCGGGCTTGTATCCGATTTTGCGCGAGCGCATTCATGGCCCGATTGGCCATACCATCGATGTCTTTGCCCTGTGCTGCACCTTGTTTGGCCTTGCCCCCTCTGTCGGGCTGGGCTCGGCGCAGCTGGCGGCCGGTTTGCACCAGCTCACCGGCTGGGATACCACCGGGCTAGCTGTCCAGCTGGGGCTGATTGCCACCGTCATTGTGCTGGCCGGCATTTCAGCGGCTACGGGTTTGGGAAAAGGCGTCCGCCGCCTTTCCGAGCTTAATTTGCTGCTGGCGGTCTCGCTGCTGCTGTTTGTGCTGTTTACCGGCCCGACGCTCTTTTTGCTTGGCGCGTTTGGCGACAATCTGGGGCATTACCTTAATCAGTTTATCAATCTGACCTTCCGCAGCTTTACCTACGAGCCCGGCAGCACCGCAGGCTGGTTCAGCGGCTGGACCATCCTGTACTGGGCGTGGTGGATTTCATGGTCGCCCTTTGTTGGTCTCTTTATCGCCCGCATTTCGCGCGGCCGCACCATCCGTGAATTCATCACCGGCGTGATTATTATCCCGAGTATCTTCACCTTCCTGTGGATGACCGTCTTTGGCAATACAGTGATCTGGCTGGATATGAATATTGCCCACGGCGCACTGGCGGCCACAGCGGGGAATGTGGACGCCTTGCTGTTCAAGTTTTTTGACTATCTGCCATTTTCCAGCATCGCTTCGGTCATTTCCATGCTGCTGATCCTGGTGTTTTTTGTCACCTCGGCCGATTCGGGCGCGCTGATGCTTGATACTTTATCGTCACGCGATCCTGAGCATTCGCCGGTTTGGCAGCGTTTGTTCTGGGCTGTATTGCTCGGCCTAACAGCCGCGACGCTACTCGGCGCAGGCGGGCAAAAAGCCCTGATGACGATGACGCTGATCGCCGCGCTGCCATTTACCATGGTGATGATTCTGCTGGCCTTTTCGCTCTGGCGCGGGCTGCTGGCCGATCAGCGCCATTCACAGCAGAAATTCACCCCGGCCAGCACCTTCTGGACCGGCCAGCACTGGAAGCAAAGGCTGGAGCAGATTCTGCACCAGCCTAGCCAGGATGATGTAGCACGCTTTATCCGCGAGACCGTCAAACCGGCGCTCGACGAAGTCGCGCTGGAAATGCAGCAACGCGGCTGCAAAGCCACCGTGACCACGCACGATGATGGCGCCATTGCGCTGTGCGTACCGCAGCCGAATCTGCGCGACTTTATCTATGGTGTACGCGCCCACGCCCGCCCAGTGGCCAGCTTTGCGCTGCGCGACGCCAACCTACCAGCCAGCGAGCGTCAGCACACCTTCGAGCCCGTCACCTTCTTTGCCGATGGCCGCCGTGGCTATGATATTGAATACCTGCGCACCGAAGAGCTGATTGCCGATGTGCTCAAGCAATATGAGAGGTATCTTTCGCTAAGCCATAGCCAGAACGCCCATCTGATCAATACTACCCCGGAGCATAGCCAAGGCCTCGCATAATCCACAGCCATGGACTGGCCTTTTTGCGCCGAAACGCGCATAAATCGGAGTAAAATCAGCCCAATCTTTTTCAACCGCGCGGCCCTGCTCCACAAGAGCAGCGGCCCAGCACTGCCACGGGATGTCTCATGCACACCAATCGCCCTTTCCCAACGACCCGCCTGCGCCGCATGCGCCGTGATGATTTTTCCCGCCGCCTGATGCGTGAAAACACGCTCACCGCCAGCGATCTGATCCTGCCCGTGTTTGTGCTCGACGGCTGTAATCGGGTGGAAGACATCGCCTCAATGCCGGGCGTGCAGCGCATGAGTATGGACAAACTGTTTGCCGTCGCCGAAGAAGCGGTCAAGCTCGGCATCCCGGCCTTGGCGCTGTTTCCGGTCATTGAGCCGCAACTTAAAACGCTGGATGCGCGCGAAGCGTGGAATCAGCGTGGCTTGGTGCCGCGCACCGTCGAAGCCTTGAAAATGCGTTTTCCGCAGCTAGGCATCATCACCGACGTCGCGCTCGATCCCTACACCACGCACGGTCAGGACGGCATTATTGATGACAGCGGCTATGTGCTGAACGACGAAACCATTGCCGCGCTGGTGCGCCAGGCCGCCAGCCACGCCGCTGCGGGTGCTGATATTATTGCGCCATCGGACATGATGGATGGCCGCGTCGCCGCCATTCGCGCCGCGCTCGATCGCGACAATCACATCCACACCCGCATCCTCGCCTACTCAGCCAAATACGCCAGCGCCTTCTACGGCCCATTCCGCGACGCGGTTGGCTCGGCGGGCAATCTGGGCAAGGGCAATAAATACACCTACCAGATGGACCCGGCCAATAGCAATGAAGCGCTGCACGAAGTGGCCTTAGATCTGGCCGAGGGCGCTGATATGGTGATGGTGAAACCAGGCATGCCTTACTTGGACATCGTGCGCCGCGTCAAAGATGAATTCGCCGCGCCGACTTTCGTCTATCAAGTCTCCGGCGAATACGCGATGCTCAAAGCCGCAGCGCAAAACGGCTGGCTGAACGAAGAAGCAGTGGTGATGGAAAGCCTGCTCGCCTTCAAGCGCGCTGGTGCCGATGCGATTTTGACTTACTACGCGATTGAAGCGGCGAAGTGGTTGCAGAAATAATCAACCATGCAGCTAAAAACCCATCAACAGGAATAATCATGGCTAGCAGATATATCTTTGAAGGGTTTTTAGAGCGTTTTGAGACTAAAAATGAGGGGGTCGAGATTCGATTAAGTACAGGCCAATTCGACCCCGCGCCCAGAGAAGCTCCCATTCTCTACATATATGCCAAACACCCAGAAAATATAGCGGCACTTGCTACAGAGCTAAACGCCATTCTTTTGGAAGATGATTACGTGTATGTGGAAGAAATCGCCGAAAGTGAAATACTCATTCACTCAAATCTAGAGACTCCAACAATCATCACGGCCAGAGAAATAACCACGCGCTTAGAAAACTATGAAGCCTGCGATTTTGAATTTCTTGCATACAAAAATTATGCGTTAGCGATGCAATATCATGAAGCACAATCAAAAGCCAATGAGAAAATCCACGTAGCCTTACAACTTAGCCACAATCAAATGCAGCGCCTTGCGGTCAAATGCAATTTACATGAAACAGGCTCAACGCCTCACACGCTTTATGCACAACAGCTATTATTCTTGCAGCGAATTGTTGAAGCGCTGAAGTAACAGGGTATATAGCTAGGCAACATAACCAGCAGTGCTGGACGCTGCGCTGTACCCTTTAGCCCCCCAATCGAGCTGCGTCGATTTGCAATACACCACCCATGTATAGCCACCAAAATAAAATCAAACCATAGCTTCAGAGATATACCCCACGATCAAAATCCGTAAACTGGCCCCACTGTAAAGCCAGTGTTCACCAGATCACAAACTCACTGACTACAGCTTGACTTTAGCAAATGACTTGATGATATTGATCACGGCTGCAAGACAGCCTTTCCGGCACCCATAGCCGGAAAATATCAAACATAATCAAGGATGGAAGACCATGAATATCAAGCTTTTAGCGTTGAGCCTGGGCGGCACATTGTTGGCGCAAGCCAGCCTGGCCTGCTCGCCACCACCACAAATGACACCACCGCCGCTGCCTGCCGGTCTGGATGGCCGCCTGCCAGTGACTTACCCGGATAAAGACCCAAATTTTCCCTACATTCCACCCGTGAGCAACGGCCAATGCCCGGTGCAACTTGAGCGTTACACCAATCAGGCCAGCCTGCCGGGGCTGAACGATGCCGAAACGGATCGCGTTTATGGCGCAGCCAATCCGCTCACACCAGTCTGGGATGCGGGCAAAGTCTACAATACAGGCGATCTGGCCAGCCTGGACGGCATCACTTATAAAGCCAAATGGTGGACGCAAAACGAAAAACCCGGCCAGGCCTGGGGCGCTTGGGAAGTGCAAAGTAGCGGCAATCAGGGTGCAGGCCCACAGCCCTGGAGCAGCAGCAAAGCCTACAGTGGCGGCGAGCAAGCGGCATTCAATGGCCGGATTTATCAGGCCAAATGGTGGACACAGAATAATCCGCCCGATCAGGCTGGCAGCCCGTGGGAAGACAAAGGGGCGCTGCCTGTTAGCAGCACCAGCCGCCCTCCGCAATTTAGCGCCCAGATCAACCGGCAAGCCGATGGCAGCTTGAAAGCCAGCTTTGTCAGCCCGCAAACGGTCTACCTGATTACCTTCACCGAAAAAGTGGGCGCAGCTTGCCGCACTGAAGTGCATGTCGACACCAGCTCTACCGGCTTACCAACACCAGTCACCATGCTGGAACGCTGGGAAGTACGGATCGACGGTAAAGTGGTCAGCAGCCTGCCGGGCCCGCAAGCCATCCGCACGCCTAGCGTGCTGCCCCCAGCACCACGTTATCTGCCAAGCAACCCCGATGGCAGCTGCAGCGTGGCTGAAGGCACGGTATTGAGCAAAACCACGCATCCAAACGGGATGGTGTTTGTTGCCAACACCGACATCAGCGCCAGCAACGCCGCGGGCAATTACGCCAGCGTATGGCTGTGCAACGGCGACGCATGCCGCCCAAGCACGCTGCTGGCCAAATACCGCTTTGCCCAGCCAATCTGGCCATAACGCCACGCCTTAAAACCCTTGCCCGGGCACAAATACGGGCAAGGGTTTTAGGTTTTCATCCCACAGATTAGCTTTAGCCACTCTCTGTGGACACTTGAAATGCAGGCTCTTTTTGAGCAATGGCCATAGCGTATTGGCGGACTAGCCTAGGCTCTGTTGACGTTTGGTTTACGATCCCGCTGATTGGGTAATTTTTCTGATCCAGATGTATTTTCTGATTCGTGCCGTTGTGAGTACCGCCTTGCAGATGTCTTCGAGCATCACCAGCGCAAAGACCAAAGGCAGGCTGAGTTTGAGGATAAAGGCACCGATCAGGGCGATTGGGATACCTATGCCCCACTGGCCTATCATGTCGATTTTCAGCCCGGCACCTACATCACCGCCGCTGCGTAACACACCACTAATGCCAACGGCGTTGATGGTTTTCACCCAGAAGGTAAAGACCATGATCATGTAGACCGCAGTGGCGATACCGGCTTTGTCGCCCGTCAGTTTGAACATCGTCAGAAAGAGCGGCATGATCAGAATCAGCAACACACCCAGACCCAGAGAAGTACATACACTGTATTTGAGGTATTTAAAGCCGTTCTCCTTGGCTTGGCGAAACTCGGATTGCCCCAGATAATTACCGAGCAAAATGCCGGTTGCCGTAGCCAGCCCCTGTTCGACCGACGCCGCAATCGATTCCAGCGGCGTCAGCGAAGCCATCACCGCCAGCGCTTCGGTGCCGATCCGGCCATAAATCACGCTGTAGGTAAAAATCCCCAGCGCCCAGAGCAAACCATTGATCGTCGATGGAATTGCAATAGCCAGATAGCTTTTCAGCTCAACCTTGCTAATCGCTGGTAAATCAGCAAGGCGGGGCAGCAAATCTTTTACCTTGCGGGAAAAGATCAGCAGCATGATCAGGACCTCGATCACCGAGCTGATCACCGTCGCCCAGGCTGCACCCAAAATGCCCAGTGCAGGCAATCCCAGATGGCCAAAGATCAGGACATAGCTGATTACAATATTGAGCGCGACGCCAATCAGGCTGCAGTAGGTCGCCAGCGAAGCGCGGCCCGACACCCGCAAGGCAATCCCCAGACAGTTGCTGATCGCCAAAAAGACAAAAGCCAGCCCGAAAATACGCAAATAATCGGCGGCGTTGCTAATCAGCGCTGGGTCGGTACTCGCCAGCGAGATCAACCATTCGGGGGTCAGCCCGAACAGAATCAGCATCGGCGCAAGTACCAGCAAGGCTGACGTCATCAGCCCCAGCCAGATCGATTTACGCAGGCCGCTGGTATTGTTTTCACCCCAATACTGGGCACCCAGTACGCTGCTGCCGCTGGCCAAGCCGCCCATTGCCACCATCCCCACCATAATGGCCTTGCTGGCAATCCCGACCGACGCCACGGCGACGATGCCCAGTGAGGAGGTCATCAGAATATCGGTAATATTGCGTGCCGATAGAAACAGGATCTGAATCGTAATCGGAATGGCAAGGCGATAAAAACGCAGTAATTCTGGACTCATGCTATCAATCTCCGGATTTGTCAGACGCTCGCCCCCAGGGGGCAGCAATGCAGCGCTCATGGCCTGCAGTCCATGACTGTGCCGATTGCTGGAGCATGCGCCAATGGGCCGGGCATTGCCCGGCATATAGCGTGCGTACAGTGGCTAATCAGGGTTAAGTTTTGTCGCTTTCGCGATTGAATCGGGCGCGAAATTCACTGGGGGAAAGTTGCTTGATGCGTTTGAATTGCCGGTTGAAATGCGTCAGATGGGTGTAGCCAACGCGGTAGGCAATGACGGAAATGGGCTCCTGCCCTTCGATTAGCGCTTCGCAGGCACGGGCGATGCGCAGCTGGCTTAAATAATCGGACAAAGTCATGCGGGTGTGTTGCTTGAAACTGCGGCACAGACTGTTGGCCGACAAATTGGCCAATTGCGCCAGCCGCACCAGATCAAGCGGTTGATCGTAGTGATCGAGTAAATATTGCGTGACGCGATTGAGCCGCTGCTCGCTGCGTGGTGGTGTCGGGCTGGAAAAAGTAGCCGCCGACAGCGGCGTTGGCGTGTCTTGCGCCAGCAGCTGCAGCACTTTAAACAGCAGCACCAGCCTGTTCATCATCGAGGCATTCAGCATCTCTTCCATCAGCGGCTGCACTTGCGCCAGCGTCGCCGCCGAATACAGCAAGCCATGCTGCGCCTGCGCAAAGGCTTGCAGCAATGGGGTGCACTCAGGACAAACCTGACACAGCTGGGCCAGCCATTCGTGCGTAAACCAGATCACGCGCACTTCAATCTGCGCCTGCTCATTGAGCGCCGATACCGCCCAGGTATGCGGCAGATTAGGTCCAGTGAGCACCAGATCATGCCCATGAACCGCCGCAATATGGTCGCCAATATAGCGCTGCCCTTTGGCATTGAGCACCAGCGACAATTCGTACTCGGGGTGATAATGCCAGTTGAATGGCAGGCTGCTTTGCTGATGGCGAGTGAAAAATGACCAAGACTCGCTGTGCGCCACACTCACGACTTCATAACTGGCTTTCATTGGATAGCAGGGCTTTGGCTATGGTTCTTGATGCGAGAACAAAATGGTTAAACATGATAGGGAACGAGAGCGCTGCGCTTCATCCTGCGCTGGTCATTACAGCCAATCCATACATGCAAGCAAGGACGAAAAGCAGGGATAACAATAAGAAAATCATCCGGGCAAAACTGGCATTGCTGTCTTTCGAACGATTTTTAGCAAGGCCATTCAGATCAAGCTTTAAAGGAATACCAAGCATATCTGCCAGCTGCTCGGCATACTTGATCGTTTCTTGTTCATTGGATGAACCACGAAAATAAAGCTCGTCATCCTTTAATTTAATCACTGCCGAATACTGGGTTGCGACTGTTTGCGTGCGCTCACTCAACTCCGTTTTGTGTGTTGTTGAAGCCATTCGAACCTGTACCGCTCGCATATTCCCATAAGAATAAAATGTCTTTTGCGGTGCAAACCATAAGCCATTCACACGTTTGAGTTGCTGGTTCTGATGGTCAAAGTAGCGGTAATCGACATAGCTTGCCAAATACACTCCCGCCATTGAAACCCCCAAGGCAAAAGTGTAAATGATGGCCTTTATCAACGGCTCCAACTGCACATTCGAATAGCCAGCAAAGCCAATCCACAGGCCAAAAAGCAGGCAGATCAGCCCAGCAATCGCCTTCCAGAGGGTAATCCGGACATTAAAGAAGTCAATGGTCGGCATATCAGTTTTCCTTGCCCGAGGGGCTGCGCATCTGCCAGAGACACCAATTGAATGAATACCGATTGGCTTGCCGTGGGTAATGCGGCTGACCCGCTCGAATTTGAATCCAATTCAAGCAAACTGATACTTTGCCTGACTTAGTGCGTTTTTTCTGCTTCAGCCGGAATGGGCGGCAATTCTGGAATCGGTGGCAAGGCGCTGGCTTGCTCAGCTTCGATCAGGATTTTGAGTGCCTGCCAGTCGCTGCTGCCCATTTGCGATTTGCTGCAGACCAGAGTCTCATCGCCAATGTGCCCGTCGGCGTGCAAGGCCAGCAAGGCATCCCATTGCACCGGGCCTTGCGGCTTGCGCTCGGCATCGAGGTAGAAATAATCGACGACGGTAATTTCTTTGAGCTTGCTGCTGCCTTTATCAAGCAATTGCTTGCCTGCTGACGCGGCCTGCTTGCCGATTTGCATGCCTGCCCCAGCGGCGGTTTTGCCCAGCTGCAGCACTTTGCCACTGGCGTTGCCGATCAGCGCATTGAGGCGCTCGGCATCGTCGCCACCGATGGTCTTGAGCACGCCCATGTCGTGGATTTCTTCGCCACCGCTAAATTCCAGATAGGGGGCTGATTTGAAGCCCAGCTGGCTGGAAATGAACACATGCGGAATCTTGCCACGCTCGACGTTATACGCCTTGGTCACCGCATTGTATTGCTCGCGATAGCCGTGCAGTTGCGCCTCAACCTGCTGGATGCTATCGATCAGGCGGTTGTACTGCTGATTGCTTTTCAGGTCGGGAAACTTCTGCGCCAGACCCGCCATGGTGTTCAAGGCTACGGTCGACTGGTGCACCATATTCTGGATCGACGTCAGACTGCTGTCTTCGGACACTTTCAACATCACCAGCTTTTCGCTGTCTTCATAGCTTTTGACCACATCGATCAGCTGGTTGATCAGCGAAATCTGCTTTTTGGCCACTACGCCAATATTTGACCAGGCTTCTTTGACGTTTTCGGCGCTGCGGCGCAAGCCGTTATAGCACCACAGAGCTAGGCCACCCAGAATCAGCGCAGCCCAAAACAAGAAACTGAACACATCAGAAATAAACTCCATACCACCCCCGCATGACACAGTGAATGAAACACCCGAAAGCCAGGTGTAGCCGCCACGGAGCAGCCGCACTGTTTAACTTTTACAAGACTGACTATTTTATTTCATCGCCATGTCTTTGCCATTGAATGCGTGCAAGTGTTGCTTATAGGTAAAAACACTGATGCCACACAGCCAGAGCACTTGGCGCGTCTTGCCTTGTACCGGGCGGCTAGATGGGCTTGGTAAAGCCAGTCGCCTGCAATTACCCCATACGTGTATTACGCCACAAACCAATATGAACAAAGCCCCCGTGCAAATACCCATATAGAATAATCTTTACCAAGGCCAGCAGGTCGGGCGGTTCAGGCTTGTGCTTTATTCCCTGAGGGTGAATACTGCACTATCGCCTTCGCAAAAACGGGATTTCATCGTGTGGACGCGCCTTCAAGCCCGCCTTCGCGCCACTCGCGTAGGCGGGCTACCGCTGATCTTGCTGCCCCTGCTGCTGGCCAACCCGGCCAGGGCCGAAGATTTGCGCGCCTATACCGAGCGTTTTCCGCCTTTTAACTATCAGCAAGAAGGTCAGCAAGCCAGCGGCATTTCGTACGAGCTGCTGATGCTGATCGCCAACAAGGCGCGTTTGCGCATTAAAACCGAATTTTTACCCTGGCCCAGGGCGGTGAGCAAAAACAGCGCCGACGCCAACAGCATTCTGTTTACCACGGTGCGCACGGCACCGCGTGAAAACAGCTATCTGTGGGTGGGGCCGGTAGACCCTTGCGATATTGCGCTGATCAGGCTGAAAAGCCGAAACGACATTCAGCTGGGCACACTGGCCGACGCCCACCAGTACAAGGTGGGCGTACCGGCGTATGGCGCAGATATCGAGATTTTGCAGCGGAATAATTTTCCGGCCGAACAGCTGGAAAAAATCCCGTCCTCGGGCAGCATTACCAGAATGCTGTACGCCGGACGCTTTGATCTGGTCTCCGGCATCCTGCTGAGCCATGCCTACGAGGCCAAAACGGCCGGACTCAATCCGACCGAAATGACGGTGGCCTACACGCTGCAACCGGGGCTGGGCTGCTATTTCGCCTTTAACCCCAAGGTTCGCGCCGACTTTTACCAGCGATTTCTGCACGCCTACCAAGCGCTGGTACAGGATGGCACGCTTAGCCGCCTGCAGGCCAAATACCTGCGCTAAAATCGCCTGAAGACTTCTGAAGCCATCAAAAACCATTCGCTCCAGCACGCCCCCAAAGAGTGCTTTATTCAAAAGGCCAGATGATTTCCAGCACTTGCACATCGTCACTGAGCCAGACTTCGCGTGCGTCATCAATAATCATGCGGCCTTGCTCATCGAGCCAGCGCTTACCTTGCTGATAGGCCTCGATCACCTGCGGATAAGCGGCAGCATCGCCACTAACTGCAATCACCGCGCCCTGCACTGCGGGCTGGAATTTAACGTCAAAACCGACACATTCGGCGGCCTTTCCCACAAACGGCAGGCAAATCTCAATCGGGCCATCGGCAGACTCGCTAATATCGCCCCGGTAAATTCCCCAAGGGGCACCGGCCGCAACAAGCCCCTCCAAGGCTAGTGCAGTGTGCATTTCTGCCAGCGTAGCCTCAATACACGGCAATAAATCGGCGACAGTGACATAGCAACAGCGGGAGATAAAGTGCTGCGCGGGCTGTAATCGGACTTCAATATTGAAATTCATCGATAACTTCCAGTTATTTCTGGCACGGGTAGTGTACAGCAAGCCAGAGCGCCCCTTCACTCACCCGGCGTACCGTATGCGGGGTTTGCGCCGGGATTAGCAGATAGTCACCCGTGCGCAGCGTAATCTCTTGCCCGGCCACCTCCAGCGTGGCCTCCCCCTGTAGCAGCAACACCCATTCATCCTGAGTCTGAATGTATTCCTGCTGCGCGATCCGCGCTGAGCTGACGATCCGCTCGATCAGCAGGCCCGCCTGCTGGTGCAATGGCTCAAAGCGCTCGCCATCCTGCGGCGGCTGCGCATCGGCAAACAGATTGCCCATAGGCCACCTCACCGTCGCAGGCGGATCAGCAGGCATCGCCCGCTCCGGCTGCGTATTCGTCAGAATCTCGAGCACCTTGCCCAAGCCGGCAGGCATCTGCTCTTGCCCGGCGCGAGTATCCAGCTGATAGCGCGAGTGGGCTGATGATGTTTTGGGGTGATCGCTCATGGCAGACTCCGATGTATCGCAGTAAAAAATACGCAGCGCAGGCATCACCGGATGCCCACGCTGCGGATGTGACCAGCAAGCTTCAGCTAATCAGGCGTACTTTACTTCGCCGGATACACCTTGGGCAGCCCCAATCGGCTGGCCTGTGCCGGGGCCAGTAGATGGCTGGCGTCGGGAATGATCCGGGTATGCGGGTTGAGCTGGCGCTGCGCCAGCACAGTAGCGTATTCTTCCAGCAATGGACGCTCCTGCGTTTCTTCGGCACCAATGCTCAAATACAGCTGCTGCACACCGGCCAGACTGGCCGCACTCTGGCTGGCGGTACGCTGCAACGTAGCCATATTGTCGTACCACAAGGACGGGCTATTGAGCAGATAGCGGCTAAACAGGCGATCATGGTTCAACAATTGGTCAGCGCCCCACAGGCCCGCCAACGAAGTGCCCAACCAGCCGCGCTGATGCGGGTCGGCTTTAAAACGCCGCTCGACCGATGGAATAACCGATTCGCGGATAAAACGGCCAAAATTGGCGCCGCCACCGCTTACCTGCTGTGTGGGGGACAAGTCCGGCATCAGCCAGCTGCGGATATAGTCGTCCTCGGCGGCAGAATGAGTCGGGGTCAAATCACGCGAACGACGCACCAGACACGGCCCCAGCTCATCCGGGCACTCGATACCGACCAGAATCACCGGAGCAGCTTCACCGGCGGACTGGGCTTCGGCCACTTGTTCGGGCACGCTGCGCCATTGCGCCAGCGGAACGTCACGCCCTTCAAACTCCATGAGCAGCGCTTGCATGGTTTCGCGCTGCCCCAGCCAGCTCCAGTCCGCCACGTACAGCACCGGATAGGCGCGCTGGGGCTGATAGTCTGCCGGTAGGCGGACATGAATCCGGTAGCGGGTGCCCACGGTCATGCTCGGGCTAGTGAGCGCTTGCAATTGCTCGCCCGGCAACTCGAACACGCTGTGTTGTGGATAGCTGCACTGGCCCAAATCGGACCATTCGCTACGGCTTTCCACGCGATCAGGGCGCATGGCGTAGGTCCACCAGTTGGCGCGATAATTGCGCCCCAGATGGCTCACCGTTTGCCCTTGCGTATACGATTGCTCTTTCTGCCAGTAATCGGCGCAATCGTTTGCCGCCTGCGCCATCGATGCCACGCCACTGGCCAACACCAGCATAATCCAGCTGCCCATTTTCATAGGGTATTCCTCCATCCTTTATATTTATAAATAGCTACAGAGCAATACACCGGCAGGTATATGGCCTACCAGCAATTGCTCGCTTGTTATCCTACATGCGGCCAGCAGCCATATGCAGGCAGATTGCCCCCGCATCGGGCGCATTCATTCTTTGACTGCGGGCGCCCGCAGTGCCCGACTCACTTGACCCGCCAGTTCGTCGTCACGGTCGGCGGTGACTTCCCACACCATGACGCCACCCAGCTGCTGCTGGTGCAGAAATTTGAGCTTTTCAGCCAGCGCTTGCGGATCTTCGTAGCTGACCAATGCACCCAGCTCGGGGTTGAACAGCCAGGCGGCCTTGGCGGCATCCGACCAGTAACGCACGTAGCCGTTTTTATTCAGGTAATTGCGTTTGATGTCCTGATAATCGAGCGCTCCCTCGGTCGGGTAATCCCAGGTGCTTTTGCCGATGGCCTTGCAGCGCACGGCACGGCCCTGATTGCCCGGCGCACAACCCGTCCAGATATGACCGCTGTATTGCAAACCCAGCACCAGCTGCCGGGCAGGCACGCCTTGCTGCAAATAGGCCTCGATGGTGCCGCTGACATGGTAGCGCGCCGGTTTGCCCATCTGCGGATCAGCCTGTAGCGGCGCAATATGCCCGGCCTCCAGCGACCACGGGCCGCTGTACTGATAGCTCATCACATTGATCCAGTCCACCGTAGCCGCAATGGCCTTCCAGTCGTACTTCGGCAGATTGGTCGGATTAGCCTCCGCGGCCAGCGTCAATAGATAGGGTTTGCCATCGGCCTGCGCAGCCGCATTGAGCTTGCTGCGCAGCGTTTTGAATAATTTCAGGTAGTTATCCATATCGGCACGCCGCCACAGATTGTCCGGGTGGACGGCAAAGCTTGGAAACTCCCAGTCGATATCCAGACCATCAAAACCATGGGTGCGCATAAACGCAATGGCACTGTCGGCAAAACGCTCGCGGCTTTGCACGCTTAAACCGGCATTGGAAAAATACTTTGACCCCTTGCCACCTCCGCCAATTGAAATCAGCGTTTTGAGCTGCGGATGCTGCTTTTTCAGCTCGGCCAAACGGGCAAAATTGGCCTGATCGCCCCAGCCCTGGCCATTGCGCCACTCGCCGGGATCGGCCATCACCACCTCACCCGCTTCATTGACTGCAGCAAAAGCATAATTGAGGTGGGTGTAATGCTCGGCCTTGATTTTCAGCGGCGTGAAATGACCAAAAGTCGGGTACTGCCCCCAGGAGATGTAATAACCCACGACCTTGTACGAATCCGCCGCCAGCGTCGCCCCGCCCGCCGTGGCAAGCAGGATGGCAAGGCATAAGGCATTGATTTTTTTCACGATGAAGTCCACGGTAAATCGCAGGATTGCTGACACCAATTTAGAGCTAGCCCCAGGCCGATGGAATGTTTGATCCTGCGCTGCAATTTGTCCGATTCTTGCAGTGCCGCTCGCCAGGCGGCCTTGATACAAGGCAATCAGCCCCAGCGGGCGTGGGCGTATAATGCCGGCTTGTTCAAACAGAAATCAGGAATCGTCATGTCGAATTTGCCACCCTGTCCGGCCTGCAGCTCAGCTTTTGTCTACGAGGATGCCGGATTGCTGATCTGCCCCGAATGCGCACATGAATGGACTCCGGGCGAGGGCGCTGCGGCCGAGGAAGCGCGGGTCTGGAAAGACGCCAATGGCAATGTGCTGCAAGACGGTGATTCGGTGACGGTGATCAAGGATTTGAAAGTGAAAGGCTCGTCGCTGGTCGTCAAGGTGGGCACCAAGGTGAAAAACATCCGTCTGATCGACGGCGATCACGATATCGACTGCAAGATTGATGGCATTGGTGCGATGCAGCTAAAAACCGAGTTTGTGAAAAAGGCCTAGATTTTTCGTTGAGAATAGACAGCGCCCGCCCAGTGCTGTCTTAATGCTTGTGCTGGCGAAAACGAACGGTGGCACCGCTCACCTGACTGAGATACATCAGCCCAATGTAAATCCCGGCAAAAATCAGCATCCATGCCACCGGCAACAACAGCAATAACACCGCCTGAAACGTTGCAGGCAACACGCTACTTAATACGCCAAACGCCAGCAGGCACAGCACGCCAGCCAGAATCGGCATGACGCACATTTTCATTGATAACTGCATGTTTTGATCTCCGGTTTTTTATGTCTTGTGATTGCAGTTAAGGACAGAAAAACCAGTTCTCACAGCGCCGTTTATCCGCCAACCTGCAGCATACGGTCGGTGCCTCAGGGTATGGGCAAACAGCTTGATGCGCGACAGGTGTGCGCCCATATACCGTACGCTGGTATGGCTTATTGACGCGCAAAAACGAACTGACGAATGGTGAAATTCAGCGCAGCCGCCGCAATTCATGCAATACCGGATCACAGCAATGCAATGGGTATCTCGCTACAGAGCAATTATTAATTAATCTCTAGAGATATACCCATATACAAACCAAAAAATCAGCTCAAAGCAGCGCAAGCAGATCACATCCCCATATAACGGCCGGGGCGGTGGTTGATGGCAATTACCAGATTAAGCGCCAGCGCACCGGCCACCGAATAGAGCAATTGCGGCGTACTCACCATCGCCGCGCCGCAGGCCAGAATGGCCAGATCAAAACCCAGCTGCACATGCCCGGCACGCCAGCCAAAACGTTGCTGCAAATACAACGCCAGTACCGTCACGCCGCCCAAGCTAGCCTTGTGCCGGATCAGCATCAGAATGCCGACACCAGCGAGCAGGCCGCCGATAATGCTGGCAAACAACGGGTCTAGCCGGGCAAAGCCGATCCAGCGCGGCAGCAAATCGGCCAGCAACGATAGCCCAGCAATGCAGGCAAAGGTTTTCAGCGTAAATTCACGCCCCAGCACCCGGTAGGCAAACAGGTAAAACGGCAGGCTAATGGCAAAGAAAATCAGCCCGTATGCCCAGTGCGTGGTGTAGTGCAGCAAAAAGGCCAGCCCGGTTACGCCGCCCGTTAGCAAACCGGCCTGCTTAAAAAACTGGATCGCCAGCGCCATCAGCAATACGCCGGACAGCAGCCCCTGCGCGTCCTCCAGCCAGGTATGTCGTTTTGGCATCGCAGCCCTCCGTTTTAAAGGTGCTGCAGCATAGCCAAAAAGCCGCGCCGCGACAGTTGGGAATAACAGCCAGGCCGCTTGGCAAGACCGGCAAAGCTGCATATGCTGCACAGCAATATTTATCCCAAGGGGCACACCATGAGCATGACGGTCAATATCCAGCGCACCGACGGCTGGACCGGCGCCTACCAGCAAGAGAATCTGCAAGCGATTAGCGATTGGCTCACGCACCTGGAGCCACGGCAATTATTCCGCCGCGCCAGCCTGTGCATTGCTGGCAAAGACGCTGTCTCTCTGATCGCCACCCGGCACATTGCTTGGATCGACGTGCACACCGACGAGCCTTACGAGATGGTGTTTCGCCGCGTACCCGCTTATGGCTATGTGGATGAAGCGTGTGCCATTCTGGGACGGGCGGCCTTTCTGGCCGAGCTGGAAGCGGCAAAATATCGCTGGCGCAGCGAGTTTGCAGGCAGCAGCAAAGCAGGTCAACCATTTGAAGCATTGATCGAGGTGCTGTTTGAAGGCGGCTTTGAGTATTACATCGAGATCAAGGGGCGGCTGGCCTCGGATAGCGAGCGGGTATCGCTGCTGAACGGCTTACTGGAGCAAGGCACTTTTCTGATTCGCCTGCCCACTGGCGGCTTTACCATGATCAACACACGCAATGTCACCCGCGCGCGGATTTACCAGAGCCACAACGCCGAACGCACGCCACCTGCTACGCTATTTGCCGAAGCGCTGGACGACGATCTGGCGCGAATCTAAACACGACCTGCTAATGCTAGGCTGTCAGGCTAGGCATAAAGCCTAGCAAACCCAGCGCCCGTTCACGTACAGATTGTCGTCGCCCAGCCAGACGCCGCCTGCGACATCGACAAACACATCAATATGAAAGCGCGTGTCTTTGCGCTTGAATTGCGGCTTGTTATAGCTGCCGTGTTTGGTACCCAGCGATAGATGCACGCCGCACAAGCGCTCGTAGGTGCCAATATCGCTCACGGTGTGCTCGCGGCTGAATGCGCGGTTCAGCCCCAGACCCAGCTCGCGCAACCAGACTTCGCCTTCCACCTCGCGGATCTTCGCCAGCACAGCGTCAAATTCCGGCGTACTGTGCTCAACGGCAGTGATTCTGCCAGCTTCAACGACAATGGTAATCGCCTGCGGCGGAAAATTGCAGTGAAAGGTGGTATCGCCAAAAACAAAAACATCGGCACGCCCGCTCACCGCCTCCAGATCAATCGCCTCGGTGAACACCTCGCCAATCGGAAACTGGCCGCCGATATTTTTCATCGCTCGGTAGTCGCCCACATTGAGCTTGGCGGGCTCCAGCCGCGTTGCGTACGTCAGCGTATTGCCACTGCCGCTGACTAACCGCGCGTGGGGCGCTGCGCCAATTCGGGCCTGCAAGGCCGCGCCAGTGCCGCGATAGTAGTCGGCGTCATAAGCCAAAGCCTCGATATAGCGTGGCGCTTCAATGCCCACCATGCGTGACAGATGCACATGCTCGATCACCTTCAAACCCTGCGCAAACAGCTGCACGCGCAAACGGTAGGCGTCCAGCCGGAAATGCGTCGACTGGATCAGCACCACCAGCGCACCGGCAGGCTGCGCAGCAAAAGCGGCCATCACCGTGTCGTTGTCTACCGTACTGATTTCGATCACCTGCGCCTGCGGCAGCGCCGCGCGGTAGGCATCGGCCAGCACCAGAGCGAGCGGGCATTCGGTGTCGTAGATAATCAGCGCAGGCTCGTCGGCAGTATGGCCAATCGCCACCTGAACAATATCACGCACATGCCGGACGGCAGCGGCTCGGTGTTCAGCGCTGAGTTCACAGTAAGACAGCTCTTCACTCATGGGGTATACGATCCAAAATCAATATCATTAAAGCCTAGCACCACATACATAGCTTGGTATATATACAGCAACAACCGCACGCCGCATTATCGCACGGGCGCAACCAGCAGCGCAGCCGGGCTGCGTAACGGCAGCACAGCGCATCAGCCCCGGCAATGCGCAATCAGCGCGTCAATCACGCAGCGTAATTTGGGCGGTACATAGCGATGCGCCGGATACAGCAGATACGCCATTCCGGCGTATGAAGTACCGAGCTGCCACTCGGGCAGGACGCGAATCAGGCGGCCATCAGCAAGCGCGGCGCTGGCGGTGAAGTCGGGCAGGCTGGCAATGCCAAGGCCGTCGAGCGCGGCGTTGAGCCGCATTTCGCTGTGATTGACTCGCAGCGGCCCAGTCACCGCGACGGTAATTTCTTCTTTGTCGCGACTCAAGCGCCAGCGATGGTCTACTGGCGTTTCGCCGAGGCAAATACACGGATGGTCGAGCAAATCCTGCGGCGTGAACGGCGTGTCATGGGCGGCCAGATACGCGGGACTGGCGCACAGCACTTGCGTCACCTGCTGTAGCGGAATACCAATCAGCCCCGGCGGCGGCTGATCGCCGATGCGGATCACCAGATCGATTTCGTCGTCGAGCGGGTCGAGCACGCGGTCGGTGACGAGCAGATGCAGCTCGATGCCGGCGTGCTTATGCAGCAAAGGCGTAATCAGCGGCTGCAACACCGCGCGCGCAAAACCCCGTGGCACGCCCAGCCGAACTCGGCCTTGCGGCGCGGCCATATACTGTTCGGAAACATTCAGTGCGTCCTGCCCGGCGGCGAGCATGGCCTGACAACGGCTTAGCGCGGCGTGTCCGGCTTCGCTCAGGCGCAGGCTGCGCGTGCTGCGCTCCAACAGCCGCACCGATAGCGAGCGCTCCAGCCGCGCAATTTGCCGGCTCACCGCCGAAGCGCTAAGGCCCAGCTCCTTGGCCGCCGCCGAAAAACTGCCACATTCGACAACACGAACAAACACCGCCATATCGGGCAGCAATTGAATCAAGGTATTTGTGCTCATAGCGCATCAATGTTTTGCATGAACTATGGATTATCGCGCATAGCGAAGCAATTGATAATCGGCTCATCAAACAGGATGGGCGTGACGATGAAACAATTAGAAACTCGATGGGATCACATCTCGGCACAACTGATGTTGCTCGCCGTCGCGATAGTGTGGGGCAGCAGCTATGGCGTGAGCCAAAGCGCCTTGTTGTTTTATCCGGTGCTCGGTTTTCTGGCCTTGCGGTTTTTAATCACTTTTATCGTGCTATTACCGGCTTTTATTCGCCTATCGGCGATAGATAGGTGGCAATCGCTGCGCACTGGTGCGCCGTTGGGCATCTTGATGGCGGCGATTTTTGCATGCGAAACCTATGGCGTCACACACACCAGCGCCAGTAATGCGGCGTTTTTAATCAGCCTGTGCCTGCCGCTCACGCCCTTGGCGCAATGGCTCTTGCTCGGGCAAAAGCCTGCAGCGAGAACCTGGGGCTGGCTCGCGTTGGCGCTGCTCGGCGCGGCCTTGCTCAGCGGCATCTCGCTGCAAAATACAGCGCTTAATGTGGGCGATGGCCTGATTCTGCTCGCCGCCGTGTTGCGCGCGCTGGTCGTGACGCTAACACGCAAACTGACACTCAATCGCCCCACCTCTGCCTTGGCGCTCACCACCATACAGGCAGGTATTATCGGCAGTAGCATGCTGGCATTGGCCTCCATGGCAATACCCTTAGGTCAATTGGCTTTACCTACTCATGCTGATTTTTGGGTCAAGCTGCTGTACCTGATTTTCTTTTGCACGATATTCGCTTTTTTTGCGCAAAACTGGGCCGCGAGCCGACTAGCGCCAACTCGCGTTGCGGTGTTGATGGGGCTGGAGCCGCTATTCGGTGCGCTGTATGGCGTGATGGCACTTGGCGAGGTCATCAGCCGCAGTGGCATGTTCGGCGCGGCGCTGATTTTGCTGGCGGTGTTTGGTTTGACGGGATTGCTGGACGGTTTATTTTCCTGTGTTCAACCAGCGCAACATCCCGCCTGCCGCATGGCGGCCGGTCGCAAAACAAGCGGTGAGCAGGTAGCCGCCGGTGGGCGCTTCCCAGTCGATCATTTCACCAGCGACAAACACACCGGGCACGACCTTGAGCATCAAGCCATCATCCAGCGCGTCCCAGCGCACGCCACCGGCGGTGCTGATTGCTTCGTCAATCGGGCGCGGCGCGATCAGCTTGATCGGCAATGATTTGATTGCAGCAGCGAGCTGATTAACATCCATAAACTGCTCTTTTGACAGCATTTCATGCAACAAGGCCGCTTTTAAGCCTTCTATTTTGAGTTTTCGCCGCAAATGATTCGCCATCGAGTCGGCTCCGCGTGGCTGCTCCAGCGCGGCGATCACATCATTCAATGATTTTTGCGGCAATAGATCGACGTATACAGTGGCAAAACCGTCGGCGTTAATGGCCTCGCGCAGGTCGTGCGAGAGCGCGTAAACCAGACTGCCTTCAACGCCGCCTTCGGTCACAACAAATTCGCCGACTTTCTTTACGCCATCCGCACTGGCACTGGCGGCAATGGCTTTGAGCGGTGTTCCGGCGAATTTTTTCGCCAGAAACGGCGACCAGCCGACGTCAAAACCGCAATTGGCCGCCTGCAACGGCGCAACTGCAACACCCTTGTCACCCAGCAGTGGCAGCCAACGACCGTCCGAACCCAACTTCGCCCAGCTAGCACCGCCGAGCGCGAGCAATACGGCGTCAAACTGCCGCGTGATTTCGCCGTCGGGCGTGGCAAATTTCAGCGCCTTGGCGTCATTCCAACCCAGCCAGCGATGACGCGGATGTACCGTGACGCCACTGGCTTTTAGCCGCGCCAACCATGCGCGCAGCAAAGGCGCGGCTTTCATTTCAGTTGGAAAAACCCGCCCCGACGTACCAACAAAAGTCTGAATCCCCAGGCCATGCACCCAGTCGCGCACCGCTTCGCCGCCAAATTGATCCAGCATCGTTTTAAGCGGCACCGCGGCTGCGCCGTAACGAGCCAGAAACGGCTCGGCGGGCTCGGAATGCGTGATATTCATGCCGCCAACACCGGCGAGCAGGAATTTGCGACCGACCGACGGCATGGCGTCGAACACCTCAACCCGCACGCCAGCCTTGCTCAGCACTTCGGCGGCCATCAGCCCGGCCGGGCCGCCGCCAATAATGGCGATGGATTGAGGATGTGTGCTCATAAAATCTTCCAGTAAAAACCAATGCAATAAAAAAGGATGATGCAGTAGGCCCTGCAATGCGGCTTGAAATTGAATCGTGGATTAATAATGCGGCGGGATTTCGTCAAATAGGCTGCGCGGCGCTTGCTGATCGGGTACGGCCTGATTTTGTTGCAGCGCCTGCAATGCGGCGGCCAGCTGGTCGATCTGCAACTGCTGGCGCGAAATAATCTGGTTTAGCTCGTCGAGCAAATCGTCCTGCAAGGCCAGACGGATTTCCAATTCGGTAATACGCTCGTCCATGATGATGTCCTCTGTTTGAAAGCGCCCATTATCCCCCGAAACGGCGCTGCCGCGCGCCAAAATCACCGCGCACGAAGCACCTAAGCGATATTCCCGCCTATCGCTGCCCTGCCTGACGTGTCGGGTGAACCTAGGCTTGCCCTCTCACTGACTTGAACGGCAACACAGAGCGGATTTTTCCCTGCCACAGCATCGGCAGCAAGCACCACACAATCCAGCAAAAACCAAATAAAGACGCGCTCGCGCCAAAATTCACCCAGCGCAGTTCCAAAGTCATTGCCATCGCCTGCAAATAGGCGGTGTAAGTGGTATCGACACAGAACACCAGAATCAGCGCCGCGACCAGCCAATCGCGCTGCAGCAGTGCGGCGTGAAAGCGGGGCATCAGCGCATACGTGGCCAGCGCCATCAGCACGCTAATGCCGTAATCCCAGTCACCAAACTGGTAATAATCCGCGCCCAACACCAACAGGAGCAAACCAATCAACAAAGTAGCAATACGCCACGGCATTAAATACCAGCTCATCCGATTAACTCCCTGTAAAAATGGCAGACTGCGCCGACCCCTTAGAGTCGGCGCCAGTCAATTAGCCAGCCACTTCGTCGCGATGCGCTTTCACCACCGCCATCATTTTAGCGTCGACCTTGCTGGGGCGATACTGGGAGTGGGTATTGCCTCCCAGCTCTTTCCAATCAATGTTCCGGGTGAAATACATCACGCAGGCCAGCAGTGCAAACATCGTCAGGCTGCCCATTAGCAAGGCCATGTCTTCCGATTGCAAGATGCCGAACAGCAAACCATACAGCGCGACCAGTACCGCAGCAAAACCCACGCCACGTCGCCAGCCCGCCAGCACAAAGCTGATATAAAAACCCTGTAGCGCCGCCGAGGCCAGCGCCGCCAACCAGTAGGCTTTGTTAAAGCCAATATGCTCGGACAAGGACAATGTGAGCAGAAAAAACATCGCCAGCCCCAGCCCGACCAGACTGTATTGCACCGGATGCACCGACAACTTGTGCATGACTTCCATTAAAAACACCGCGCCAAAAATCAGCAGCATAAATAGCTCGGCGTATTTCATGGTGCGCTCGTTGAGCACATAGCGGTCTACCGGGTCGATCAGGCGCAAGCCGACACGGGCGGCATTGCAATTGGATTCGTCCTTATTGCTGCAGTGCATGGTCATGCTGCCGCCAGTGGCCAGTTCGCTGGTTTGCCAGCGGGCGCTAAAACTATTGGCGGTAATCGTGCGTTCCAGCGGTGCAAAATTGCCGGCAAAGCTGGGATGCGGCCAATTGCCGGATAAAGCGATCTGGCTGCTATCGCCCACGGGCTCGATCAACAACTGGGTGCTGCCCGCCAGATTGAGCTTGAAATTGAAATCCAGTTGCTGGCCTTGCTGCTGAAGCACAGCGGGTTCAGCCAGCGCCAGCGGTGCATGGACACCTCCTCCTAATCTGGCATGCCTGGCACCGGGAGCAAAAGTCAGCGTCTGGCTGGCAGCCACACCGCTCAATTGCTGAATACCGCGCACATCGCTTAGACCCAGCGCCAGATAGGGCGTTTGCCACTGGGTGGTAATGCGCTCGCGCGCTGAGCTCGCCTTGGCCTCGTACTGCCCCAGCGCAGGCACCGCAAACCGGCCACTGAGCTGCAGCTGGCTGCGGTAAATCGGCGCTTCGAATAAGCCACGTTTCAGCACTTCCACCGCCAGCTGACCACGCGCATCAAACTGGCTGGGGGTCAGCACTAGCTGATCGCTCACTTGCGTATCTTCCCAATAACTGGCCTTGTCCTTGGTCGCCTCAATCAGCTTGCTACTGGTCTGCACATAGGGCAGCACCAGAAATGGCCCCAGCAGCGTTTGCTCGCCCGCGCTGAACTGGGCGATTTCACTGCGTACGGTGTCGGCACGCTGCTGGCGCTCGTCCACCAGATCCCGCACAAAAGCCAATACCACCAGCATTAACACCATCAAACCCAGCATGGCAGCCAGTTTCATTCCGATTTTCATGATCATCTCCTGTGTGTTCATTGCACGGATTGATCATGACGCAGGGATATGGATAACACGCGCAGGCAATATGGAGATTGTGTGAAGAACATCCATAGCAGCCGGGCAAACTACCAAAGTGTGAAATACGCCACAGCTTTTTTGACTAGAAGCTGACACAGGCCTAAGATTCAGCCTTTCGATTTTTCTGGGTATGAATGATGAAACTGCATTCGATTGTATTGGCGGCTCTGCTGGGCACCGCATTGGCACCATCGGCAATGGCATTTGACATTGGTAAGGCGCTAAAAGTCGGCACGCAAGCGCTCCAAGCGGCCACGCTGACCGACGCTGACGTGAAATCGCTGGCCGATCAAGCCTGCGTACAAAGCGATGCCGAATCAAAAATCGCGCCAGCCAAAAACAAATACAGCAAACGCCTCGATACCATTGCCAAAAAACTGGGCAAGGAAATCAACGGCCAGCCTGTGAATTACAAGGTCTATCTGGAGCCGGAAGTGAACGCCTGGGCGATGGCCAATGGCTGCATCCGTGTCTACAGCGGCCTGATGGATCTGATGACCGACGACGAAATCATTGGCGTACTGGGCCATGAAATGGGCCACGTGGCATTGGGCCATAGCCGCAAAGCCATGCAGACCGCATACACCGTATCGGCTGCCAAATCGGCAATCGGCGAATACGGCGGCAACACCGCAGCAGCGCTCAGCGGCTCGGAGCTGGGCAAATTTACCGAAACACTGATCAATGCCCAGTTCTCGCAATCACAGGAGCTGGACGCCGACAATTTCTCTTACGATTTGCTCACGCAAAAGAAACTCAAACGTGAAGCACTGGTCAGCGCCTTCCAGAAGCTGGCTCAACTGAGCGGCGGCGAGCACAGCATGCTGGCCTCTCACCCAGCCTCAGCGGATCGGGCCAAAAACATCGAAACCCGGATTGCCAGCAATAAATAATCTGTCGCCAATCATAAAAAAGGGCGGTGATTTCACCGCCTTTTTTAATATCTGCAAAGTACAGATTCGTTCAGCGCGACTCGCGCTGTTTGGCCCACTTCTCGAATGACTGATACAGCCGGCTTCGCGTGGCCTGATCTAGGCTGCCTTTGCGAAAGGCGATATGGATCGGGTCTTTGAATAGCTTGGTAAAAACCAGAAACTCGTCGGCGTGGGCTTTGAGCTCAGGATCGTTGGCGACAAACTGGCTCAAGCCTGCTGGCGCGTTGGCAAACAGGGCAGCGTCAATGCGACCGATCAGCAGATTTTTCAGCCGCGCGCTGTGCGATGAATCTCGCACAAATTCAAACACGCCATTTTTGGCCGCCTGATCAAGCTCTGCGCCATAGCTCACGCCAATTAGCGCGCCGATTCGCTTGCCGGATAAATCGGCCACGCTCTGATAGCGGATCTGGCGGTTTTTATGCATGACCAGCGTAATGCCGCTATCAAAAATCACCGGGGAATAATCAAACAGCTCGGCGCGCTCGGGCGTGTACGAAATGCCGATAATGCCGCCCAGCCCGTGTTTGGCCAGATTGTAGGCGCGGTTCCACGGCAGCAGTTCGGCCTTGAGCTTAAGGCCAGTGTCTTTTTGCACAAAGTCGATCGCCTCCAGCGCAATGCCTTTGGGATTGCCCTGCTCGTCAAGCCAGCTGATCGGGCGATAAGTATCCGAGGCGTAGATGGTAATCTCGGCAGGCGCTGCCGCTGCCATTGCTACGCAGCAAGACGCGATCAAAGCCAATACAAACCGTTGCATGCCATTTCCCTTCTGGTGACCGTGAATCATCTTAGCTTGCCGCCTGACAGGCTGCGAGGCGCAAATTTGATTAATACGGGATTAATGCGGATTAATGGAAGATGATTGGGCTAAGTGGCGCAAATTAACGCCTAAACCAGCGGCAGCAGCAGCTGGGCCAATACGCCCCGTGGGTGATTATCCAGCCGGATCTGCCCGCCGTGCAATTGGACTATCGCACGGGTCAGCACCAGACCCAGCCCGGTGCTTTTCTGGCCGTTGCCGCGCGGCAGGGAATAAAAACGCTCAAATAACCTGCCCAGCGCATAGTCAGGTATTGGCTCACCATCGTTGATAATATTGAGCTGCAGCTCATTACCCAGCCTGAGTATATTGATCTCGATCTTCCCATCGCGCTGAGTAAAATCAATGGCGTTTTGCAGGATATTGCGCACCGCCTGCCCCAGCAGAAAGCCTTCCCCCCAAATCAGCGGCGCTTCAGGCTCCCAGTCTCCCGTCCAGCTGATTTGCCGTGTGCCCAGCTGGCTATGCAGCGCCTCAATTTGGGTGCGAATCAACGCGGCCAGATCCAGCGCCTGCGCATCGTGCAATTCATGCCTGGCCTCCAGCGAAGCCAACTGCAGTAAATAATCGACAATTTTCTGCATACGGACAACTTCTGCATCAATATGCTGCAAAAATCGCAGCCGATCTGCAGCGGCCAGTTCGTCCTGCAAAATTTCGGCCGAGGCGCGAATACCCGCCAGCGGCGATTTAAGCTCGTGCGTCAGCTCATGCACGTAATTTTCGATATACGCCTTGCCGTCGAGCTCATCGCGCATCGCGCCCAGCGCGCTGGCAAGGCTGGTCAGCTCGCGATTGGCGATAAAACGCGGCACCGGCGCGGGCTTGCCTGCGCTCACGTCGCGGGCAAAATCGGTGAGCTGCGTAATACCACGGCTTAGCCACCATGAAAACAGCGCCCCGGCGATCAGCCCGGCCAGAATCACCGCAATCACAATGCGCGACAGCTTGCGCTCACTGCGTTCGATATACGGCTGCATCGCCAGATTGGGGCGGCTCACGGTGACAACGCCGATAATTTGGTCGCCATTTTTGATCGGCGCAGCAACATGCATCACGGTAGAGAGCGGATTGTTCGGGTCGGCCAAGGTGGTGCGTGCGCCGTATTCGCCGCGCAAGGTGCGCACCACGTCGCGCCACTGGCTGTAATCCTGCCCGACGGCTTTACGCTCCGAATCGAGCAACACTATGCCGCGCGCGTCGGTGACATACACGCGCAAATAAGTGCGTTCATGTTTGACATCGGTAATCTGCGCCTGCGGCCGACGCAGGGCAAACTGCGCCATCGCGGCGGCAAAGCGCCCGTCGTCGAGCCGCCCGGCGACAAAATCGGGCTGTATCATCGCCGCCAGCAAATTGGCAGTATCGAGCAGCACCTCCTCGGCCGACTGGCGCATCGCCGGTTTGACCTCTTCGCGCACCAGATTGAGCACATACGCCGCCAGCAAGGCAACCAGGAGGAAATAGCCGAGGAAAATTCGCAGCGAGAAACGCATTTAACGCTCCATGAATGAGGCGTGGATAACAACACCGTAGGGCGCACTGAGCAACGCGAATTGCGCCGCGAAGCAAGTACTCTTGGGGTACGCCGCGCAGCAAGGAACTCCTGCGGTGCGCCAGCACACTGCACATTGGTGCAATTCGCTTCGCTCAGTGCACCCTACGAAAACTGGCACTACGTCGCCAGCGCATAGCCAAAGCCGCGATGCGTGGCAATCGGGTCCAGATCGGCGCGGATTAACTTGAGCTTGGCGCGCAGGCTTTTGATATGGCTGTCGATGGTGCGCTCGAAACTATCCTCGGCCGCATCGCCCAGCGCGTCGAGCAATTGCGCCCGGCTCAGCACATGCCCTGGGCGCGTCAGCAGCGATACCATTAGATGGTATTCGCTGGGAGTTAGCACCAGCATTGCCCCACAGAAAGATACCCTTCTGGCTGCTGCATCGTGAACAAACAGGCTTTGCATCGGAGCAGAAAGTGGCGCGGCTGATTCAGCCGCCTCTGGCGCAGGGCTGGCTGCACGGCTGCGTTTCAGAATCGCCCGTACCCGCGCCGCCACTTCGCGCGGGCTGAATGGTTTGACGACATAATCATCAGCACCCAGCTCCAGCCCCAGAATACGGTCAAACTCCTCGGCGCGCGCGGTCAGCAGCAGCACCGGCATTTCGCTGGAACGGCGCAGGCGCTTGAGCACTTCAAAGCCGCTATCGTCGGGCAGACCCACATCCAGAATCAGCAAATCGGCACGATGCGTGGCCAGATACGCCTCGCCCGCCTGCGCCAGGCCAAAATGCCTCACCTGCCAGCCCTCGCGCTGCAAGGCAAAGCCCAGCGTATCGGCGATGGCCGGTTCGTCTTCGATCAATACAAGCTGGGCGGGCTGGGTCATGGCGAGCGGTGAAAAATACGGAAAGCCTATTGTAACCATTCTGCCGCCGCAGCCCGCAGATTTGGCCGCAATTGCGGCGAATGTCGCGAATATCACGCCGGAATCGGCGCAAACGCGCCCGGCCCAGCAAATCTCAACAAGCCCTCGCCAGATTACGCTAAGCTGAGAGCACGCACGCTGACCTTGTACAAAGAGCCATCATGTCCAGTAAAGCCTTTACCGATTTGCAGCAATGGGTGACCTATCTGGCCGAGCAGCCGATCCCGATTCTGACGCACACGCATCTGGAAATGCGCGGCTACCATGCGCGGATCGACGAGATCGGCCTGCGCGAAATTGGCGAGCTGATCCGGCACGACCCCTTGTTGACGCTCAATATCCTGCGCTATCAGGAAGCGCACCGCCACAGCCGCCAAACCACCGACGTCACCACCATCGAACGGGTCTTGCTGATGATCGGCGTCACGGGATTTTTCCGGCTGTTTGGCTCCTTGCCCAACCTAGAAGCGCAGGCCGATACGCAAAAAATCGTGCTGTATGGCGCCCATCGCACCTGCTCACGCGCCTATCTGGCCTCGTGCATTGCCGAAATGTTGAGCCATTACCGCCGCGACATCGAGCCCGCCGAAGTCATCACCGCCGCCTTGCTGCACGACACCGCAGAAATATTGCTCTGGCTCACCGCACCACGGCAGATGATGCAGATTCAGGAAACCTTGCGCAGCAACCCCAGCCAGCGCAGTCAGGAAGTACAAATCAAAATCCTCGGCTGCAAAATCAACGACATCCAGCAAGGGCTGGTGATGCAATGGCATTTGCCGCGCACGCTGCTGCACCTGATCGACGATCATTTTGCCGACGAGCCGCGTGTACGCATCGTCAATCTGGCCGTCGCGATGGCGCGCCATCTGGAAAAAGGCTGGGACAGCCCGTACTTTCTGGACGACCTGCAGCAATGCGCTCTGCTCATCAAGCTCGAACCCTATTTGCTCTACGAGCAAATTCGCGACGTCGCGCTCCAAGCCGCCCGCCACTGGGCCTGGTACGAAGAACAACCCGCCGCCGCCATGCTGATCCGCTAAACTCAACATTCACCCATTCAACCACAGGGTATAGCCAGCAAGATAAGCTATATAGCCATCTTTAGGCACATACCCATCATAAAGAGCAAAAATGAGTATTCAATTTAACGGCGTCAATCTCTACACCATCGCCCAGGCCTGCGAATTTGACCCACCGCTGCACGCCCGCATCCTGAATCTGGGCGGCGACTGGCTGGTGTTATTTGGCAAAAAACTCGCCTTCACCGACGACGCTGATCTGGTCGGCATCCTGTATGAAATCGGACAAACCGCCCCTGTTGCATTCAGCAGCAAAACCGCTGCCGCCGATTTTCTGGATCAGCACGCGCAACGCTTTGCGAGTGTGTCGTGCTAATTCAATCCGGACATCAAACACCAAAGGTCGTAGCAGTGCGAATGACGTGCTTGCCCAGCCTTTTCGCTTTGCTGATCTTAAGCAAAAGCACACTTGCGTATATCGATCCTGCCTATTTGGAAACGGCGGCTGCGACCGGCGGCGAAGTGATGGTTGTGCCGCGCGAAGTTATGGCGGCAGGCGATGCGCCTGTGTCACTCGGGCGTTATTTTCAAACGGTTGAGTTTATTCGTCCGAGTAATAATCTACTCACACCGCATGTAATGAATAAGCCGATCAAGACACTGCGTTCAGGGCCAAGAAAATTACGGATGGTGCTGCAAGACAGAAAACAGATTTTTCCCGAGGCAATTATTTTATTAGAAGCAAAAACACAATCGCCCAGCAAGCTCAGCACAACGTGTGAGTTACTCGGCAGCAACGAGATTTACTGCAGTGGCACTGTGGAAGTGCCTAAATCGGCGTTTTACATTGCCGCGTCCTACCCCACACCCAGTGGAAACGTCTTACGCATTTATCCGAAGCTATTTAAGCCCATATGGTAATCAGGCTTGATTTGCAATCAGGTGATTGCCCTAACGTCAAAACACAAAGCCACCTCAACGGTGGCTTTTGTATTTCAGACTTGCATCCGAATTAATGATATTGCTGTGCGATCTGCTGGCTGGCGATCTGGGCTGTGCTGTGCAGCACGCGGTGCAGTGCCATATCACGCGCTTGCGGCGCGGGTTGCCAGTCGGTGACGGGCTTACGCTGGTCGCCACGGCAGATCACGATTTGAAACCAGCCTTCCATTTCGCTAGTGCGAGTGGATGGACGGGCTTCGATATTGAAGTCAAAAGTTGTTGAGGCCATGATGGCTGCTCCCTTTATTTGGGCGCTTTGTTTTTATTTGAACTGAATCATTGGATAACACGCGCCTTACACACCATCACATGCTGGATGGAAAAGCACCAAGAAGAAGAGCACTGGGTTCACGAAGGAACTTCTGAATCAGCGGGCTTGGGTAAGGCCAAGCAAGAGCGGCAGATTCGTTTCAGATAAGCTGAGGAGGCTTGCTGGAGGGAACTGCTGGAAACACATTCACGACTCTGTTTTGTTGAAGTCGTGCTGGGTGCTCAATCAAATTAGTGCCGCGACTTTACGGGATAAAAAAAGCCCTGTCAAATCATATATTTGCTCAATGTCACTATTTACACTTCGCGATCAGCGTACCGGCTCTAGCCTGAGCAGTGCGCCGTCGGCTGCGTCGGTGAGCAAATAGATTAAGCCATCCGCGCCCACGCGCACATCACGAATGCGCCCCAGCAGATCTTTCAGCAGGCGCTCTTCGTGCACCACGCGGTTGCCGTTCAGCTCCAGCCGCACCAGCATCTGGTATTTGAGCGCACCGACAAACAGTTGCCCCTGCCAGCGCGGAAAAGCCTTGCCCTGATAAAAAGCGAGGCCAGATGGCGCAATAGATGGTGTCCACTGGTAAACAGGTTGCTTCATGCCTGCCTTGGCCTTGCCTTCGCCGATCTTGGTGCCCAGCCCGTAATTCACGCCATAGGTAATCACGGGCCAGCCATAGTTGCGCCCGGCGCGCACGATATTGAGCTCATCGCCACCTTGCGGGCCATGCTCGGTAGCCCACAATTCACCCGTGGAAGGGTATATGGCTGCGCCCTGCATATTACGATGGCCATAGCTATATACCTCTGGTTTTTGTGCAAATGCTACTTCGGCAGGGAAGCGCCCATCATCGTGCAAACGCACCGCTTTGCCGGCCAGATCATCGAGCTGCTGTGCTCTGTCCTTGTCGCCACGGTCGCCCTGCGTAATCAGCAGCATGCCTTGGCGATCAAACACCAGCCGCGAGCCAAAATGCACCCCGCTGCTACTGACTGGCCGCTGGCGGTAAATTTGCTGCACATTATTCAGCCGATGCCCGCTCGAATCGCTCACCCACTGGCCACGTGCGACGTGGGTAGCTGTACCCCGGCCTTCACGCCCTGCATAGGAAAAATACACCCAGCGATTTTTGGCAAAATCCGGGTGCAGCACCACATCGAGCAAACCACCCTGCCCGCTGGCGACCACCGGCGGCAAACCGGCAACGGGGCGCGGGTCTAGCTCGCCATTGGCGGCAATCAGCCGCAAACGCCCCGGCCGTTCGCTCACCAGCATACGGCCGTCGGGCAGAAACGCCAGCGCCCACGGATGATCCAGACCGCGAGTCAGCGTCTTGACGCGAAAATCATGTCGCTCCGAGCGGATAATCTCATCGCTGGCGGCCGCTGCGGCGCTCAACAGGCCCAGACCAATCAGCAGCATAGTGCGTGCATCAATCAGCCCGATCCGGGGCAGGCCACGATGGGCATGATGTGTCTCTGGCAAGGCAGGCATGGCAATACTCCGCGGGGTTCGATTGAAGTTGGATGCACAAGATCAAGCACACTGTTGCGTGTGAGCGCTATGCTGATTGATAGTTCACCACATTCATCAGGCCAAGCATGCAAGAGATCAGCATACTTCCCAGCAGCGCCTTGGCACTATGCCGTGGCCTCGACACCCACAAAGGGCATTTTGGCAGCGTGGCCGTGATTGGCGGCGCAGAGGGTATGTGCGGCGCGGCCTTGCTGGCCGGACGTGCGGCGCTATTACTGGGGGCGGGTAAGGTCTGGGTTGGCCTGCTCGATGCGCGCCTGAGCGTGGATATCCTGCAGCCCGAGCTCATGCTGAGCCCTGCAGAAACGCTATTAAGCCAGCACCAGCCCAGCCATATTCTGGCTGGAATGGGCATGGGTATATCGCCAGAAGCGGCGCAGCTATTGCTCCGGTGCATGGATACCCCGGCACCATTATTGCTGGATGCCGATGCACTCAATCTGATTGCCACCGATACCACGCTGCAGGCGCAATTAGCCCGGCGCAGCGCACCCACCGTCCTGACACCACACCCAAGCGAAGCCGCGCGCTTGCTGGGCATCAGCACTGCCGCAGTGCAAGCAGACCGGCTGGCAGCGACCCGTGCGCTGATCGGGCGCTATCAATGCCATATCGTCCTGAAAGGCCACGGCACGCTCGTCGGCGTCGGCGCTGATGAGCTCACAATCAATCGCAGCGGCAATGCGGCACTAAGCAGCGCCGGGCAAGGCGATGTGCTCTCGGGCATCATCATGAGCCTGTGCGCGCAAGGGCTGGCGCTGATCGATGCGGCGCGCTGCGGTGTGTATCTGCATGGCCGCGCCGCCGATGACTGGCTGGCCAGCCATCCCGCTGGCATCGGCCTCACCGCGTCGGAAACGATCATGTTGGCACGGCAAGCGCTCAACAAGACCCTATCGACTATATCCAACACTTAATTTTTACGTCATAAAACTGCAACACACTGCAAGGCTAAATAAGGGCAAAATGGTTAGAGAAACAATATAAACCGTTTATATCTTTCAGGAAAAAACCATGCCCAGCAAATCTGCCCTGCTCAATTCAGCCGAATCGATCGCCAACGCCAATCAATCGGCTAATCAACCCGCCAAGCCAACCCCAGCCTCAGCGGGTAACAAGCCGCACACGGCAGCCAAACCCGCCACCCGCACAGCAGCACCCAAAGCCAGCGCCCCCGCGTCACAAGCAGCGAACAAGGCCGCCGCGCGTCCGTCTGCGCCGGCAAGCAAACCGGCAGTAAAACCTGCAGAGAAGCCCGCCGTAGCGCCTGCAGCAGCAGTAGAGAAAGCCGAAACCGCAGCAGAAAGCGCCGCGCTGGATCAGGCCATCGAAAAAGCCGCGCAGCCGCCCAAGTTGCGCGCCAAACAGGCGGCAAAACCCGTCGCACCGCGCGAAAGCAAGGCCGAAAAAACCGCCAAGCCCGCCAAAACCAAGAAACCCAAGCTGGTACGCGATAGCTTTACTTTCCCCGCCAGCGACTACGCGCTCATCGCCGAAACCAAGCAACGCATCATCACCGCAGGCGTTGAAGTGAAAAAAAGCGAGCTGATCCGCGCTGGGCTGAAAGCACTGGCGGCAATGGACAACGCCCAATTGCTGGCGCTGGTGGAAGGGCTGGAAAAAATCAAAACAGGCCGCCCAAGTAAATAAGTAGCAGTAAATCACACCGCAGCAGCTTCATGCCCGCAGCGGTGTCTATTTGCGCCGCTAGCTGTGACGAACCGCGAGCCGCTGGTGAGGCCAGCCCCCAATCCAACTAATCACGCTAATTTCTTATCTCTAATTTGCAACTGGAGCGACCCATGGAAATATTGCCGCGTACAAATATACGGACAGGCAAATCACTAAGTTTGTCAGAGCAAATGTGATAATAGTAATTTTAAGTCGACTATCGTTAATTTTGTGAGAAAAGATAATAAAAATAGCAGAAATAGTTGATTGATAAAAAATCATAAAACCTAAAGCAGAATACACACGAATCGACTTGCTATGAAAAAGACCACCATCACTTGAAAGACTTAATATAAACAATGCAGAATCATTGTTAAACGCAACAAAGCTCAACGACAAAAACAAAAGAAAAAACATCAAAAAAATCAACTTTAGAGAACGAACACTAAATATTTTCACCATACGTCTCATGTATTATTTTTGCGGATTATAGATAATTTTACTGAATACTGACGGAAAAAAACCAACGTCTTAAAAAAATACACTTAACCTAGCGATAACCACCCTAGTTGCCCGTGGCAGCTTTCATTAAGCTGCGCCATCAAGGCATCGGCCACATCGGCGGTAACGGCAAAGTTGAAAATGACTTGGCTGCCGTGCTCCACCTCCAGTTGCACGGCAGTATAGGCCGCCAAGGCACGCCGTATATGGCCTTCCAGCGCATACGGTGCGCAGCAACGCAGCGAAGTCATTTTCAGTAGCGGGATTTTCTCGGCCAGGAGCAGCGCTTGCGCCACCGAATCGGTATAGGCACGCACCAGCCCACCCGCGCCGAGTTTGACGCCGCCAAAATAGCGCACCACGGTAGCCAGCACGCCTTCCAGATCCTGATGCCGCAACACATCCAGCATCGGCCGCCCCGCCGTTCCCGATGGCTCACCATCATCCACCGCCGCCGATTGCCCATCGGCCAGCAGCGCCCAGCACACATGCGCCGCCGTCGGGTGCGCGGCCTTGAGCCCAGCCACAATCTGCTGCGCCGTACTGCGATCACTCATCGGCTGCACACAAGCAATAAAACGGCTTTTTTTGATAACGAGCTCGTACTGAACTGGGGCTTTGAGGCTAAAAGGCATAATGGCGCGCGGCAAAGGTAAGCCGCACAAAGTAGGCCAAGCCGATGCAGAGATCAACTGTTTTTTGCGGTAAAAGGGCAGCGTGGGGCGGGGATGAATCTGGCTGCAGCCGATCCAAGGCGGATAGTGGGTACGATGAGCCGTAGGGTTTGAAACGCGAAGCGTTGCGCACGGCGCCCCCTACAAAGCTACTATTTGAACTCGCGTTAGATTAAACCCACTCTTCATTTGTTAATCTCTTGAATTCATTGCATGCAGATAAAAACTCATCATATTTAAACTTGACGCTCTGATTTCTTTTGTCCCAGCTTACTGAAACTGGGATATGGTTAATCACATGAGTGACCAAGCCAAACTTATGCCATATAACAGTTTCATTAGTTATCTCTTGTTCAACAGCAATGACCGTGCAACTCAAATCCATATCGTCTGGACATATGAGTAAAGGGACAATAGTTGAACAATCGACACTGCTGGGCATGAGTATTTCCCATGCAGCGTCCAAATCCTCATCATCAATTAACCATCCTTGTGCGGGGACAAGGTGGTTAGTTATATCTGTACCATCAGAGTCAAACACGAAACCGGTAACCCACATTTCAAGAGGAACATCATTAATTAAAAGTATTGGGTGCGGATTCTTAGCAATCTTTGATTTATGTAGAGTCGCAGATATTTTATCCATCAACCGTCAGTCCTTATATTCTTAATAGTCCGCTGCTGGCCGATTACAGCCTCCCTACAGTCTAACCCAGCCCACTCATCCGAGCACCATTGCGCTTTTTGCGGTGGTGAAATTGCCAAGTATGCTGGATAGATTGAATCATATTTCGCCAGCGCAAAACGCCCACCGATTCAGGTGGGCGTTTTGTGGGCTTAAGTTCGATCAACTCAATGCGCCGGCCTTGCGTCTTTGCGGGTTTTCCACAGCGAGAACAACACCCCGGCAGCGAGCAGGCCAAAAGTCACGGCCAAGGATAAGACGGCGGGTACTTTGCCATCGAATACAAAGTCGCCGAGGAAGATCTTCGAGCCGATAAACACCAGCACCAGCGCCAAGGCGTATTTCAGGTAGTGGAAGCGATGGATCACCGCCGCCAGCGCAAAGTACAGTGCGCGCAAACCCAAAATCGCAAAGATGTTCGAGGTGTAGACGATGAATGGATCGGTAGTGATGGCAAAAATCGCCGGCACACTATCGACCGCAAACACCAGATCGACCAACTCGACCATACACAGCGCCAGAAATAATGGCGTTGCCCACCATACCTGCTTGTCACTGCCCGGCGCCGCTGGCGCACGAACAAAGAAACGCTGACCGTGCATTTCTTTGGTGACTCGCATCCGGCGGCGCAGGAAACCCAGCAGCGGGTTATTGGCCATATCGGTGGTTTGCTCACCGGCAAACAGCATTTTGAGGCCGGTAAAGATCAGAAACACCGCAAAGACATACAGCGTCCAGTAGTATTGCGCCACCAGCGTAGCACCCAAGCCGATCATGATGGCCCGCAGCACAATCACCCCCAAGATGCCCCAGAACAACACCCGGTGCTGATAAATCCGGGGCACCGCAAAGTAGGTGAAGATCAGCGAGATCACAAACACATTATCCAGCGACAGGCTTTTCTCGATTAAAAAGCCGGTGAAATACTGCATACCGGACACCGAGCCCAAATACCACCACACCCAGCCGCCAAATAACAGGCCGGCCACGATATAGAAGGCCGATAGCTGCAAGCTTTCGCGCACGCCGATTTCATGGTCTTCCTTGTGTAGCACGCCTAGATCAAACGCCAGTAGTGCCAACACAATGGTCACAAAAGTCAGCCATAACCAGATCGGCTGACCTAACCATACACTTGCCAGTATCTCCATTATCTTCACTCCATGATTGGTCTACGGGGCAATACCCCCATCAACTTCGCACCACACTGCGCGCCATACGCGCATAAGTCGGTATCGGTTGCAGCGCATACCAGTCGTACTGCCAACACGCCATTGCCCGTGAAATCAGTACCGCCTCACCATCGGCCAACCAGCCATCGGCATCAACAATGCCCAGCATGGCCCGCAGCACAGTCATTTGCAGCAGCGGCTCGTTGATTTCGGCTAGCAGCTGATCAATCAGTGCATCGTCGAGCTCCAACTGACCCAGACCATTGGCGTAGAGCAGCAAGTCATCGCACAGGCCTTGCATCACGCTGTGCAGCGTGACTTCACTGATGCCCAGCTGCTGCAACACCTTGCTATCGCGCAAGGCTTGATATTCCGACTGATCAAGGCCGCCGTCCGACAGCAGAGACAGCGCAAGTAATCGGCAAATTGCTTCATCACTATTCATGGCATAACGGCGCATGGTGGTTCTCCGGCAGAAAGGCATAGAGGCGTGAAGGCTGATCAGTAGCTCAGCTGCATTGGCGGGGCAAAACCGCGGCTTTGGCGGATTTTGCGGCTCACGGTGCGGCTGGCCCGATCAGCCGCGCGATTGATCGCAAAAATCAGATCGCTCGCCACGTCTTCAATCACCACATCAGGAATCTGCTCCAGGCTGATCACCAGCTGGCAGTGCTGATCCACCCCGCCACGTGGGCCGTTAATATCGGTCAGGCGCACGGTGACTTTGCGGATATGGCTTGCCAGACGCCCCAGGCCAAATTCGATTTGCCGGGCAATATGCCGTTGCAGATTTTCGGTCAGCACAAGGTTTTGACTTTTGATTTCGATTTTCATGATTCAGCTCCAGAGGGTTGGACAACACAGCCAATATAAACCGGCTGAAAATGAAATAAAAATCGTATATTCTTGGTTTTATATTCAGTTTTTTGGAACAATAGCCGCCATGCAGGCCTTGAATTACAAGCATTTGTACTATTTCTGGATTGTCTGCAAATCAGGTGGCGTAATCCGCGCCAGCGAACGGCTGTTTCTGACGCCACAAGCGATTAGCGGCCAATTGAAAGCGCTGGAGGAGCAAATCGGCAGTCCGCTGTTTCGCCGTGATGGCCGCCAGCTGGCGCTGACTGATATGGGAAAGCTGGTGCAAAGCTATGCCGATGAAATGTTCAGCATTGGTGAAGAGCTGCAAGAGGCGATTGCCCACGGCCCGCAAGGCGTGGCGCAGGAGTTTCGCGTCGGCATCGGCGATATGGTGCCCAAAACGGTGGCGTTTGAGCTGCTGCAACCGGCATTGCAGCTGGACTACCCCTCGCGGCTGATTTGCCGCGAAGGGCGGCTACTCAATTTGCTGGGCGATCTGGCCACGCACAAGCTTGATCTGGTCTTAGCCGACCGACCACTGCCGCCCGAGGCCAATATCCGTGGCTTTAATCATCTGCTGGGTGAGAGCACGCTCAGCGTGCTGGGCTCGAAAGCACTCTGCAGCCAATGGGCGGGGGATTTTCCGCAGGCGCTGGATGGTGCGCCATTTTTGCTACCCGGTGCCGACGCGGTGATACGCCCACGACTGGAGGCCTGGCTGGAGCGCGCGCATATCCGGCCACAGGTGGTGGCCGAATTTGACGATGGCGCTTTGCTCAAAGCCTTTGGCAAAGCGGGTGCCGGCTTTTTTGTCGTCCCCACCGTGCTAGCGCAGAGCATCTGCGAGGAATATCAGGTGGGATTGCGCGGGGAAATTAGCGAGCTCAAAGAGCAGTTTTACGCCATTTCAGTCCAGCGCCAACTGCGCCACCCCGCCGTGATCGCCGTCACCGAACGGGCGCGGCACGAATTATTTGCCTAGGTCGCAGCAGAGCAAACGGCGGGATATAAAGCCGATTAACTGCGCAGAATTTGCAATGGCATGCTCAGCATCTGGTCGCCTAGGCCAGCGAAATACCAGATGATGCCGATCAAAGCGCCCACGGTGAGCAAGTACCAAACTAGCGAGAAAACCTGCCCATAGCGATCAAGCGGCAGCAAATGGCTTTGGTGGCGGCTGCGCCATTCAAAAATGATTTCCAGGCTGCCGATCAGCAATAAAAAGCCCAGCAGCGCCAGACCAAAAGCGTAGCTGACCGCAACGCCAATCGCTGCGCCGAGCACGCAAGCGATCAGGCCCACGACGCTATTCATCGAAAAACTGATGCTTTTTAAAATATGCCCGCCGTCGAGCGGCAAAATTGGCAGCAAGTTGAACAGATTGAGCAAGGCGTTAAACGTCGCCAGACCAGCAAAAAATGGCACGTCGGTAAGCCAGTAGGCCAGCATTGCCAGCAGCGACATCAACAGGCCAAAAGTTGGCCCCATAATCGAGATCACCACGTCTTGCCAGCGCGTATTGATTTTCTCATCCGACAGCGCCAGCCCGCCCATAAACGGAATCAGAAAAATGCCCTTGGTTTTCATACCAAAATATTTCATCGCGCGCACATGGCCATATTCGTGAAACACCAGACACGCGATCAACGCGAGCGCAAATTCAAACGAAAACAGCCACGAATACGCCGCCACGCTCGCACCCGCCAGCGCGACTTTGATCATCTTGGCGCTTTTGAGTAATTTGAGCGCCAGCGCACCCAGCCCCAGCAGATTGAGCTTACCTGCGGGTTTGACTGGCTGCACGCTCGGTACCTGACGCTCGATATCATGCGTATCGCGCTGACCTTCGGCTGCGGTTTGCTCGTTAATCAGCAGGCGATAGCGCAGGCTAAACGGCTGCCAAGTCAGTTGTGTTTCCAGCCGCACCGACACCTGCTGCTCGGCATCGCTGGTTAATACAAATTGCAGCGCACTGGCTGCGCCGCCTTCAACACTGGCCGCGCTGGCGGTCTGCTCGGCCACCAGCGTGTTATCCCAGAACAAGCGCTGCCAACCAGACATTGTGCCCTCCAGTCGCAAGGGTTTGCCCAGGCAATCAATATTCAGTAATTCCACGGTCTTATTCCAAAAAAACGACGGGGTTTGCCTCCCCCTTCAATAAAGGGGGCTAGGGGTAATACCTTTCACTTAAGCTGATTCGCTTTAAGTTCCCCCCTTCATCGAAGGGGGGCTAGGGGGGATTTCTGCACTATTTGAATCTATTTGCAGATTGTTGAAGCAGTGCTACGCCGCCAAACGCACCACTTGCCGCTGCAGCGCGGCTGATTTCTTCTCATCGTTCACTTTGGGCTGTTTGCCGGCGTAATCGCTCTCGAGCAAAGCTTGCGCTTCATCCAAAGGCATACCCTGCCCCTGTAACCATGTGCAGACCAGCTTGGCCAAGCGATCCAGAGCAATACGGTGAGTGGCGTCGGTATTTGCATACAACCAATCCGCAAATGCCATAAAGTTGGCGAATGGCGCATCACCCAGCAGCACTGGCAGTGTATTGGCAAAACGCCCCGAGTTCGCCACCAGATCCCAATAGCGCGCGAAGCGCACCAGCCGCTGCATCGTTGTAAAGTCGATGTCGCGATTGGCCAGAATCGTATACGGCGGGAACGGGTCATACTTCATCGCAAATTCTTCGGTATGGCGAATAATCGGCGTACCACGCAGCCGCTTCAAAATGCCAAACTGAATCTCGTGCGGGCGCAGCGCGTAGAGCTGATCGAAACCGATACCGAAACTTTCCACCGTTTCACCGGGCAGACCTGCGATCAAATCGACGTGCAAATGCGCCTGCGTGTGCTCAACCAGCCAGCGGATATTGTCAGCCGCTTTTTCGTTATTCTGCTTGCGGCTCACCAAGGTCTGAACCTCAGGGTTAAAGCTCTGAATGCCGATTTCAAACTGCAGTGCGCCGGGCGGGAATTTCATAATCCCTTCACGCAGCGCTTCGGGCAAATGATCGGGAACGACTTCAAAGTGCGCAAACACTGGGTCGTCAGGATGCGCTGCGATCTTGTCGAGAAAAAACTGCATAATCTGCAAACTGGTGTTGATATTCAGATTAAACGTGCGGTCAACAAACTTGAACAGCCGCGCACCGCGCTGATACAGCGTTTCCATCTCGTCCAGAAAGCGCGTCAGCTCGAATGGCCACGCGGTTTTATCCAATGCGGAAAGGCAAAACTCGCATTTGAACGGACAGCCGCGCGATGCCTCGACATACAGCGTGCGGTTTTTGATGTCCTCGTCGGTATAGAGCTGATACGGCAACGCCAAATCGGCGAGCTTGGCCTGCACGCCAGCGTGGATTTTCATTAGCGGCTGCGGGCCATTCAAAATCTGGCGGCAGAGATCAGGCAACGTGATTTCGCCCCAGCCGGTGATGACAAAATCGGCTTCTTTGACAATCGCCTGTTCAGCGCTTTCGTACGAGACTTCAGGGCCGCCGAGGATAATTTTGACTTCAGGCGCTACGCGCTTGAGCAAGGCAACGAGGCGTGCGGTTTCCTCGACATTCCAGATATACACGCCAAAACCGATGATTTTGGGTTTTTTCGCCAACAGCCGCTCGGCAAACTCGGCGGTTTTGCCGCCAATCACGAACTCCATAATCTCGGTCTGCGGCTGCAAATCACCCATATTGGCCAGCAAATAACGCAGCCCTAGCGAAGCATGCGTGTAACGGGCGTTCAGCGTAGACAGAATAATGGACATGGGAAAACCGACTGTGAGCGTTGCGAAGCAAAACGCTATTTTACGGGTTTAGCGCTAGGTGCGGGTGTTGATTGCTAGGCGGCGTGCTGCTGCGTGTGTGTATCAGCGAACACTCGACGATTAGAAACGAATTGAACCCAGATATATGCCAGATGTGTCGGTAAATATGGCCGCTAGCCAGTCAGCTTTAAATGCCTTCCTGAATGTGCTGGTCTAGACTCAAACCGACGGTGCTGTTGCCTTGATTCAACCCCTTAGATTGCCATGATTTCCGCTGCAATCTTAACCCTTGGATTGCCAAGGCGGAAAGAGTCAACAAGAAGCCCGCGACACTAGAAGCCACCAATTGCGAACAAGCTCGTACTATCTCAATGGAATCAAATGCCATGACTTTGCCAAATCAAAAATCCATATTCAGGAATCTGGGTTTCAAGCGTTTCTTACTTATGCTTTTTATCGGTCTTCAGGTTTTTTCTGTGGCTATTTATCTGGCCGTCTCGCGCCAGCAACTAGAGATCAATGTCGCAAAAACACTGGAAAATACCGCCGTCTTGTTAGCCAGCCAATACCAATCATTCAATGAATTGATGGGTTTACAGCTGCAATTATTAGCGACCAAGAATGGGCAAGGACACATTGATCAGCCTAGTCTGCAGCGGGCATTGGAGAAAGACTGGCTTGATGCGGTATTTATTATTGATAAGACAGGAAAAATAGTCAGCCACGCCAGCCTGATACCATTAAATCGCGTATTGAGTGCTGACATACTGTCCGGCATGTCATTCGAAAAACACCCTATTTTTCAGGGTTTGAAACAACAAAACGCGGAACAACAACTGGTTTTCTGGCGCAAGGCAAAGAACACGAATGATGCCCTGCTTTTTCATCAGTCAGTAAAGGGCCCACAAGGCGAATATCTGGGAAGTATTGTTGGCATGCTAAGTAGCCGGACGATGGACCGGATTTTTCAAAAAAATGTCGCAAATGGCTTAACACTCAGCGATCACGAAGCCTTCGTTATTTATAACTCGAGCGAGAAAACACTACTTTATTTGTACGGCGCAGGAATGAATGCGACATTGGGCGACAAATACGCACTCCAAGGGACAACAGCAAGTCCATTTAGTGAAGCGGTAAAATATTATCATTCGCCAATCGATGGGCAGCGCAGACTAGGCGCCTTTAAATCACTGCAACAGGGACACTGGACCTTGCTTATGTCTGTTCAGCCCAAAGAGTATTTGCTCGGCTGGTGGATTCAGGTCGTGATCAGTATGGTGACACTTTCATTGATGGCGCTAATGCAATGGCTGCTACTGAATTCTTTTCATCGCAATCAAATGCAACGTGATCGCTTAGCTCACGACTCATTACACGATCCATTAACTCAGCTCCCCAATCGTCGACATTTTGATCAATGGGCAGAAGCGGTACCGCTAGTCAGGCAAAACGCTATATGCAGCCACTTACTCTGCTGGCGCTAGATCTGGATCATTTCAAACGAGTCAATGATGTTTACGGCCACGATGCCGGGGATGCTGTCCTAGTCACCGTAGCGAAAACCCTGCGCGGCATATTGCGCGAATGCGATTTGCCTGCCCGGTTTGGTGGAGAGGAATTTATTGTCGCACTGCCACAAACGACAATAGATGGCGCAATGATTATCGCAGAGCGGATTCGCACCGCGATTGCTGCGCAGGCGATCAGTGTGAATGGGCAAGAAATTCACTGCACAGTCAGCATTGGGGTCGTTCAGGTAAAAGGAAAAGCGTTTGATTTGGCACTCAAACAGGCCGATCAGGCGCTGTATCAAGCCAAAGAAGCTGGTCGAAATTGTGTCATTGCTGCCAGTGCTGATTTGCAGGAGACAGAGCCCGATTGCTCATCAGAAAAACAGCATCCTTGACAGATGAATCGCTCAAACAAGGAAAAATATCGCACACCTAATGCAGTACGCACAGCAATTGTGCGCTGCGGGGTATCGACTCAAAGCGCCAAGGGTGTCTTTATCCAAGGTGTAAGAAAAAACACTCACTTGAATGGACGGCCACGAGACGCCCCGACAATCACATGTGGTTTTGCATACCTTCATCGATATCACTCTGGATGGCAAAGCCACGTACGCGAACCTAACCTAGCTTGTATAGTTGCTTTGAAAGAATAATCGACATGAAAAACCAGCAGTACAAACACCGTTTGGTGTGTTTATATCCTTCTATGGGCTGCTGATTGGCTTTCTGACAGAGCTAAATGCTCGGATTCAAACCTTTGTAGTATTCGGGCTTTACTCTTGATTAGATTAGATAGATATCAGTATCCAGTTACACCGTGACGACCAGATAGGCCTAGGTCAATATCGGTTGGCGAATGCCGAATTCCATAGACGATGGGATGGCGAGCAGCCTAATGCAGAGCTCGTCGCCAATCTGCCGCATACGGATACCCCGAATTGACGTGCCAAACGGCAAACTCTACAGTGGTGCCATGCCAAATTCTTATACAAAGCTTTCAGTTAGTATCATATTTGCGTTACTCAGCGCCCATGCTGCAGCGCTGCAAATTACGCTGGCCAATGGTGAATGGCCGCCGATTCTGGGGCAGAAACTGCCGGGGCATGGCTATGGCAGCCAGATTGTCAGCCGCGCTTTTGCCCATCAGGGCATTACGGTCAACTACGCATTTATGCCGTGGCGGCGTGCACTCGAAGCGACTAAACAGGGGCAATATCATGGCACGCTGCTGTGGAGCAGCAACCCGGAGCGCCAGCGTGATTTTCTGCTTAGCCAGCCGGTGTATCGCAGCCAAACCGTGCTGTTTTACCACCGTCAGCAGGCACGCTCATGGCGGCAAACCGATTCGCTACGCAATGCCCGGGTGGGCATCAGCAATGGTTATAACTATGGTGCACGCTGGCGCAGCCTGCAGGAGCAAGGTTTTTTTACGGTGGATCAGGCCAACAGTGATGCGCAGAATCTGGCCAAGCTCTATATCCAGCGCATTGATGCTTTTCCTTGCGAAGCGATTGTCTGCCGTCATCTGATCGCGACCACATTGCCCGCTCGCGCTCGTACCGAGCTACGGCATGATCCGCAGCCAGTCCATAGCGAAAACATGCACCTGATGCTAAGCCGGAAAACAGCGCAAAGCGACTGGCTACTACAGCAATTCAATCAGGGCTTGCAGCGTATGCGGCAATCGGGCGAGCTGGCCAGATTACTGGGTGCAGCCCAGCTGCAGCGCTAGACCCATCAATCAGGCGTCTTCCCAGGCGGCATACACGGCCGCCTGTCCATGGCAAACGCCTGCGGCATCCAGCAGATTCCAGACCGTAACATCCTTGATCCAGAACCGCCGCCCGGATTTAGCAATCCGCAGGCCACGATAGCCGCTGGCATAGCCCTGCTTGCTCACCGCATCGAGTAATTGCTGGCGCTCTTCGCGATTGGGTGCTTCGGCAGACAGCCGCGAAGGCAGGCCGATCAGCTCGCTGGCCTGATATTCAAAACAACGCAAGGCGGTGTCATTGGCAAAGATAAAGCGCGGATCAGCGCTGGCTTCGTGCGCCAGCACGCAAAATGGCGCTTCATGCTGCAGCCAAGTGGCGGCCTGTGCAGGCGAAAAATTGGACGGAGCCAGCTCGCGGCCGAGCAGACGGCGGTGGCTATCAAAAATCAGTTGCAATAATTCAGGCTGGGTCATGACCGGTTCAGCAGTCGTTGGTCTACGCCGATTATATCGCGGCCTTGACTTTGGCAGGCTGGCTGGGCAGATTAGACGTTTGTTTCACGGTACAAGGACCTGCCATGCACATTGCTCATCTGGGCCTCTGGAGCCGCGACCTTGAACGCAGCAAGCATTTTTACTGCCACTACTTCGGCGCCAGCGCCGGGGCGAATTACCACAATCCGGCCAAAGGCTTTCGCTCGTGCTTTTTAGATTTTGGCCATGGCAGCCAGCTGGAGCTTATGCACAGTACGGCGTTGGAGCTGCCCACGCAGCCACCCGGCCAGCAGCAGATCGGCCTGACACATCTGGCGATCAGCACTGGCTCGGCCAAGGCGGTGGATACGCTCACCGAGCGGCTGCGCAGTGATGGCTACACCATTGCCAGTGAGCCACGCCGCACCGGCGATGGCTATTACGAAAGTGTTATTTTGGATCCCGATGGCTGCCGCATCGAAATTACGGACTAAACCGAATGCAATATTGGCTGATGAAATCCGAGCCCGATGATGTTGCCATCACCGATCTGGCCTCGCGAGGTACAGTGGGATGGTATGGCGTCAGAAACTATCAGGCACGCAACTTTATGCGAGATACCCAGCAGGTGGGCGATGGCGTGCTGTTTTATCATTCATCGTGTGCCGAGCCGGGCATTGCCGGGTTTGCCCGCATTATCAGCGAGCCCTACCCTGATCCGACGCAATTTGACCCCGAATCCACATATTTTGACCCCAAAGCCAGCCCGGAAAAACCGCGCTGGATGCAGCGGGATGTGGGCTTTGTGCGCCAAACGCGGCTGCTACCTTTAGCTGAAATGCGGCAATACCCCGAGCTGGCGAATATGCTGGTGTTGCAAAAAGGCTCGCGCCTGTCGATCACGCCGGTGAGCGAGGCTGAGTGGACGTTCATTCAGGATCTGCTGGCATGATAACCATTTTGCAGGCCTGCCTTGGCGTCGGGCTGATCGCCGGATTTCTGGCCGGGCTGCTGGGCGTCGGCGGCGGGCTGGTGATTGTGCCTGCGCTGCTGCTGGTGTTTCATCAGGCCGGGTTTGCCAGCGAATTGCTGCAGCATCTGGCGCTGGGAACCAGCCTGGCGACGATCATTTTCACCGGCGCTGCCAGCGTGCGTGCGCATCACGCCAAGGGCGCGGTACGCTGGGATATTGTGCGCTCGATTACGCCGGGCATTGTGCTGGGCACCTTTGCTGGCGCGCAGATTGCCGCGCTGATTTCAACGCCGACGCTGCAGTGGATTTTTATCATTTTTGCCTATCTGGTCGCGGGGCAAATGCTGCTTGACCTGAAACCCAAGCCATCGCGCCAGCTACCCGCAGCGCTGGGGTTGGCGGGCAGTGGCAGCGTGATCGGGCTGGTATCAAGCTGGGTGGGCATCGGCGGTGGCTCGCTGTCGGTGCCGATGATGGGCGCCTGCAATGTACCGATGAAAACAGCCATTGGCACTTCATCGGCCATCGGTATTCCAATCGCCATGGCTGGTGCCGCTGGCTACATTTACAGTGGCATGGGTATTGCTCGCTTACCTGCGTACTCATTGGGCTACGTCTATATACCTGCACTACTTGCCATTGTGCTCGCCAGTTTTCCAATGGCCAAGCTGGGCGCAGCAGCAGCACACCGCCTGCCGGTGGCAACGCTGAAAAAATGCTTTGCGGCCCTGCTGATTGTGCTGGCCAGCAAAATGCTCTGGAGCCTGGCCGGATGAAATACCTGCTGACCCTTTTGCTGCTGGCAAGCCCATCAAGCTACGCACTTGAAACCATAAGCAGCGAGTGCCAGCATGCATTGACCGAGCTAAACCGCCATATCACGGCGCATAGCGGCAGCTTGACGCAGGCAGCGCTGGAAACCAGTCAGCCTGCCGATGCCGTTCGCCTTGCCTGCGATGGCAGCCCGGCGGCGTATCAGCAGTCGATAGCCCAACTGAGCCGCCGTTTTCTGCCTGCGCCCACTGCCGCCGCCACCGCGCCCAATGATTATCTTGAAACCGCAGGCGAGCTGCTGGCGCTGACCGCATGGATTGCGCTGATCGCCACCGGGCATAGCGGCTGCCTTGCCATCAACGCCTCACCCCTTACTCTGAGCGCCCTATGCAAATAGCACAAATAGTACAGATAGTTCAAAAAGCCCCTCTGCTTCTGCTCTGCCTCCCCTTGCATTGCATGGCGCTGGAAACGCGCCTTGTGCAGCAACTGCCGCTGCCTGATAATCGCAGCGTTATCCAGGTGGCCGAGGGCGATAACGAGCCGCGGAGCATCGGCAGCTACAGCATCCGGCTGTACGGTGGCAGCAATCCCGATTTTCCGCTGGATGATTTTATTGCCGGACAAATCTATCCGCGCGACGGCAGCATAGAGCGCGTGCTCAATACCGATGCCGACGGCGATGGCAACGGTGAAGTCGTGGTGGTCAGCCGCAGCGCGGGCAGCGGTGGCTATCTGACGATGGATGTCTTCAGCTGGCAAAACCGGCAGATCAAACGCATCTTTTCAATCAGCGATTTGCCGCCCAAAACCGATCCGCTGCGCGAGCTCAAACGCCTGATGCGCAAACGATGAAATCCAGCCTGGCCAGTGGCTACGCCCTGCTGATTGTCATCTGGTCGACCACGGCACTGGCGATTAAATGGGGGGTGAGCGGCATCCCCTTTACCTTGGCGCTCATGGTGCGCTTTGATCTGGCAGCTGTGCTGGGGCTATTGTTGCTGCTTTGGCGCAAGCAGAGCTTGCCGCTGGATCGTGAGCATTGCCGCGCTTACGCGATTGCCGGCATCGCCACCGCGCTGTCGATGCTGTGCTCATTCTGGGCTGCGCAGTTTGTCGCCTCCGGCCTGATCGCCGTACTGTATGGTCTGGCCCCGCTGGCCACCGGCTTATTTGCCGCCCGCTGGCTAGATAGCCCGCTACGCCGTGCCGAATGGCTGGCGATCCTGCTCAGCCTGAGCGGGCTGGCGATTATTTTCAGCCAGCACCTCAATCTAAGCCCGGCTGGCCTGCCCGGCATGGCGGTCTTATTGCTGGGCATGACTTTGCAATCGGGCGCGGCGGTGTTGCTCAAACGGTATGCCAGCACGCAATCGGCACTCAGCGTCAACGCCGGCGCGCTGCTGGTCTGCGCAGGCCTGAGCACGGCTTTCTGGCTCATCGCCAGCGCACCTTTGCCAGCGGCGCTGCCGGGGCGGGCGCTGGGCGCGCTGATTTATCTGGCCAGCATTGGCTCGGTGCTGGCATTTAGCCTGTACTACTGGCTGATTCGCGAATGTCGCCCGATCAGCGTTGCACTGATTTCGCTCATCACCCCCGCCAGCTCTTTGTGGCTGGGACACTGGCTCAATCACGAAACCGTGCAATGGCACGAGCTGGCAGGCACAGCGCTGATCATGCTGGGCCTGAGTCTGCATATTCTACAATCTCGTCGCTGATACCCCTACCCGTATCGCTTGCTGAGTTTTTATTTATTTAGCCTTGAGGCATATACCCCTTTGGGATCATTCTGAACATCCCAGAAAACGGCGTAAACAGCCCAGCGCGCAGCAGCAGCCAATTCATTTTTCCATTACCGATCAGCAACTTAAACGACAAACGGCGCACAAAACACTGTGTGATTTTACTCACAATGTAGTCAAACCATTGCAGTTACATCAGAATTCACTTATACATTAGCGACTAGCCAAGGCAAAAGGTGGTTCACATGGACGAACTCATTTACACCAAAACCAGCGCAGGGGTACAGGAATTGCAAACCCGCAGCGGCGCGATTGGGCAAAAAGAACGTCAACTCTTGTTTATGATCGATGGTCAGCGCAGCTCGGCCATGCTGGTGGCCATGCTGCCGGGACAAGAAGTGCTCGCCAACCTGAAAAAGCTACTCGACGCCGGGTTTATCAGCCGCAGCAATCACCAGCAGCAAGTGCTGGAGCAAATCCAGTTTTCCGGCCCCACCACCATCGCCCCGCCACCGCCGCGCAATAATAGCTTTCAGTTGAATGAAGCCCGCAAAGTGATTTTGTCGGTCACGCACGAATTTCTGGGGCAAAACTGGGAAGACAAGCTCGCCATCATGCTCAGCAGCGTCCGTTCAAGTGAAGAGCTTAAACCAATCGTGGAAGAATGGGCCAACGCCCTGCGCCGCTCCGGCCACCGCGGCGCAGCCTATAACGGCGAGCAGGCGATCGAGGCGATTTTCAAAAATCAGTAAACCTTAACCCAGTCAAAACCTGCCTAGGCCGATTCAAGCAAACTGGCCAGCCGCCGTACTCCATCCTCAATTTGCGCCAGCGTGCTGTGGCTGAAATTCAGCCGCAGCGTACAGCGCTGCGCCGATCCGGCCGGGTAAAACGGCGTACCCGGCATGATTGCCAGCCCTTGCGCCAGCGCCCGCTGCATCAGTGCCAGCGTGTCGCAGTGTTGATTCAGCGTCAACCAGAAAAACAAGCCGCCCGCCGGTTGCTGCCAGCTGGCTTTATCGCCCAGATAGTGCCTCAGCATCTGATCCATCGCATCGCGTTTCTGGCGGTAAACCGGCAAAATGCGAGCCACATGCGCGTCGAGCTCTCCGCTGTGCAAAACTTGGGTCACGATATGCTGACTCAGGCGATTGCTATGCAGATCGGCGGCCTGTTTGAGTCGGGTCAGCGGCACAATCAGATCCGGGTGGGCAATCAGATAGCCCAGTCGTAATCCGGGTGCTAGCGTTTTTGAAAACGAGCCCTGATAAATCCACTGCGCCGATTGCAGATGCGAGACCAGCGGCGCGGGGGCAGCCCCATCGAAAGCCAGATCGCGATACGGATCATCTTCAAACACTGGCATGCCCTGCGCATCCAGCGCCGCGGCCAGCTGCTGCCGACGCTGCGCGTCATAACAAGCACCAGTCGGGTTTTGGAAAGTGGGGATTAAATAGGCAAATTGCGCTGCACTGGCGGCAATGCCCTCCGGCTTGAGCCCTATCTCGTTCTGCTCTGCCGCTTGGCAATGAGCGCCAAACAGCTCGAAGGCCTGCAAAGCGGCCAGATAGGTGGGCGACTCACACAACACCGGGGTGCCATCGTCTATCCATAGCTTGGCCACCAGATCAATCCCTTGTTGCGAGCCATTCAGAATCAGCACCTGCGAGGCCTGACACGGCAAGCCCATGGCCCGCGCACGCGCGGCTACCAGCTCGCGCAAAGCAGGCTCGCCCTCGGAGGGGCCATATTGCCAGATCGAATCAGGAATCCGGCTGTGTGAGAAATCGGGCTGGAACAAGGTTTCTGCTGCGGGCAGGCCACCAGCAAAAGAAATTACACCGGGAGCTTGCGCAGCAGCTAAAATTTCCCGCACCAGTGAAGGTTTCAAGCGATCAATACGTTGGGCAAACATCACGGCACCAAATAGGTCAATAATATAGACCTATATTAACGCAAACAGGAAATACGTCAATATGGTTGACATTACCACTGATCACCCCGGTGCATCGCATACCGAATACGAACTCAATTGCGCACTGGAGCTGCTGTTTTATGGCTACAAAGGGTTTACCGCGCAGCCAGACGCGATTCTGGCGCAGCGGGGGCTGGCCCGGGTCCATCATCGGATCTTGTATTTTGTCGGCCGTCAGGGGGGGCTATCGGTTAACCAGTTGCTCGCCAAGCTGGGGGTGAGCAAGCAGGCGCTGAATGTACCGCTGCGCCAGCTACAGGAGGCCGGGCTCATTTGCGCCACGCCATCGGAAATTGATAAGCGGGTTAAATGTCTGGCGTTAACTAATGAGGGTATAGCGCTGGAAGAAGCACTATCAGGCGCACAGCGGGCAATACTAGATAGGGTATTTGCCGAGTGCGGCCAGGAGGCCGAAGCCGGATTCAAGCAGGTATTGGGTGTGCTAGCCAAAATGACGCAGTAAGAGCTGATGCTACGCTAGACTGATTCAGGGGCTGCAGCGCCCCACTCGGCAATAAAGGTATCGCGAAACTCGCGCAGCCAACGCAGGCGCTGCTCGCCCAATTTGCGGCCGGCCGCAGTGCTCATAGTGGCGGGCAATGTCGCCAGCTTCACTTCGATATGATCCAGTGCGTAGGCCTTATCATCCATCTCGCGCCCAAGCGCCTGTGGATCATCCGGATGCGCCAGCGCGCTACCCATCCTTCCTGCGGTGTAATACAGCCGCGCTAGCCCTACCGCACCCAAGGCATCCAGCCGGTCGGCATCCTGCACGATTCGGGCTTCGATGCTCTGTGCCGTGATACCCGCCGAAAAGCTATGGGCTTCGATCGCATGCACCAGCGCAGGGAGTTGATCGACCGGAAAGCCTAGCGGCGGCAACAACTCGCACGCCTTGGCAGCAGCCAGACGCGAGGCCAGATGCCGCTGCGGATCGTTCTTTGGCAGATTGACCAGATCGTGCAGATAGCAAGCCGCCAGCACAATCAGTACATCCGCCTCAGCGTGCTCTTTGAGCAGCACCTGTGCATTCTGCCAGACACGGTGCAAATGATTTAGGTCATGCGCACCATCGTTCTGCGCCTGCGTGTTTGCCAAATCAATCAGGCGCAAACGCCAGTTTGCGAGCAATTCCAAAGAAGCCATATTTTCAGGTCAGCGTATTAATTTAGAAGGGAAATTTCACAGGAGAAAACCAGCGCTTTTAGGTGGCCTGAGCAAGCCAGACTTGCACATGCCGCAGCAGCGTTGCTGTAGCGCCGCGATGCGCCTGACTGAAGGCCACCCCAGCCTGCCCCATTGCGCTGCGCCGCGCTGGATCAGCCAGCACCGCTAGGGCTTCGCGGCACACCGCGCTGGCATCATCGCCTTGCCAGGCCGCCCCGGCGGCGATGGCTTCGAGCGAGGCCTGTGCAAAATTGAAAGTCGATGGGCCGATCAGCACCGGGCAGCCGCAAGCAGCGGCTTCGATCAGATTCTGGCTACCATATTTGAGCAAAGAGCCGCCCATCATGGTGACATCGGCGGCGCTATACCACGCGGCCATTTCGCCCATAGTGTCGCCCAGCAGCACTGACGCTGTAATGGCTTCACCCTGCCACTGGCTTCGGCGCACATAGCTCAAGCCCATTGACTCGATTAGCGCCGCCACGGCATCAAAGCGCTGCGGGTGACGCGGTACGATCATCAGCAGCGTGTCTGACAGCCGATCTTGCAAAGCCTGCAGCACCAGCGCTTCTTCGCCATCGCGACTGGAGGCCAAGAGGATGGTTTTGCGCGCCAATGCACCTTTCCAGCCTTGCCCACGCTCGATCAATAATGGGTCAAGCTGGTTGTCAAATTTAACATTCCCCATCACCTGCACGTGCTGTGCGCCCAATTGCGTTAAACGTTCAGCATCTGCGCGGGTTTGGGCGTAAACACCAGCCAGCTTGGGCAGAGCCCAGCGAAACAGCGGTGCCAGTTTCAAATAGCCATTGAGCGATTTTTGCGATAGGCGCGCATTGGCCAGCACCAGTGGCACCCTCGCTTGCTGGCATTCGGCGATGCAATGCGGCCAGATTTCGGTGTCGATAATCAAGCCCAAGCAGGGCTTGAACGTGCGCAAAAAACGCCGGATAGCGACAGGATAGTCGTAGGGCAGAAACACCACGCGGGCATCAATACCTGACGCGGGGCCAAATAAATCCTGCGCGGTGGCACGCCCGGTGGGCGTCATGCAGGTTAGCAACAAGGGGCGTCGCGGGTATTGCTGATGCAAGGCCAGCACAATGCTTTGCGCTGCGCGCATTTCGCCAACCGAAACCGCATGCAACCAGACAGGACGGGTATCGCCCTGTAAGTCTTTTTCGGATTGCTCTAGCGAGTAATACCCCAAGCGTTCACCCCAGTAATGCCGGTATTCAGGCTGCTTGCGGCTGCGTTTTAGCAGATACAGCCAGACCAGCGGAAAAGCCAGCCACAGCAGGACGCGGTAGCAGGCGCGTGCCAGCCAGGCGCTCATGGTGTGTTTGATCCGGCCGGCCAGCCAGCCAGCATGGCATCCCACACCGCCTCAACGCCGGGCGCAGCCCCACGTTGCCCTAGGTTGACCGCGTAGCTGCTCGCCCGGATGCCAGTCAAGGCTGGATCTGAAGCGCAAAAAATCGCGATGGTTGGCACGGCCACAGCTGCAGCCAGATGCACCAGCCCGGTATCAACGCCCACCACCATCGTGCTACCCGCCAGCAAGATGGCGGCATCGGTTAAACTCAGGCGGGGAGCGACAATCGCCGCAGGCAATGCGGCGGACAGCCGCTCGGCACGTTCGCGCTCAGCCGTGCTGCCCCATGGAAACACCGGGCGAATGCCGCGTGCCAGCAATTTTTGCCCCAGTACAATCCAGTGCGCCTCCGGCCATTCCTTGTCGGCGCGGCTGGTGGCCGTCAGGCAGACGACATACGGCGAATCGGGCAGCCAGCTCAGTGCTGGCCGATTCGCGACTTGATCGGCCATCTGATCGCTCATCCGTAGCCCATAATCAATTTCGCCTTCGGCACGGTAGCCCAGCGCTGCGGCGCTCAGCTGGCGGTTACGCTCGATGGCGTGCAGCGCCTTGCTCACCGGATAGGTGCGGCAATAGGCCAGACTGGCTAGCGGTTCGCGAATCGAGTGACGATCAAACCCGGCCACCGGGCCGCACGCCATTTTGGCAATGGCCGCACTTTTGATCAGCCCTTGCGCATCAAGCACCAGATCATAACGGCAAGCCAGCAACTCGGTTTTAAACGCCTGCCATTCGCGATGCGTCTGCGTGGCCAGCAACGATTTGCGCCAGCGACGCAAGGCCACCGGAATCACCCGCCGGATGGCCGGATGCAAGCGGGGCAGCTCGGCAAAACCTTCTTCCACCACCCAGTCGATCACCCCTTCGGGATAGGCGCGCGCCAGATCAGTTACCGCAGGCCATTGATGGATCACATCGCCCATCGATGACATGCGGACAATCAGGATTTTCTGTACGGTCGGTTTACTTTTCATCCGCATATTCTAACAGGCTGGCTGGTCGCTGGCTGATGCTTTATCACGCTTGGCGGCAGCGCTTGCGCCTTGCATCGGCCACAGCTGATACGCGCACAAAACTGCAGATTTCAAATGCCCTGCTACGATAGAAGGTAAACTCAGGACGGGTGCGGCCCATGTGGATTATTCTCGGTATGGCATTATTGATGGTGATTGCCTGGCAGTGGCACATCATCCGGCAATTGCGGCAGGATTTGCTCAATAGCGGCCTGAACGACAGGCTGACCGGCCTCTATCATCGCCATCACCTGATGGCGCTGGCCGAAAGTGAAATCAACCGCGCTCAGCGCAGCAATAGCAAAGTATCGGCCATGATTGTAGATCTGGATTACTGCGCCAAAATCAATCATCAGCACGGTCATCAGGCGGGCGATCTGGCCTTGCAGCATGTGGCACGCGCGGCCAATGAGTCGATCCGCGACTTTGATCTGGCCGGACGTTTTTCTGGTGAAGAAATAGTGCTGATTCTGCCCAATACCGATGAGCATGGCGCATGTGTTGTTGCCGAGCGGCTACGCAACAAGGTGAAACAAAGCGCCGTCATGCTGCCCGATCAGCAGCAGCTGAATATCTCGGTCACCATCGGTATTGCCACGCTGCATGAAGAAACCGAAACAATTGAAGACCTGCTACTGGCTGCCGATACGGCACTGCAGACCGCGATGAAAGCCGGAATCGACCATGTCCACCTGTATCAAGTTGAAGCCGAGCTCGCAAGCCCGACGTAAAAAATCCATTTGCCCAAGCCCCGCCATACGGCTAAAGTCAGGCCATTCGTTTTTTGCCGACTAGCAGCCTACCATGACCCAAATACAGCAATCTCTGGCCGATGCCGCACGCGAGCGCCAGCAACAACTCACCAAACCTGCAGGTAGCCTGGGCCGGCTCGAAGAGCTAGCCATCTGGTTTGCCGCACGCCTGCCCAGCCCGCTACCAAGCAGGCTGAACCCCAAGCTGGCGATTTTTGCTGCCGATCACGGCGTTGCCGCCGAAGGCGTTTCGGCGTTTCCAGCCGAAGTCACCGCCCAGATGGTGATCAATTTCATGAACGGTGGCGCAGCAATCAATGTGCTGGCGCGCCAGCATCAGATTTCGCTCTCGGTCATCGACGTGGGCGTCGCCACCGAATACCCGATGCCAGCACAAAGTAATGCCCGCTTGTTCCGCACTCCGATTGCCAAAGGCACTGCCAATCTGCGCCATAGCCCGGCCATGAGCGCGGCCGACTGCACCAAAGCCTGGCAAGTGGGTTATGGCGCAGCCATTGAAGCGGCCAAGGCCGGTAAAAACCTGCTGATTGGTGGTGAAATGGGCATTGCCAATACCACGGCCGCAGCCGCGCTAATTTGCGCCTTAACGGGGTATAGCCCTGAAGAGATTGTAGGCAGAGGCACAGGGATTGATACCCTGGCCCATGAATTAAAAATCCAGGTGGTCAAAGATGCGCTGGCCCGGGCCTGTGCCGCAGGTGCGCATAGCGCGATGGACTGGCTGCGCGAAGTGGGCGGCTTTGAAATTGCCGCGCTGGCCGGCTTCTACGCGGGCGCGGCCGAAGCAGGCGTGCCAGTCTTGCTCGATGGTTTTATCACCACAGCAGCCGCGCTGGTGGCAGTGAAGGACAATCCGGCCGTTGGCGACTGGCTGCTGGCCAGCCATGTTTCGCAAGAGCAAGGCCACAAGCTGGCGCTCGATGCCCTGCAATTGCAAGCCATGCTCGATCTGGGCTTGCGTCTGGGCGAAGCCAGCGGTGCAGCCTTGTGCGTGCCACTACTGCAAAGCGCACTGGCCTTGCACGCTGAAATGGCCACATTTGCCGAAGCGGGCGTTGCTGCGGCCAAGATGGTGTAACAATGGCCTGCCGCTTGACACTGATCCGCCACGGCGAAGCCGAGGGCGCCAACGAGGCCATTTTTGGCCAGAGCAACCCGCCCCTCTCCAAGCTAGGCCGTGCTCAACTGCAAACCCGCTGGCAAATGCTCTCGGCGCAACCCGTTGATGCCATTGCCAGCTCGACCTTGGCGCGCTGCGCCGATTTTGCCCTCGATTGCGCACAGCAACTGCAAGTGCCGCTGCACCTCGATCATGGCTTTCAGGAAATACACCTGGGGTGTATTGACGGCAAAGCCAAGGCAGAATGGAGCCCAGATGACCATACCCATTGGGATAGCTGGCAGAGCAATCCACGTCAACATCCTTTACCCAATGGCGAAGGCTGGGATGATTTCCAGCAGCGCGTGCTGGCGGCACTGGATGGCTGGTTTGCCCAGGGCGAGGCCGAGCATCGTGTACTGATTGCGCATCAGGGCACGATCAAGGCGATTTTGCTGGCGGTGTTTAATTTGCCGCCCGAGCGCCATCAGCAATTCTGGCTCGCCACTGCAGGCGCGGTCACGCTATGGTGGGATGAGCACTACCCACCCATGCTGCTTGAGCTATCCAATACGCTGGCAGCCGACTGATGCGTACACTGTTCGATTGGCGCCTTCCGGTACTGGCCATTCAATTTCTGACCCGCTTACCAACCCCGCAAATCAAGCAATTTGAGCCGCGCTTATTGGCGCAGTCGGTAGGCTGGTTTCCAGCGGTAGGGACCCTGATCGGCGCACTGCTGCTGATCCCTGCCTATACCCTTGCCCACGAGCCTTGGCTGGCGGCGATTGTGGCACTGCTGGTCTGGGTGTGGGTCACGGGCGGCTTGCATCTGGATGGACTGGCTGATTTATCCGACGGGCTTGGTGCCGCGCATCGCGACCCCGAGCGTTTTCTGGCGGTATTGAAAGACCCGCATCTGGGCAGCTTTGGCGTCTTGAGCCTGATTATGCAGTTGGCGCTCAAACTGATCGTGCTGATGATCTGCATACGCGAGCAGCAATGGGTGGCGCTGCTACTCGCTCCGGCTTGGGCACGCAGCGGCGTGTATTGCTGGCAAACGCTGGCACCGCTCGCCCCCGGCATGGCCGAGCAATTTGGCTGGCAAAAAACACCTTATTTGGGCTGGTTTTGGTGGCTGGCGCTGTTTGCGCTCTCCGCCTGGCTTAGCCCGTGGCTGTGCGCAGCCCTGCTGGTGATCGTGGCTTATCGCTACTGGCTCAAGCACAAACTGGGCGGCATCACGGGTGACTGCCTAGGAGCGGGGATTGAAATCAGCGAAAGTGCCCTGCTCCTGCTGCTGGCCATCACCGCCAGTCTTTGAAGCGATAGTTTGAAGCCAGTCGTTGAAGCCCGCGGTGAGCACAGCTGGACGTCGCACGGCACAGTGGCGATAATCGCCTTTTTATCTTGGCCGGGTTTGCACCATGAAAATTATCCGCGTATTGGAAGTCTGGGAAAAAGGCATGGAGGGTGGCTTTGTCGGCACACTGCCACTGAGCGACGAGCTGCCAGTGGATTTTCTATTTAGCCTGTTCGCCGCCGAGCAGGACAAGCCCGACCCGGACATGAAACTTTCCTACTTACTCGACGAAACCCGGCTGGAAGCGCTGCAGCCCTTTTTGGCACAGGACACCGATTTTAGCCAGTTCGATTATATTCTTAGTGCGCACGGCATTCCGGATTACGAGTGAGTGGGTATTGCCACGCAGAGCTTACTAAACAAGACCTACAGGGCAATACCCATCACTCCGGATAAAACTGCAATGCCACCGAATTAATGCAGTAACGCTCGCCCGTGGGCTCGGGGCCATCGGGAAAAACATGGCCCAGATGAGCATCGCAGCGCGCGCAGCGGACTTCTTCACGGATCATGCCGTGGCTTAAATCGCGGTGACGCTCGATACTGCCCGGCTCGGCTTCCTGCCAGAAGCTCGGCCAGCCGCAACCCGCATCAAACTTCGTCCCCGATTTGAATAGCAGGCTATCGCAGCAGATGCAGTGATATTCGCCAGCCGCCGTCACCCGATACAGCTCGCCCGAAAAAGGGCGCTCGGTTCCGGCCTGACGGGTCACGCGAAAGGCTTCGTGGCTCAGCTGCAATTGCCACTCGGTTTCGGTTTTACGGATTTTGTCCATTTTGCTCTCAATCAATCAGTAATCAGGTGTAACGCAAGCGGCTTAACTCCAGCCGCAATGACAATTCAATCTGGCTAAGCGGCTTTTGAAATACCCGGGTCAATTTGCGCTCGGCCTGACGCTGGAATAAATCCAGCTGCTGGGCGTGAGCATATTCCAGATGCACCAGCGCGCCTTCGTAATCGCCTTGCTGGGCACATAAAGTCTCAAGTAGCTGATGGGCTTGCTGCCCCATGGCAAAGCCACGAATCTGCTCGCCCAGCTGTAGGCATAATTCCAGCGCTGCGCGCGCCTCGAGCAATTTTTGCTGTTTTAAGTAAATCCGCCCCAGAATCAGCGCCACATACGAGCGACACCACAAGCCCCCCCATTGTTCGGCCAGCACCCGGGCCAGCTGCAGTTGCTCGTTGGCCAGCTCAAGCTGATCCTGATCCAGATAAATCAGCCCGGTGTAGATGTGAAATTCGGCCTGGGTTTCCAGATGCGGTCGGAGCTGGAGTTTTTGCTGCAGGCGCGAGAGCAGGGTGTGCATTTCATCGTACTGCTGGCGCCGGTAGCACGTGGCTATCAGCGCCAGCAGGCAATCAATATTCAATGCGATATCATCAATACTACTGGCCAACGCCAGTGCGCGGCGCTGATATTCAAGTGAAATATCGAGCTGGTTAAATACTAGACACACCTGCGCCACACCGGAATAGCCACGGATAAAAGCACGGCTGTCCTCAGCCTCGATAGCGGTCTGCAAAGCCTGCAGCCAGACATCGAGCGCGCGCATGTATTCACCACGTAGCAGCTGGCTTTGCGCCTGCCAGTGCAGCGTTTGTGCCAGAAGGCTCCAGTTGCGCAGCTGGCGGGCAATCAGCCCGGCTTCGCGAAAGTCTTTCAGGGCAGCAACGGGCTGCTCGCCAAGATCAATCAGATATTCGCCACGATAGAGCAAAGCGACAGCCTGGCCCTGCGGATAAGCCATACGCCTAGCTTGCTCGATGGCTTGCGTCATCAGCTCCGGCTTTTTCTCCTGCAGCATGGTCTGCTTTAGTTCGGGCAGCGCAAGGTCAAATTCGTCCGGGCTCATACATAAGACTCCACACGGTTTCGGCCATCCCGCTTGGCGCGGTACAGCGCCTGATCGGCGTGCTGGAGCAATTCATTGCAATCGATCTCGCCACACAGCTCGGCCACACCAATACTGCAGGTGGCCTGCAGCTGCGGGTGTATATCGCTCCAGCTATAACTTTGCAGCCGGGCTCGAATTCGCTCGGCAACCTCGACCGCCACACTGGCAGCCGCACCGGGCAAAAGCAGGATAAATTCTTCGCCACCGAAACGGGCGAGCAAATCACCGCCGCGACAGGTTTGCAGCAAAATGGTCGCCGCAACCCGGATCACCTCGTCACCCACCGCGTGTCCAAACGTGTCATTCACGACTTTGAAATGATCCAGATCAAGCATCAACACCGACAAGGCACGCTGTTCTTCGCGGCAACGCTGAAAGAGCACCGGCATTTCCTGATCAAGCTGCCGACGATTGCCAATGCCGGTCAGCGGATCTTGCAGGGAGGCATTACGCAAGGTTTGCAGCAATTCCGAATCGGCACTGCTTTGCTGGCGCAACATGACATTTTCCTGCCGGGTTTGCAAAACCATCAACTGGGTATCGAGTTCGCGGATACGACGCTCCAGCGCGGTATTGAGCTTGTCTTTGGCTAATTGCTGTGCATTCTGAATGGCCAGCTCATGAAATTTCCGCCGGTTTTTCCAGGCCATTTCATGATCACCCATCAACTGCCCTAATTCGGACAACTGCGAATAAACCCGGAGCATCAAGGTTAATGCGCCAATTGAGGCAATTTTGTGCCGCGCCAGCTCAAGAAACTCGGCCGCTTGGGGGTAATCCTGCAAAGCAACACACACCTTGCCCAGATTGAGTAAATTAAGCGACTGGCTCCACAAATAGCTGGTTTGCCGGTTAATTTCCCAAGCCTTGTATAGCCAATCCTTGGCTGCGTCGAGCTGATTCAAAGCCAGATAGGCTTCGCCGCGATAGCTATACCAATCCGCCAACCAGGCTGGGTGCCGGGTATTAAGAAAAGCGGCTTCCCCTTTGTGCGAGAGCGCCAGCACCAGCTCATAATGCCCCAGCGCATTCATGTCTGCGACAGTATGCAAATAGCTTTCGGTGAGCAAATCCTGATCATTGACCTGCAAAGCAAATTCGAGTGCTATTTCATGCCAGCGCAGGGCATCACCCGCTTGCTGATGTGCAAAATAGACATTGCCAACCCCCAGGCAGGCCTCGATATACAGATCAACCGCCTGAATACTTAATGATTTTCTTAGGCAACTGATCCAGCTTTTCAGCGCAGCACCATATTCACTACCGGAGAAATACAACCGCCCGCGGGTAAGCTCAAGCTCTGCAGATAGGCGAGGGGATTTGATTTTGGCGTCCAGCACCAGCAAACGGGCGATGGCAGCATGGCCATCGGCCAAATTGCCCAAGGCCCAGTGGCTACGAGCCAGCAGTAGTTGCGCCTGTGCTTCCTTGTCCAGAATCTGCAGTTGCTGAGCCAAGCGAATTGCATCGGCCATCAATTCAACCGTACGCGCGCAATCTGGCACAAACCAGGCAACGCCTTCGGCCAGTAGTTCGTCCAGCTTGCGCTGCAGATCGTCGGTTATCGGTAAATTCACTACAGGCATAGTTAAACCAGCCATCCACCCCAGTCTTTCACTATAGCGTTGATTAAGCGTAAAAGCTAAAACCCTGCTCGCGCAGGGTTTTAGCTTTTATCGCCAACCATCCAATCTATACAGGCACACCTTCAGCGATGAACTGGCGAATCATGCCCAATAATTCATCTTCCTGATATGGCTTGCCCAGATAGGCATTCACACCCAGATCAAACGCATATTTCTTGTGCTTATCCGCTGTACGCGACGTAATCATAATGATAGGGATATGGCGCGTGTCATCAGCAACCCGTACATTCCGGGTTAGTTCAAACCCATCCATACGCGGCATTTCGATATCGACCAACATCACGGCCGGTTTCACATCGTGCAATTGCTGCAAGGCATCGACACCATCTTTGGCCGTTACCACCTGAAAGCCTTCACGTGCCAACAAGCGACCCGTGATTTTGCGCACCGTGAGCGAGTCATCAACAACCATCACCACAGGTGCAGTCGCCAGTTGTTCCGGCATAGTCGGTTGCGATGCTTGTGCATCAGCCATATTGGCATGTTGCTGCACCGAGCTGGCAATCTGCGTTGACTGTGCCAGCAAGGCCAGCGGATTCATAATCAGAATGATCTCGCCAGTACCGAGCACGGTGGCGCCAACCACACCGGGAATACGCGCCAGCTGCGGACCAATCGGTTTGACCACGACCTCCTGGTTTTTAACCAGCTGATCCAGATGCAAGGCAATACGCTCGGCTCCAGAGCGCAACAACACCACAGTGGAATAGCGCTTTTGCTCAGGAACAGCGTCAATATCGCCGAGCAAACGCGGCAAGTAGGCAAAGCGATAACGCTGCCCCATCCATTCCTGCGCCTGATTTTTGTAGAGGTCAGCCAGGGCTTCCTGCTTGAGCTCCTGAACTTGCTCCACCATCACCGATGGAATGGCAATCAACCGGTCGCCACCCTTAACCAGCAAGACCTGTGCAACAGCCAGTGTGAGCGGCAGATGGATCGTGAAGCTTGTTCCCTGGCCAGCCACAGTGGAAACATCGATTTTACCGCCTAGATTGCTGACTTCATTCTTGACCACATCCATGCCGATACCACGACCCGACAACTGAGTCACCGTCGAGGCCGTAGAAAAACCGGGCTCGAAAATCAGCTGGCATACATCGGCGTCAGACATGGTTTGTCCCGCTGCGATAAGGCCTTTTTCCAAGGCTTTCTGGCGGATGCGGGTAATATCCAGACCACGTCCATCATCCTTGAGCAACAAGACCAGCTCATTGCCTTCCTGCCGGACCTCAATCTGGATCTCGCCAAACTCCGATTTACCATTGGCAACACGCTCTTCGCTGGTCTCAAGACCATGGTCGATTGCATTACGCAGCATGTGCTCAAATGGCGAAATCATTTTATCGAGTACGCCACGGTCAATTTCAACCCGGCCACCTTTCAACTCCAGATTGACTTTTTTACCGACTTCCTTGCCAGCTTGCCGGGTCAAACGGTACAAGCGCTCGGAGACACTGGAAAACGGTACCATCCGTACGCGCATCAGGCTTTGTTGCAGCTCTTTGGTCATCCGCGACTGAGCCAGTAGCGCAGCAGATGATTCATCGAGATTTTTCAATAAATGCTGCTGCACCGTCGCCACGTCATTCACCGACTCGGCCATAAAGCGCGTCACTTCCTGCAGACGGCTAAAACGGTCAAACTCCAACGGGTCAAACTCCCGATGCATGTCCTGCACTTCTTTTTCACGCGCTTGCATCTGTGATTCGGCCTGAATTTCCAGCTCACGTAACTGGGCCCGCAAACGCGCTACGTTTTCAGTCAAGTCGATCAGTGATGATTTGAAAGCAATCATCTCAGACTCGATTCGGGTGCGGGAAATAGCAACCTCACCGGCCTGATTGACCAATTGATCAATCAATTCGGATTTAACACGAATCACTGTTTTATTATCAGGATCGGCTGCAGCCAACAGTTTAGGCATCACCGGCGAAACCTGGGCTTGCTCGACTTCGGCTTTTTCCGGTGCAGCAATCGCCGGTTTAGCGAGCTCGGCAAAGAGTGCCAGCACAATATCGTAGTCAGCCTCAAGGCGGGCAACCAGCGTAGGATCGCTCGCCTGGCTGTCGATCAGACGCGACTCCATAATGTGCGCAGCTTCACCCATACGCATTGCGCCGCTCATGCGGGCACTGCCTTTGAGCGTATGAAGAGTTCGTTTGAGTCGTTTGAAAATCAGCTCAGCATCGTCGCCTTGCGCCAGATTGCGAATATCCTCGCCGATCAAAGGCAGGAGCTCTTCCGATTCTTCGATAAAAATCGGCAATAACTGCTCATCAATATCGTCGTTAAGCGCGGCATCAAGTTCAAGTGCATTCACAGGACGAGGTTCGTCCACAGGTGCAAACAATTGCGCCACAGGCGAAGCATCATGAGGAGCTACATCTACCAGAGCTTCCGGCATGATCAATGCGGAAAGTACTGCTTCTGCTTCTGCTTCTGCTTCTGCTTCTGCTTCTGCTTCTGCTTCTGCTTCTGCTTCTGCTTCTGCTTCTGCTTCTGCTTCTGCTTCTGCTTCTGCTTCTGCTTCTGCTTCTGCTTCTGCTTCTGCTTCTGCTTCTGCTTCTGCTTCTGCTTCTGCTTCTGCTTCTGCTTCTGCTTCTGCTTCTGCTTCTGCTTCTGCTTCTGCTTCTGCTTCTGCTTCTGCTTCTGCTTCTGCTTCTGCTTCTGCTTCTGCTTCTGCTTCTGCTTCTGCTTCTGCTTCTGCTTGCAATGGTGTTGTCTCACCCAGATCCAAGTCCAGCGAAAGTTCTGCCAACTCTTCGCTTAATACCAAAGACTCGGGCAAACCAGTCCATTCTGGCTCTTCGGATTCTGTTGGCAAATCGAGTACCAACTCACCAATTGCGGCAGTGGTCTGCGTTTCAGGCAAGACATCAGGCAGACGAGATTCTTCCTGCTCGGCAGCAAGCTCTAGCGTAGGTTCCTGGTTCTGAATTTGGGCAAACAACGCCAGTAAATGAGGAGCTGTTGCAGGTGGCTCTTGCTGCAAAATACTCGAGAGCATGCCATCTAGCGCATCAGTTGCATCAGCAAACAATCCAACCTGCTCTACTGCATCTTGACCTAATTGCTGCAAAGCGTGCTCTACAGCATAGGCAAGCTCGCCCTGCGGCAGAAATCCTGCCGTTGATGCAATCCCGCCCAAAGTATGAGCAGCAAGAATAAACTGCGGCTCAACTTGTCTGGTTTCAGCCAATACCGCAACACCATGCTGCATGGACTGAATATGCTTTTGTGCCTCTTCGCAGAAAATACTGAATAAGATCGGTGAAACGCTAACACCACCAATATCCAGGCTGGCTTCTTCTTTCGCCTCGTCATCAAGGCTTAATTCAAGTGGCGCATCGGCAGTAGACTCATCCACTTCAGGATTCTGATCTGCGTCTTGGCGCAAGGCATTCGCCTCAGCTTCAATGGCGCTGGACTCAACAATAACCTGACCATTCTGTTGCAGCTGTTCAATCCAATGCACAAAAGCGGTATGGGTTTGCTGTAGCAGACTAAGCAGTCGTTTTGAAACCGGCTTTTCGAGCTGCAGCCACTTGTTCATGACCTGCTCGATAACCCATGCAACCTCACCCAGCTGGAACAAACCCACCATGCGGCCACTACCTTTCAAGGTGTGGAAGCTGCGACGAATAATGGTGATTGCTTCGTTATTCTGCGGGTCGAGCGCTAACACCTCAACATTGGCAGCAATTGCCGCCAAGACCTCAACGGCTTCTTCAAGATAAATTTCCAGCAGCTCGGCATCCATTGCCGCCTCAGACACAGGCAATGGTTTGTTAACTGGATCGTCTTCAATCGACACAGACAGCTGTTTGTCTTCGATTACAACGGCAGGCGCTTCGGACTCCATCTCCAGCGCAGAAGCTGCTTCTGGGGCGGCAGGCAATTGAACCACAACCTCAGGAAGGCTAGCCCCTCTCAAACGCGATAAAGCAGGCAACAGTTGGTCTTGCGTTTCACGCTGCTGAGCCATGTCATCAACATAAAAACCTAGTGCCGATAATGCTTCTGCAAGGTCTTCCAATTGTGACTGCTCAGGCGCTTCGGCTGATTGAATGTAATTGCCAATCCGCAGCAGACATTCCTGACAGAGCTCGACCGCAGCCTGGCGCTCAAGCATCATCAACGCACCTTGAATCTGGTGCAGCATCGGTTCGATCTGGGTCAAGCTCGCACTTTGAGTGAGATCCCGGAAATAGGCATCCAGAATTTCTTCCACCCCTAGCAAGTTGCTACGGATTTCATGCGACAACTGCCCGAGCAACATTCTTTCCTGGGCTTCGCGACTCACCTCATCCAGCTGTGGCAAGTCCAAGCTAGCAGCAGGATCATTCAAGCGTGCAATTAGTGCATTAACCTGCTCCAGATAGTCATCAGACTGACTAGGGAAAATCAGCAAGGCATTTTCGGCCAGCAATAAACCAGTTGCGATCTCCAATGCCAGAGCATCACTGGCATTCGGAGACTGGGCTGCTTGCAGCAGCGCATCCCACAGCAAATCAAAACCGACAATATGCAATTGAGCTGACTTTACTGCCAGCTGCTTCAAACTGGCCTGAACCGCTGGAATCTTTTCTGCACTACCGCTGGCAACTCGTGACCATAACTCTTTGGTCTGCAACACATCGTCGCGCAAAGCACGAGCGGCCTGCTGGGCTGCAATTGTTTCAGGCAGGATAAGATCTTGCTGCTTTGGCAATAACTGAGCCAGTTCAAACTGCTGTGCCAAGCCTTTGGCCAGCGGGCTATCCGAATCCATCTGCGCCAAGACATAGAGCAAATCGCGAAACAGACGTTCCGCAACTTTGCTTGAACCATCCGTCAAACGACGGATTTGCAAATTCAAGCGCAATAATAGTTGCCTGATTTCAAGATCAAGCTCTGTGCGATTGCTGCCCAAACCATCCACAACCCCTGCGGCAGTCCACCAAAACGTACGCGGAACGCTCAAACTCTGCGCCTTGGCAATATCCGCCAAGGCTGCAGCCATGACTGCGCTGACTTCACTTTGCCCTTTCAACCAGCGCAGCAAGCCACTTTCGTAACGGGTACGCTGCTGACGAATATGCTTGACCAAATCCTGAGCATTCAAAGGGCTGCTTGGTAAACCTGCTGGCAAATCCAAAATCAACTGGGGAAAAAACAGCTCAGCCCCCGAAGCACTACTATTGCGCAATTGCGCCAGCGCCCGAAAGGCGGGCAAGAGCGTCAAAGGCACATTGGGCATGCCAGCCATTAGTCGCATCAGGTACTGTTTAACATCTGCCAGCGCTTGCTGCAGTTGCGGAACGCATGAATTATCGAGTTCTCCGCGCTCAAGCAGCAAAACAACCTGCTCGATTTCCTCACAGAATCTCGCCGCTCCAGCCAACTCAACCAGCTCCAGCGCACCAAAGGCCTGATGCAAATAGCTGGCTGAGTGTTTCAGATTGGCAGCGTCTGCCGACTGTACAAAAAGTGCAAGCGCATCACCGGCTTTTGAGAGGGCGCTATCAATTTCAGCGTTCACCCACAACAAAGAGCCTTTATCAAATTCAGTATGCATGCTCATGGCAGAATCCCATGAAAGAAGGGCTGGATTGTTCATCCAACCCTCAGGATAGAAAAATTAGGACAGCTTAAAGCCGGAAACGGAAGATTTCAGTTCTGCAGCCAAACCGGTTAACTCACCAACGGCCGCAGCAGATTGCTTCGTGCCTTGGGTGGTTTGTTCGGTAATAGCAAGAATGTCACGCATGGTTGTTGTTACTTTCGATGCCAATGCGGTCTGGCCTTCGGTTTCGTGCGCAATCGACTCAATCAGACGCGCCAACTCACGAGATACCTTACCAATTTCAGCAAGCGCCGTACCGGCAGCATCGGACAATTTGGCCCCCTCAACTACCCCCTGAGTAGAGACTTCCATCGCGGCAACGGCATCGTGTGTATCGGCCTGAATTGTTTTCACAATCGCACCAATCTGTTTTGTTGCTTCGCCAGAACGCTCAGCCAGACGCTGAACCTCTTCGGCAACCACCGAGAAACCTCGCCCCGCCTCACCGGCAGCAGCGGCCTGAATAGCTGCATTCAAGGCCAAAACGTTAGTCTGCTCGGTAATGTCGGAAATCAATTCAACGATCTCGCCAATCTCTTGCGATGACTCACCCAGACGTTTAATCCGCTTGGCGGTTTCCTGAATCTGCTCGCGAATCTCCCCCATCCCTTTAATCTGGTTATTCACGGCATCTGCGCCCTGCTCGGCTACAGTCAGCGAAGTTTGTGCTACATGGGCAGACTCGGCGGCGGTGCTTGATACGCCTTGAATCGAATGTACAATTTGCTCGACATTATGATTGGTTGTTTCAATCTCTTGCGACTGGCGCTGCGCAGCAACAAGCAACTGCTCAGAAATGGCTTGCGCTTCCGTAGTTGCTGATGTCACCTTCTCTGTTGCGCGGTTAATACCCGTAATCAAAGCACGCAATTCTTCAATAGTGAAGTTGATCGAGTCAGCAATGGCCCCTGTCAGATCCTCCGTAACCGATGCACGAATGGTCAGGTCACCATCAGCCAAATCGCCCATCTCATTGAGCAAGCGCAAAATAGCATCCTGATTCTTGCGATTCTCAGCCTCTGATGCAATTCGACGCTTAACCGATTCCTGATTGAATACCCGCACCAGTAAGAGCAGGGAGCTCAATGCGGCCACAATCAGCAATAACTCGAAAATGCCAACCAGGAAACCGCCGACCTTATTTTGATACTGTTCAGCCAACTCAACAGAATCAACGAGCAATTTGTCCGAATCACGCACGATCGCCTGATTAGCCAGGCGGGTATTCACCAATGGCTGCATGTTTTTGGAGAATGAGGCTACGACCACTTCAAAGTCTTTAAACAGAACATTAATCTGCTCTAGTTTTTCAGCCAACTCGGCCGTTTCAACTGCACGCAGTTGCAAATCGGCATTACCATTGGAGAAGCCCTGCACAATTTCATTAAATGTAGAAACGTCTTTACCCAGCAAAAATACAACCTCTGGGTTGATCAATTCCGACGCCAGCATCGCATTGGCGTTCTTCGACATCCGCTGCGACAGCATTGACAGCTGGTTGGCATAATCGAGCTCACGGGCATTAGCTCCCGCATCGCTCAACATCGAAGTCAGCTGCTGAGTCTGCTCAAGCAACTTGGCATCGTTTGTATTGATACCGTCAACGCTTTTACCAATGGTAATCAACTGCGGTTTTTGTTTAAGAATGGTTTCTACCGTTGGACGGCTAGGATTGGGTCGATAGGAAGAATTCCAGGTTTCATTCAATTTATCTAGTTGCTCTTTGCCTGAGACCTGAAACAAACTGAAAATACCGCCGCCATCGGTCAACTCAAGCAAATTGCTATCGAATTTCTGGTAAGCCTCTTCCAGAATGGCAAACGAATCGGCGTTACCCTGTACGGCCTGATTAGACGCACGAGCTAGACGCTGCGAAAGCATCTGCATTTCTGTCGCAATCGCCTGATGACGGGCGTTATTTTCAGCGGCACGGAATGATAAAAATGCAGTTAGTGCAAACAGGATAAGGCTGCTCAACATCACAACCAGCAAGATTGCCATTTGTTGCCGTGGCGGCATATGCCCGATCACTGGCAATGGCTTGAGTGCTTGCGAGTCGCCAGCCTCGGGAAGGCGCATTTTGTCCAAAATCCATGTCGTTCTGGACGGATCAAATGACTGCTTTTTAGCAGTAGTTTTACCAGCCTGGTCACTACCGGAAAAAAGCCCTTTAATCTTATCTAACACACCCATTGCAGCCTCCCAAACCACACCCGTTGTGATCTAATTTTTATGCGATACCTGTTTGCAAAAAGCTCGGTTGTGCAACCAGCTCCGCGACATTTAATGTTTTCCAAAGCTGGCCCGCAGCATCCTGATATAAGTCGCCAGTCCATGGCTGTAAATCAGCTGAACGGGGTACAGGAGTCAAATCAGCCAAATGCTTTAAACCCAGCATTCGATTGACCAAGATGGCGGCATGAGGCAAATGGCGGGCCTGCAGCAAAATCAGCCGTGACATCGCAGAGAATCCAGGATTAGCAATGCCGAAAAAGGCAGGTAAGTCAGACACACTGACCAAGTTGCCACGAATATTGGCAACGCCTTTAAACCAAGAGAAGCCTAATGGCACAGAGGCCACCGCAGGTACAGGCATCACTTCGGCGACGTCAGACAAATCAACCAGCCAATTTTCGGTACCAATCATCAGCCCTAATCGGGCGTCGACCTGAGCGACCGCTGCAGCACTTTGCAATCGGCTCATTACCCCCTGCTGGTACTCGCGCAAACTAATGCGTTTTGCCATTTGATACACCCACCCAGTTAATTACAGACTGGCAATTTTGTTGAGCAGCTCTTGCGAATCGACAGGCTTCACGACGTACTCAACCGCACCTTGGCGCTTGGCCCAAACCATGTCGGTTTCCTGATTTTTGGACGTGCACATGATAATCGGGATATTTTTGGTCGCCTCATCACGGCTGATGGTGCGGGTGGCCTGAAAACCGTTCATGCCAGGCATCACAACATCCATCAGAATCAAGTCAGGCATCAGCTCTTTGGTCTTCAGCACAGCCTCTTCGCCCGACTCCAGAGTCATGATCTGAAAGCCGTTTTTAGTGAGCAACTCACCGAGAAAATGACGCTCGGTAGGAGAATCATCAACAATCAGAATCTTTTTGATCGCCATAATGCTTTATGTCCATAGATGAAAAATTCAAACAATACCCGCGTGCACACGCACCGCGGCTAACAAACTGTCTTTGGTAAATGGCTTGGTCAGATACTCGTCCGAACCCACCATGCGGCCACGTGCACGATCAAACAAGCCATCCTTGGAGGAGAGCATGACCACCGGAGTAGCCTTGAAACGGGGGTTTTTCTTGATCAAGGAGCAAGTCTGGTAACCATCCAGACGTGGCATCATCACATCAACAAAAATCACGGCAGGATGATGATCAGCGATTTTCGCTAGGGCATCAAATCCATCCTCAGCCAGAATGACTTCACACCCTGCTTGCCCTAGAAAAATTTCAGCGCTGCGGCGAATGGTATTGCTATCGTCAATTACCATGACCTTTACACCCGCTAAATTGGACATGACACTCCCCTGGATTAGGCTGTAGGCCTTCGCACTCAGCCATAACTAGCAACGATAACACACCAAAACAAAAGTAGATGCTATCAAGATCAGTTTTAGTTTTAAGGGAAAAATCATATGCTGCGTCCCTGTATTAGACAAGGGCAACGAGGAAAGCGTAGAAAAAAAGAAACCCCAGTCCGAAATTGGCAAGACTGGGGCCACAGATCGCTCCCGATCAAGGAGCCCCGCTCAGGGAGGAAAAGCGGGAGGTGCAGGGGCGCACCTACAGAGTAAGATAGCTGCCCTGACTCAATTCGCAAGGAGAATCATTCTCCGTCCATCGGCTCAAGCGATTCGCTTGGTTGCTGCACGCTGTCAAACCAGCCACCAATCACGTTTTCCACCTCGGCCACGCCTTGCTTTTTCAAACTAGAGAACAGCTGCACAGTAATTTGCGGGTTATTTTTGAACTCATCCTTCACGCCACGCAGAGCCAGTACTTTTTCCTGATTATTCAATTTATCCGATTTGGTCAGCACACAATGCACCGGCTTGCCCGTAGGCAAAAAGAACTCCAGCATCACGCGATCTAGATCGGTCAATGGGCGACGGCTATCCATAATCAAAACCAGACCAATCAGATTCGGGCGGCTTTCAAGGTATTTGCCCAGCAAACCCTGCCAGTGGCGGCGTACCGCTTCAGGTACGGCGGCATAACCATAGCCGGGCAAGTCAACCAGACGGCGCTCGGCGCCAAAATCAAAGTAATTAATATGCTGGGTACGGCCAGGCGTTTTTGACACATAGGCCAGCCGGGTGTGATTGGCCAGCGTATTAATGGCGCTGGATTTGCCCGCGTTGGAACGTCCGGCAAATGCCACCTCGATCCCCTCGGGTGGAAGTGCTTTTAAATCATTGACAGTAGTAAGAAAAGTGAGGCCTTGAAATAGGGACATCTGTGAGCGCCATAGTGGTTTGTATCGGGGTCTTGCTATAGAATACCAGCATTTGATAGACCATCGTCGGCATACTAGGGTGAAAACCCACAAACAAACGACCGACGTACGCTTAAATTATGGGAGCGGATTTATGCGCAGCATGACTGTGGCGGTAAAGCTAGCAGCATTTTTGATGATGGCACCGGCTGTTTTTGCCGCAGGTACCAAAGGTGACCCTGCCAAAGGGAAAGTAATTGTCGATCAAGTCTGCGCAGCCTGTCATGGCGCCGATGGTAATAGCGTTGCCAGCGCCAATCCAAGCCTGGCTGGCCAGCACCCAGAATATATCGTGAAGCAATTGCAGGAATTCAAAGCGCAAAAGCGTAAAAATCCGGTCATGCTTGGCATGGCAACTCCGTTGTCAGCGGCTGATATGGCCAACGTGGCAGCTTATTACAGCCAGCAAACGCCTAAAGCCAAAGGCGCATCAAACAAAGAGCTGATCGAAGCGGGCAAGAAAATCTACCGTGGTGGCATTGCCAGCAAGAATGTTCCTGCCTGTATGGCCTGTCACGGCCCTTCTGGCTCGGGCATTCCGGGTCAATACCCGCGCCTGTCTAGTCAGCATGCGTCTTACACCTCCGCACAGCTCACCGCCTTCCGTGTTGGCGAGCGCGCCAATAATCAGGTGATGAGCGAAATTGCGGCCAAATTGTCGGATCAGGAAATCAAAGCCGTTTCCGAGTATATCCAAGCCATTCATTAATCACTGATTAGGAACTGTTTGCTCTTGCAGCAGACCAAGAGGGGTCGCGATCAAGCGCCCCCTTTTTTGTTATGACTCAAAATACCCGCCATACCTCTTTTTCGCGTGCATTGTTTGAACTACTGTCATCCATGCGCTTTGCCATCAGCTTGCTGACCATTCTGGCAATTGCATCGATTATCGGCACGGTACTCAAGCAGAACGAGCCCTATGTTAATTACCGCGTCGAGTTTGGCGATTTCTGGTTTAGCATTTTTCAGCCACTTGGCTTGTTTGATGTTTACCATTCAAGCTGGTTTTTGCTGATTCTGGCGTTTCTGGTTTTATCGACCAGCTTGTGCATCTGGCGTCATTTCCCCGGCGTTGTACGAGACATCAAAGGCTATCGCGAAAAAGCCAGCGCCAATTCTCTGCGCCTGATGGGTCATCACGCAGAAACCAACATCGCGCTCGCCCCACAAACTGTGACCGAGCACCTTACCCAGCACGGCTACCGCTTCAAAACCCGGCAAGACGGTGACGTTACATTGATTGCGGGCAAAAAAGGCAGCTGGCAAAAGCTGGGCTACCTGTTTGCCCACGCGGCCATTGTGGTCATCTGTATTGGTGGTTTGATGGATGGCAATTTGCCGCTCAAGCTCCTGGAAACCAGCGGCCAGAAAACGCCGGAAACCCGTGATATACCGCAAAGCCAGATCCCACCCAGTGCGCGCCTAGATAGCAATAATCTGTCTTTCCGTGGCAATGTCACACTCTCGGAAGGTGGCTCGGCCTCGGTGGTGTTTCTGAATGCCGGGCAAGGCTATTTTGTGCAGGAGCTGCCATTTGTCCTCCAGCTCAAGAAATTCCACATCGAGCACTACTCAACCGGCATGCCCAAGCTGTTTGCCAGCGATGTAGACGTACTGGATTTGCACAGCGGCAAAATCATTCAAAGCGGCACCGTCAAAGTAAACCATCCACTCATTGTCGATGGCATCGCGATTTATCAGGCCAGCTTTGGCGATGGCGGCTCCGGCCTCGAATTTGTGCAGTGGGATCTGAACAGCGGCAAAACCCAGCCACTAAAAACGCGCTCGCAAACCACGCAGGCACTCAATCTGGGTCAGGCGCAATATCAGCTGGAAGTGGGCGATTTGCGCCCATTCAATATTGAAGATCTGGGCAAAGCGCAGACCGCCACCTCAACAATGGCCGTAGATCAGTTGCAGCAGGCGATGGCCAGCGCACAATCAGTGCGCAGCGATAAAAACCTGCGCAACCTAGGGCCGATGATCCAATTCAAACTGCGTGACGATACCGGTCAGGCGGTGGAATACCAGAACTATATGGCGCCTTTCTTTGAAAATGACGCAAGCTACTTTATGACAGGTATACGCCGGGAAGTCTCTGCTCCATTTAGCTTCGTGCGTATACCCTTTGATAACGACATGAAGCTTGATACCTTCATGCGCTTGCGCCGCGCCATTCTGGACCCGAACCTGCATGCCGAGATTGCGCGCCGTACCGCCGCCAAAGCGCAGGCCGGCGGCGGCGTTTCGGCGGAAAGCCAGGCTCAGTTTGCCGATGTCACCCGTAATGTCCTGACCCAGTTTGCCAGCGGCGGTCTGCCAGCCATTGATCGCTTTATCGCCGAAAAAGTCCCCGCAGACAAACGCACTGCCGTGGCGCAGACTTACCTGAAAATCCTGCAAGGCGCGATGATTGACGCCATGGATGTAGCCCAAGAGCAGGCTGGGTTGCCAGCGGTTCCAGTCAACGAAGCCCAATACCGGTTTCTGATGGACAGCCTGGTGGCCAGCAGCCAGCTGTTTGACTACGGTGCCCCTACCCTGCTGCAATTGAGCGGGTTTGACGAAGTGAAAGCCAGCGGCTTCCAGCTCACACGTTCGCCAGGGAAAAACGTCGTTTATCTGGGCTCATTGCTACTGATTCTGGGCGTGTTCTGCATGTTCTATATCCGTGAGAACCGGGTCTGGGTTCGTCTCAGCCCACAGGGCACCTTACTGGCGATGAGCAGCAACCGTAAAACGCCAGAGCTGGAAAAAGAATTCTCAATGCATCGCGATGCCTTGATCAACAACACCAAAGAGTAACCATCATGACCTCACTCTTGCAAACGCGCCGCTGGCCGGATTTTGTTTTTGCCGCGATCATCATCGCCACAGGCTTGCTGACCTGGAAGCTGTACGGCAATTACCTTGATTATTACGAGCAAGGCATTCTGATCGGCTCGGTGGCGGGTCTGATCTGGCTGGGCTGGTTCTGGGCACCGCTACGCTGGTTTTTCCCGCTGTGTGGCGCTGTTGCACTTGGCAGTATCGCCCTGTATCAGGGCGAGCTGGCGCGCGGGCAAAGCGCTTTCTGGCTGAAATATGTTCTGGCCAGCCAGTCGGCCGTGATGTGGATGTGCGTGCTGTTTTTCCTGGCCATGCTGCTGTACTGGCTGGGCATGTTCAAACGCTCGAACACGGTACTGGGCATCGCCAGCGGCCTAACTTGGGGTGCGGCAGCGATGGCGATGATTTCCAAGCTGGTTCGCTGGTATGAAAGCTATCTGATCGGCGCCGATGTGGGTCATATTCCGGTCTCGAATCTGTATGAAGTCTTTATTCTGTTCTGCCTGATGACGGCGCTGATGTATCTGTATTACGAAGCCAAATTCCAAGCCAAAGCGATGGGCGCATTTGTCTTGCCGATTATTTGTGCTGCGGTGGCCTTTATCATCTGGTATTCATTTGATCGTCAGGCACATGAGATTCAACCCCTGATTCCGGCACTGCAATCATGGTGGATGAAAATCCACGTGCCAGCCAATTTTGTCGGCTACGGGGCCTTTGCCCTGTCGGCGATGCTGGGAGTGGCGCAGTTGCTGGTCTCGAAAGGCTGGCTGGTCAATCGCCTGCCTAGCTACGATACGCTGGGCGAAGTCATGTACAAGGCCATTGCGGTGGGCTTTCTGTTCTTCACCATTGCCACCGTGCTGGGTGCCATGTGGGCGGCCGACGCCTGGGGTGGCTACTGGAGCTGGGATCCGAAAGAAACCTGGGCGCTGATCGTCTGGCTCAATTACGCCGCCTGGCTGCATATTCGCCTAGTCAAAGGCTGGCGCGGCGATGTGCTGGCCTGGTGGGCGGTGATTGGCTTGCTAATCACCACATTTGCCTTTATCGGCGTCAATATGTTCCTCTCCGGCCTGCATTCCTACGGCGGCCTGTAAAACCCACGCTAAGGCAGATGATGGCCGACCAAAGCGCCATCATCTGCAACCATTTCGCCACACTGGCAGCAAGTGCTGCAGTGCAACGCAAGCCCTCACAGATACTGGGTTTCCCCGTCTTTTCACTAGAAAAACACGCCGCTATCATGCTGATGTAACAATTTGATATGTTCAAGGCTGAAAGCAGGCTTTAACATGATTTCCCCGCATATTTCTACATTGCATGCAAGGTCAAAGTCATTGCCATGAATAACAACACCCTGTTTTTTCGGACCGAACTCGGTAATCACGAGCTGCAAGCCCGCACGCCCGGCTTTCCGATCAAGCAAAGGCAATTATTATTTCTGGTTGACGGACAAAAACGGATTGAGGATATGCTGGCCTTTAATCCGGATATCGAAGATTTAAAACTGCGCCTAGTCAAACTACAGGAAATGGGTCTGATCGCCACCGAGGATCTCAAATCCTTCGCCATGCCGAGTATTTTTGACGCCACCATTCAGGGCGAACCCGAGCCCGTGAGTAGTAATAAGGCGTTACCTTCAGCCAAGGCCCTGCAGAATGTACGCCGCATTATCACGATGACCGACCAGACTTATCTAGGCAACAAGCTTGAATTTATGCTGACCGATGTCTTTGACGTACTAAAAAGCACCGACGAGCTGCAATTCTGTATTGACCGCTGGCAAAGGGCGATGCGCGAAGCTGGGCACAGTGATCTGGCCGATAGCTATATGTGGCAAATCCGCAGCGCGCTCAGCGATTAAAGCGGCGTCATCAAGCAAGCGAGTAATCGCGCTTCCAGCGGAGCCCAGTCAGGCGCGGCGCTGGCTTCGACAATCACTTCAAAACGGCTATCGCGGCGATATGCGCTCGGCGCTGCGCCCACCATGCCTTCGACCCAATCAAAACGATACCAGTCGCGCTCGGTTTGAAAAACTCCCTTCGCACGACTCAAGCCGCGCAAACTCAGTCCGGCCCCACCATTCAAACCTGACTCAAGCAATCCCTGCCCACTATGCGACGCAAGCGCATCAAACAATGCCGCCACCTTGGCACTGGCAAACAGCGCTTGCGGCGGGAAAATCCAGCCGCAGCTGTGCGAGCCCAGACTTGATTGCTGCTTGCGTACCGGCCAAGCTGTCAGCTCACTCGACTCAGTCGCCACACTGACCTTGCGGCGCGGCATCAGCCGATGGGAATGCGTCTGGGCAATCGACTCTGGCGCATCAGGCCAGCGCTCGGGGTGTAATTCCAGATCGAGTAATTCGGCTGCAAAAACGCCTTGTCGCGCGTGTGCCACCGCCAGTTTGGGCGGAAATTGCGCAGCGGCCATTCTTTCGGCGGCAGCAAGTTGCTCGGCGTCAGCAAGATCGCATTTATTTAAAATCAGCACATCGGCCAGCTGCAACTGATCGCGCCAGGTTTCATGTGTGGTATAGCGACTATCGTTTAAATGTCGCGGGTCGAGCAGGGTAACAATCGCACGCAATTCAAATGCGCTGGCCAGCATGGGATCACGCAGCAAATCGACAATACCTGCCGGGTGTCCCAGGCCAGAAGGCTCAATCAGCAAGCGGTCTGGCCGTATACCCCTAGAACCTCTTGCGAAGTTAGTCAGCGTCACGCGCAACTGCGGGCTGGTCGTACAGCAAATGCAGCCGCCAGGCACTTCCGCCACCTGCAAACCTTCCCCGGCTGCCGACAGGCTAGCGCCATCAATGCCCACTTCGCCAAATTCATTCACCACAATCGCCCAGTATTCGTCGGCAGGCTTATTGGCGAGCAGATTCATCAAGGCCGTGGTTTTACCCACACCAAGAAAACCGGTGACGATATTCACGGGGATGGGCATTCTGGCTTCACTCATGGGCGTGGCTTCTTTATTCAGCGGCTTTGGGGGCGGGTTTATGCTCGCGTTTTTTGCTCTCGTCGGTATGCAGCAAACTCATTGCCGCGCCCGATTGTCCGGCGAGCAATTTAGGCAACACCACCAGCGATTTGATCAGTGCATCGTCGATCAAGGCTTGTTCTTCTTTGCGTGGCGGCTTGAGGACAAAATTTGCCACTTCGGCCTTATTGCCCGGATGCCCTACGCCCAGACGCAAACGCCAAAAATTGGGCGTCCCCAAATGTGCCTGAATATCACGCAAACCATTGTGGCCACCATGCCCACCGCCCTGCTTGAGCTTGGCCAAGCCCGGCGCAATATCGAGCTCGTCGTGCACCACCAAGATTTCGTCCGGCAAAATTTTATAAAACTGCGCCAAGGCCACGACCGCCAGACCACTGCGATTCATAAAAGTTTGCGGCTGCAATAGCCAGACTTCATGCCCGGCGATATTGACCCGGCCAATCAGGCCGTGAAATTTGCTGTCGTGGCGCAGCATAATCTTGCCATCGCGCGCGAGCCGATCGACCAGCCAAAAGCCGGCATTATGCCGCGTCGCCTCATATTCAGCACCGGGATTACCCAAACCTACGATTAATTTGATTGCCATATCCAACTCAATAAATAACCCGCAAAACAATCGGACACATCATACCGTACACAGGCTCAAACAGCCCAAGCAGGCTAACTAGCTAGCTGGCTAGCATATTCCATGATTTCCTCATCTGCACTCAGCACCTGCACCGAATGCCAGCCCTGCTGACGATAAAAACCATAAGCTCTTAAGCCCGGATCAGGTACGGCGCTCAGCCAGATTCGCGCCGCAGAGTGCGCCTGCAAAGTGGCCACCGCTTGCGCAAGCAACTTCCGGCCAATGCCCAAGCCCTCGTATTCAGGTGCAACGGCCAATACCAGCATTTCACCAGAGCGCACATCAACAGCGCAAAAACCGGCATAACACCCATCCAGCTCGCACAGCCAACCGATATGCCAACCTTGCTCCAGCGCAATAGCACTACTACTCGGGGTAATACCCAATGCTTCCAGCTGAGCCAAAGATACCGGGTTTTCCCGCGTCCGGGCACGCAAAGCAAACAGATGCGGTAAATCGTCGGCCTGTGTTTTTCTAACCAGCATTATTTTCCGCCAGATTGATATGAAAAAACCCCGCCAAAGCGGGGTTTCTCGTCAGGCAATGCCGAACAGGAAAAGGGATTAGCCTTTTGCGCCATTGAGCAAAGACACAGCCAGATCCGCGCCACGCAGCAGGGATACCAGTTGTACGCCTTCTGGCAATACCAGATCAGACAAGTGAACTGACAGATTACCAACGGCCAATTTAGATTGGTCAACGGTAATGAATTCTGGCAATTTAGAAGCAACGCAACGAACCATTACTTCGTTCAGTACGTTACTGATCGCGCCGCCTTGCAGCTTAACGCCCAGACACGTATCAGCACCAACAAAGTGCAGTGGCACTTTCAGTTCGATCACAGAGTCAGCAGTCACACGTTGGAAATCGATGTGCTGTACTTGCTGTTTGAACGGGTGGTATTGAACTGCACGTACCAGAACTTGTTCAGCAGCACCGCCGTCGATCGACAGATTGATCAGCGCAGTGTGGAATTTCTCGTCTTGCAGCGTGTAGTACATGCTGTTGTGATCCAGATTGATCGCTGTAGGGGCAACAGAGCCACCGTAAACGATACCTGGCAATTGACCGGCTTTACGCAGGCGGCGGCTCGCACCAGTGCCCTGCTTTGCGCGGCTTGTAGCATTCAATTCGAAAGTCATTTTGAAACTCCAGTATGGAAATAAACATCCGCCCCCCGCGACCAGAGAAGCAAATGATTCGAGGGTATAGCCTCGAATGAGTGAGGAGTGAGGAGTGAGGAGTGAGGGGAGGTGCTCTACACCTCACGCCTTACCCCTAACACCTCACGCCAGAATTAATCAACGAACAGGCTGGAAACCGACTCTTCGTTATTGATGCGGCGCATGGTTTCAGCCAGCAAACCGGCAATCGATACCACGCGGACACGGCCGCTAGCTTGCGCTTCTTCCGACACCGGAATCGTATCGGTCACCACAACTTCATCCAGCGCTGATTGCAAGATGCGCTCTACCGCCGCGCCCGAGAATACCGGGTGAGTGGCGTAAGCCATGACCTTTTTCGCGCCAAATTTTTTCAACGCTTCAGCCGCTTTACATAGGGTATTAGCGGTATCGATCATGTCGTCGATGATGATACAGGTGCGATCTTTCACGTCACCGATGATGTGCATCACTTCGGCCACATTGGCTTTCGGGCGACGCTTGTCGATGATCGCCATATCCACGCCCAACTGTTTCGCCATCGCACGGGCACGCAGTACACCACCGACGTCGGGGGAAACAATCATCAGGTCTTCGTGGTTTTTCGCACGAATGTCGGCGAGCAATACCGGCGTTGAGTAGATATTATCTACCGGAATATCAAAGAAGCCCTGGATCTGGTCGGCATGCACATCGACGGTCAGCACACGGTCAACACCAGCAACTTGCAGCATATTGGCGACGATTTTGGCTGAAATCGGTACGCGGGCAGAACGTGGGCGGCGATCCTGACGTGCATAGCCAAAGTATGGAATGGCGGCGGTGATCCGGCCTGCAGAGGCACGTTTCAGCGCATCAACCATCAGCATCATTTCCATGATGTTGTCGTTGGTCGGCACACAGGTCGATTGCAAAACAAAAACGTCGCGACCGCGCACGTTTTCCAGCAACTCAACCGTCACTTCGCCATCGGAGAAACGGCCAACGGTGGCGCGTCCCAATGAAATGTCGAGGTGGTTTACTACACGTTCAGCAAGGCGCGGGTTAGCGTTGCCGGTAAATACCATGAGGCTGTCGTAAGCCATTTCCGTTTCCTGAAAAAACGAAAAGCGTGTAATTGGTGATTACACGCTTTTCTTTTTATAGGTGGCAGGGGAAGAAGGATTCGAACCTTCGCATGTCGGAATCAAAATCCGATGCCTTAACCAACTTGGCGACTCCCCTAACGATGCTGTAGCAAATTAATCCAGAAGACTAATCAAGTACAAAATCGAATAACTGGTGCTGACTCAGCGTTGAACTAACAAAACCGGTCATCTCTTTAGGAAGGCAGGATATTACGGCATTTGCCTGATTTTGTGAAGCGTTTTTTTCACCGCTTTCCCTAACAAAACAGGCAAACACACAGCTGCCAGACCCGGTCATCCGCGCTGGTGCATACTGGCTAAGCCATTGGATATGCTGCGCAATTGCCGGATACTTCCTCACCGCAACACTTTCCAGATCGTTCCGCAGAACGCGCCAGTTGGCCTTGCCGTCGAGGAGCGAAACTCTAAGTGATGGCGTATCCCTTGTCAACCCAGCGTCACCGAAAATCGCTGGTGTCGGCACGTGAACCTGCGGGTGCAAAACCACAAAAGTCGCCGTTTCGGTTTCAATCGGCGTCATGATTTCGCCAATGCCCTCAACCAGCGCATTGCGACCAAAAATAAAGAACGGCACATCTGCACCCAATTGCACGCCCAGATCCATCAGCGGCTGGCGGCGCAGATTAACATGCCACAGGCGATTGAGCGCTAACAGCACAGTTGCGGCGTCCGAGCTGCCACCGCCCATGCCGCCGCCCATCGGCAGCCGTTTATCGACGCGAATATCAACACCCAGATTCGTTCCACTCGTCGTTTGCAACAATCGGGCAGCCCGAACGGTCAGATCGCTGTCGGCAGGCACTCCCGGCATCGGGTTATGGTGAACAATCTGTCCGTCATCGCGCACACGCAGCCAGATGGTATCGTGTACATCGACCAGCTGGAATATCGACTCAAGCAAATGGTAGCCATCAGCTCGGCGGCCAACGATGTGCAAAAACAGATTGAGCTTGGCCGGCGCGGGGTAAGCCGCAAAGCCCTGCTCGTCAACAGGCGGGATATAACTCATGGTGCTGCGGTATTCCATTCGGTAATCATGATGCGAACTTTCAGATCAGCACGCGATAGCTCGATGCGATACGGATAAGTGCCGGAGCGATAATCGCTGGCACTGATTCGCCAGCCATTTTGTATTAATACCTCGCCATCGCGCTCATACGGCGTATCGGGTCTGGCCTGCCCGCGCAGCCACCAGCGCAAGCCTGATACAGGCAATTGCAAGCCGGTTAGCGTGTGCAGCAGCGATTCGGGATCTTCAGCGCGGTCGATCTGCGTACCGCGATTAAGCTCAGCGAGGCGGATGACATCGCCCTGATAATGCAGCACCAGCTCGGCCAGCACGCTGCCAAATGGCGTGGACAGACTGAGCTGATCCTGCGCCGGACTCGCCAGCCAGACAAACTGGGCGGTATCGGATTGATTACCCTGGCGGATATTCACCTTGCCTTGCGCCGAAAAACCGGCGGCAGGCGGCGAGGGAAGATGCGTACAAGCGCCCAGAAAAAGTACAGCGCTGGTCAGCGCCAGCTTGATGCGCTGCATTTACAGACCCAGACGCAGGCGAACTTCCAGCGCCACTTCGTCGTCCGGCTGGATGCTCAATACATCGGTCAAAATTTGCTGCGCGCGAGCCTTGTCATCCTTGCCGCCTCTCACCCACAACACTTCGGCCAGATGCGCCCCCACCTCGGCGTCCGGCATCTGCTGGTAGGCTTTTTCCAGCAAGCCCAAAGCTTCAGACAGACGCCCCTGCTTGAAACGCAACCAACCCATCGAGTCGAGAATGACCGGATTATCCGGCTGCTGAGCCAAGGCTTTATCCAGTAGGGTATTGGCCTCCTCATATCTATTAGTGCGGTTTGCAAGGATATACCCCAGTGCATTCAGGCCATTAACGCTATTGGGTTCCATCTCCAGATACTTGCGCAAATCAGCCTCGGCGGCGGCAAAATCCCCGGCCAGATCCAGATACAGTGAGCGATCGTAATACAGCTCGCCCTCACCGGGCTGCTGCTCGATCGCGCTGCTTAGCACGGCCACGGATTGCGCCAGCTGTTTGCGCTCACGCCAGACTTGCGCTGCGACCTGTGCGTAATCCACCTGATCTTTCACGGTCTCTCTGGGCAAGGCGGCCAAAGCCTGATCGGCCTGTTCCTGCTGACCCAGCTTGGCGTGCAGACGCGGGATTCTTGACACAACACCCGCCTGACGCTCGGCAGCGACTTTGCCATACCAGTCCAGCGCCAGCGAATACTGGTGACGCTGCTCGGCCAGCTGCCCCAGATAAGGCGCCAGCTGCGGCACACTTTTTGGATTCATCTGCACAGCACGGGTCAGATATTGCTGGGCTTTGGCTACTTCATTGAGCTGCATGGCCACCAAGCCGCCACCAACCAAGGCTTCCAGCTGGTTCGGGTCACGTGACAACACGGTTTCATAGGCTTGATACGCCTGCAGATATTGCCCTGTGTCGGCCGCAATTCTGGCCTGCATCAGCAAAATCGAAGTCGAGCCAGGATTGGCCTTGGCCGCAGCGTTCAGCAGTGCGGTACTGGCTGCAGTATCTTTCCCATCGAGCAATTGCACTTTGTACAAAATGGCAGGCTCCCACTGGGGGCGCAAATTCAGAGCGCTATCGAGTGCCTGCTGGGCCTGACTGCTTTGCTGCGCATGGCCATAAGCCAGCGCCAGTGCAAAATAGGCTTCGGGCATGCCCGGATACGCGATGGCCAGATGCTGGGTGAGCGTCAACACAGCTTCCCGATCTGCGTCCTTGCCCCATAACTGGTGCATTTGCATAAAGAACGGCGCGACTTCCTCCGGCTTGGCGGCAAACATGGCATTCAAGTGCACTTCGGCGTCGGCAATCCGGTTGCTGCGTAGCAATAGGCTGACCATCAACTGGCGGGCAGGCAAGGCGGCGGGCGCAGCCGCAATCCAGATTTCGGTTGCTTCCTGCGCCAGAGCCAGCTGCCCCGAGGCCACCGCCAGCTGTGCCGCGCGCTGCGCCACGCGCGGGTCTTTAGTGCGGCGCGCCGAGTCAAGCCAGGCTTCGGTAGCCAGCGGCACATTGCCACGCTGGGCCGCCACATCGCCGAGCAAGAATCGCATCACCAGCTCGTCATCCAGCTCCTGCTTGGGCAAGAGCGCCGGGTCATAGTCGGGCAATGCAGCCCGCTCGCCAGTCTGCGCAGGCTCGGCAGCAACGGACTCCTCCGCTGGCGGCGCAGGATTGCTCGCGCAGGCCGTAACTCCGAATAGCAGGACAGCGAATAAAGCCGAAACGCGCAAGGTCATAAAGATGATCCAATCAGAGATAAGCACTCAGGAAAAGTTTGACGTCACATACGCCGCCAAAAGCGGCAAGCTGGGCACCCGAATCGCCAGACAAAAGCAGCGCAGGCTGTGGCGTATATTAAAGACAGAATGCCGATATTAGGTAAACTAGAACTCAAAGTCCAACCCCAAGCCTGCGACCATGCCCGAATTACCCGAAGTTGAAACCACCCGCCGTGGCATTCAAGACCATTTGCTCAATGCCACGATAGAGCAAATCATAGTCCGCAATCCCCGCCTGCGCTGGCCTGTGCCCGCCGATTTATCGGCGCTGGCCAGCGGCGAGCGCATACTGTCGGTGCGGCGGCGTGCCAAATATTTACTGCTTGAGCTGGCCACCGGCAGCATTCTGATTCATCTGGGCATGTCCGGCAGCCTGCGGGTACTGACCGAAGCGTTTCCCGCCGAAAAACACGATCATATCGATCTGGTGTTGCAAAATGGCATACGGCTGCGCTACCGCGACCCGCGCCGCTTTGGTGCCTGGCTGTGGCTAACTGGCAACCCGCTGGAACACCCGCACCTTGCCAGCCTCGGGCCAGAGCCATTAAGTTCCGAGTTCAGCTCAGCCTATCTGGGTGCACAACTGGCCAATAAACGCACCGCCATCAAACCGCTGATTATGGATAATCACCTGGTCGTCGGCGTGGGCAATATCTACGCATCCGAATCGCTATTTCGCGCCCGCATCAACCCGGCTAAATCCGGCCAGACTTTAAACAACGCAGAAATCCTGGCTCTGAGCGAGCAGATTAAAGCCACGCTCACCGAAGCCATTGCGGCCGGAGGCAGCACTTTACGGGATTACGTCGATAGCGACGGCAAGGCCGGTTACTTTATGATTAATAGCTATGTGTATGGCCGTGCAGGCCAGCCGTGCCGGGTGTGCGGCACACCCATCAGCCAGATTCGGCAGGCGCAGCGTGCAACTTTCTACTGTCCGCAATGCCAGCATTGACAATCTGACACGCAAGCGGCATAAATCAGAATACGAATAAGGCTTACCCAAGGCCACGCAGACGACGCACAGCGCGTAAGGGGACGAGATGAGTACCGATTACCTGCATCAACAGGAAGTGGCAGCAAACGATCACTTGGTCGCCAACTTTCAGGCCTACAGCGCCTGGCGTGGCAATCTGACGCAGTCAATAGCCCAGCTCTCGCGCTGGCTCAATGATCAGGACCTAAACGATTCGCAAACTGCCTTGCGCATTGCCGGCATGATTGAGCGCCTGAAAGAAGACAAACTCAATATCGCCTTTGTTGCCGAATTCTCGCGCGGCAAATCCGAGCTGATCAACGCCATTTTCTTTGCCCATTACGGCAAACGCATTCTGCCATCGAGCGCTGGCCGCACCACCATGTGCCCGACCGAGCTCTTGCACGACGGCAGCAAAGCACCGTGCCTGCAATTGCTACCGATTGAAACCCGCGCCGATAACGTCACCACCGTTGAATATCGCCGCTATCAGGACGAATGGCACAATATTGCGCTGGATATTGATGATGCCGATTCGATGCAGGAAGCCTTCAAGGAAATCGGCCGCACCCAGCGCGTTAATGTCGAGACAGCCAAAAAATTCGGCCTGTTTGATGAAAGCGACCCGGATCAGGTCGTTGCGCTCGACGCCAATGGCGAAGTCGAAATCCCGTGCTGGCGACATGCCATCATCAATTTCCCGCACCCGCTGCTTGAGCAAGGTCTGGTGATTCTGGATACGCCGGGTCTGAATGCCATCGGTACCGAGCCGGAATTGACGCTGAACCTGCTGCCGAACGCGCACGCGATTCTGTTTATTCTGGCCGCCGATACCGGTGTGACCAAATCGGACATCGAAGTCTGGCGCAATCATATTGTGCGCAACCAGAGCGGCAAACGTGGCCGCTTGGTCGTACTGAACAAAATCGACGGCTTGTGGGACGATCTGAAATCGGCCAATGAAATCGAAGCCGAAATCGTCAAGCAGGTAAAAACCACCGCCGAATTACTCGCGATGCCACCATCGCAGGTTTATCCGGTTTCAGCACAAAAAGCGCTGGTTGCCAAAGTACAGAATGATGAAAATCTGCTGACCAAATCACGCCTGATGGCGCTGGAAAAAGCACTGTCGGACGATCTGCTGCCCGGCAAACAGGATATCGTTCGCGATGCCACGCAAAGCGAAGTTGAAGACGTGGTGACTGCTGTGCGCGGGATTTTGCAGGCGCGTCAGGACGGCGTGAAAGAGCAGCTCACCGAGCTCACCGGCTTGCGCGGCAAAAACCAAGACGTCATCGTACAGATGATGGACAAAGTCCAGCTCGACAAAAAACAATTCGAGCAAGGTCTGGTGCGCTTTCAGGCGCTGCGCTCGGTCTTTACGCAGCAGACTAACAAGCTGTTTTCACTGCTGGGCAAAGACGCCCTCAAAGCCGAGATCGAGCGCATTCGCGACCAGATGGAACGCAGCCTGTTCTCGTTTGGCGACGGCGGCCTCTCGTCCACGATGGATAAATTCTTTGTCGATGTGAATGGCTCGATTTCCAAATCAGCCGAACAAGTCGCCGAAATTCAGGCCATGATGGCCGCGATGTACAAGAAATTCAGCGAAGAACACGGCCTGGGCACCGCCACACCGCCACCGTTCTCCACCTTGAAATATCACAAAGAGCTGGCGCGGCTGGAAAAATCCTTCCGTGAGCACTTCAACACCGTCGGCAATCTGCTCACCACCAGCCGCGGCCGCTTGACGCACAAATTCTTTGAAACCGTTGCCAGCCGGGTGGTGTATGTCTTTGAAGTCGCCAACCGCGATGTGGAAAACTGGCTTAAAGCGGTGATGGCACCGATGGAAACGCAAGTACGCGAGCACCAATTGCAGCTGCGCCGCCGTCTGGAGTCGATCAAACGCATCCACAAAGCGACCGATACACTGGAAGACCGCATCCAGGAGCTGGACGAAATGAGCCGCCAGCTGGTCGAGCAAATTGCCGAGCTCAACAGCCAGCTGCGTGGCGTTTACGGTGCGCTGCACGCCGAGATGCAAAGCAAAGCCGCTTAAGTGATCGACTAACGCAAAAAGACGCCGCAATCCTGCGGCGTTTTTTTATATCAACATGAATTTAAAACCTTTCCTGCCCACCAAACCCAAATCACCGTAAATACTGACTTGCCCTGCCAGAGCCGCAACACAGATAATGTTTTGATCCATATAGCCCACGGTAATCGAGTCCAAAATGAGCAATGAGATTGTGTTAGAAATCTGCGCCGGTTCGGTGACGTCCTGCTTAGCCGCGCAGGAAGGCGGCGCACACCGCGTCGAATTTTGCGACAACCTGCTCGAAGGCGGCACCACGCCATCGTACGGCGCACTCGCCGCAGCGCGCGACCGGCTGTGGATCGGTCTGAACGCCATCATCCGCCCGCGCGGCGGCGACTTTCTTTACTCCGAGGTCGAATTCGAAGTGATGGAGCGCGATGTACTAATGTGCAGAAAGATAGGGGTGGATGGTATTGTCATCGGACTATTGAACAGCAATGGCTCTATCGATATACCCCGCACAAAACGTCTGGTCGAATTGGCTGGCACCATGCCGGTGACTTTCCACCGCGCCTTTGACGTTGCCGCCGATCCGCAGCAGGCATTGGAAGACATCATCACCACTGGCTGCACACGGCTGCTCTCTAGCGGTCAGGCCGCCACAGCAATGGAAGGCGCGGCCTTGCTGAAACAATTACAGCAACAAGCAGGCGAGCGGCTGATCGTGATGCCTGGCGCTGGCGTGCGCGGCCACAATATCGCCGAGCTGGTGCAGCACACCGGCTGCCGCGAATTTCACAGCTCAGGCCGCGCGCCCTTCCCCAGCGCCATGACTTACCGCAACCCAAACGTCAAAATGGGCGCGCCGGGGCAGGACGAATACAGCATCGTCGAAACCGACGCAGCGTTGGTAAGGGAGTTACTGGCGAATGCGCAGGCGGGGTTGTAATGTACGGCCAAACTAAATTGGGCTGTTATCGGCCCAACGAGGCCTTTTGATAGTTTTTATGTATTTTGAGCACTATGACCGACCACAAAATCACTCCCGAAAAAGTTACAAAACCAATCCAACTGTTAGCGGCTTGGCTAGTTGGTCTCATTACGGTTAACGCCTCCTTCCTCCTTGCCGCGCAGCAAATCACCAAACCAGATTGGGCTACAGGAGCCTTGGTTATCGCTGCTATCGTGAATGTTCCAGTCTTTATCGGAGCGCTCTTTTTGCTTCAAACCAAGTTTCGGGCACAAATTCAAGAAGACTCCTATTATGCGCAGTATTTGGAAAATGAAAGACAGTTCACTCAGTCATCTAGAGCAGATGTAGCGAAAGTTGTAGAACAGGAAATTGCCCAAACAACCGAGAAGATTATCAAGAGCCTTGGTGTGGAAGGTAGAGGTAAAGAGCTACCAATTGCTGAGATTCTGCGAGAGTCTCAGCTGGAATTAATGGTTGCAAAATTGGGCAGCTCAAGGTCACTTGCAGAGCTATATGTCTCGCCCAAAACGTGGGCAGCCGTTTCCGGAAAGTTTTCAAAAAACGAGAGTTTTATCCGTGATATAGAAGCATTACTTGAAGAGGGTCTCGTTGAGAAGAAATTCCGAGGATATAAACATTGCAAGCTAACCAACTTAGGTACCCAGATTGCAAAAATCGCTGAAAAGCAAGGTCAGCTCTTCAATCAAATAAAACCCGAGTTCTGGGAGTTTGGGCACAAAGAACTTGCGGACGACGATGCATAACTTGTAGAAGTTCAGACTTGATCTGACAGCACCGCAAGTATTGCGCCGCAGGCAATTCAACTTTCACCATCAGGCGTATTGCCGCTTCGCGTCGAATACGCCCTACACACCGATACCAAGCCTAGGTATATCACCCAAAGCCAATCAGTTAAATATCCACAACGATATACCCACACAAAAAAAAGACGATTTGCCGTTTCAAATCACCGCAATCTTCCGCCCTTCTGCGCTGCTCTGGCGTGCTAGATCGAGGATGCGCATGACTTCACGGGCGTCGCGGGCGCTGACGGGATTGGGGGCGGAGCCGTGAATGGCGTCACGGATTGCGGCGTAATAGGCGGCGTAGTTGCCTTGTGGCAAGGGGTGCTGCTCGGTATTAATTTGATCGTCGATCGAGCGATACAGCATTGCGCAACGGGTATCAACGCCCCAATCGGCGCGATCCGGGCGTGATCCGGCTTTGAGCCAGCCTTCCTGCATGTCGAGCCCGTCCACCGAATACGCCGCTTCCGTGCCCTGTACCAGAAAACGCGGCGTGCCGCCGTGCACCAGCGTGCTGGCGGCCAGCACAGCGCGCATGGTTTTGTAGTGCAGCACGACATGAAAATCGTCCACCGCTTGCGCGCCATCACGGCGTAGATTCAGATCGGCGCTCACGGCATCGGGCAGGCCGAACAATTGCAGCGCCTGATCGATCAGATGCGGCCCTAGGTCGTACCACAGGCCGGCACCGGCAATATTGGCTTCGCGCCAGCGCGTGCGCACTTGCGGGCGGAAGCGATCGAAGTGCGAGCTAAACTCAACCACCCGCCCCAGCGCATCCTGCTCCAGCAGGGCTTTCAGATGCAGATAATCGCTATCCCAGCGGCGGTTATGAAACACCGACAAAATCTTGCCCGCCTCTTCGGCGCGTTGCAGCAAATCATCGGCTTCGTGCAGATCGAGCGTAAACGGTTTGTCGATCACCACATGTTTGCCTGCCGCCAGCGCGGCGCGCGCCAGCGGATAATGCGTGTCGTTGGGCGTGGCAATCACCACCAGATCAAGGCCGGGGTGAGTAATCAGCCGGTCGGGCTCGGTTTTGACCACAATATCCGGCCAGTCGGCAATCACATCGGCCGGGCGAGAGCTGGCGATGGCGGTCAATTTCAGACCCGGTGTGGCATCAATTAGCGGCGCATGAAAAGTTTTGGCTGCGTAGCCATAGGCAATCAGGCCAACGCGCAGGCGTTCAAACTGGCTCAAAGCGAGCTTCCTTCTGGTGAGCGGTGGCGAATTTATATCGAAAAGTGATCGTCTTGTCTGTAAGGTTTTGTCGCAAATGCATGTCCATCAGGGCAGTAGCCACCGGATGGCTCAGATCAGCACTTGCCGGATTTCAATCAAGAAACGAGCAATCTGCCGGTCTATCTGTGGCGCAACCATCACTGCCGGTGCGCGCCCATGCGGGCACGGCAGACGCGGCGTCGTGCCAAACAGGCGGCAGATCAGCGGCCGCTCGCTGTAGACGGTGCAGCCGTTTTCGCCCAAATGGACGCAGTTGTAATCGGCCAGCGCCTGCTCGCGCTGCGCTGCCGTTTTGCGCGGCAAGCGCGAGACTTCCTCGCTGGAAGCGAGCACCGGGCCGCAGCAATCATGGCAGCCGGGGATACAGTCAAAAGCCGGAATACTGGCGCGCAAGACACGAATCTGGTCGCGTTGCTCAAACATCGGCGACGCTCGCCTGCCAGAGCATATCAACGTGGGCAATGCCGTCTTCGTCGTACGGCTCGCTCACCGTCACAAAGCCGTGCGCGGCATAAAAAGCCTGCAAATGCGCCTGCGCGCCGATACGATTATTCTGCCCAGGGTATTGCTCTGTAGAACCTTTTAAACCAAGATCCAGCAACACATGCCCCACCCCTGTACCTCTGGCTTGTGGCGCGGTAATCACGCGGCCGATTGAGGGCTCGGCAAATTTCAGCCCGGGTGGCACCAGACGCAGGCAGGCGACGATCTGACCATCCTGCCAGCCAAGCAAATGGGTGGAGAGCCGATCCAGCTCGTCAATATCGGGATATACGCAAGCTTGCTCGACAATAAACACGTTCTGCCGCAAACGCAGATAGGCAAACAGGGTTTGCGCGTCAAAATCGGCAAAGGCATACCAGCGCCAGGTTCGCATCAGTACAGCTCAAGAGGGAAAAGCGCCATTTTAACCGAGTTTAAATCGCGCCGTGTTGCCGCCCGGCGTGGTGCCAGACAGTGCTGGCAGTTGGGGTGAATTATTCCGCAGGTGGGCTTGCTCCGCGCTCGGGCGCGCGTAGCGGCAGAATTAGCGTAAAGCTTGCGCCCTGCCCCGGCACACTCTGCGCCTCGATCTCGCCGCCCAGTACCGAGTGCACAATGTTGTAAACAATATTGAGCCCCAGTCCCGAGCCACCATGCCCCAGTTTGGTAGTGAAGAAAGGCTCAAAAATATGCGACAGATGTTCGGGCTTGATCCCGACCCCATTGTCGCGCACCTGCAAACGCACCCGCTCGCCATCCAGTACATCGGCCTCGATCATCACCTGACCATTGGCCACGCCGTCAAAGGCATGAATTTCAGCGTTCGAGATTAGATTGTTCAGCACCTGCACCAGCGCGCCCGGAAAACTATCCAGCACCAGCCCCTCGGGCAGACGCGCCTGCAGGCGGTCGTTACCATAGAGTACGCCCATGGTTTGCATGACCTGCTGCACCAGCTGGGCCAGATCAAACTGCCGCCGCTGATCGCTGGTCTGGTCAACCGCCACCTGCTTAAAACTGCTGACCAGCTGTGCGGCCTGCTCCAGATTACGCATCAGGATTTGCAAGCCCTGCTCGGCCACCTCGACATAATCGGCTAGCGCGGCCTTGCGCAAGGTTTGCGCAGTGATTTCCTGCGCCAGCTCGCGGTTTTTTTCCTGTAATGTGGAGCCCATTGTGACGCTCACGCCAATCGGGGTATTGAGCTCGTGCGCAACCCCGGCCACCAGCGAGCCCAGCGCAGCCATTTTCTCCGATTCAACCAGCATCTTTTGCGTGGCCTTGAGCTGATCTATCGTCTGCCGCAATACATCGTTGGCTTGCAATAGCTCGCGCGTGCGCAGATTCACCGTCTGCTCCAGGCTTTCGGAATGCCCCTCCAGCTCGGCCAGATAGTCGGCGCGCTCTTTCGCCGTGGCCGCCACCTGGCTAAACGAGGATTGCCAGACCTTGGGTACACTGGGCAAGGCCGACTGCGGATTGCCCTGCAAATGATTCAGAAAATCAACCAGTCTGAGCGCCGGCACTGCAAACAGATAGGATATGGCCCAGATGGCCATTAGCAACACCGCCAGCAAGCCTAGCAGAATCAGCGGCGTATTGATCACCTGACGCGCCTTGGCCTGCGCCAGCTCCAGCTCGGAAAAATACACCAGCAAATACCACTGGCTGCCGCGCAAGGGCAGCACCCGCCAGCGCCACTGCCCGTTCGATTGCAAAGTGCTTTTGTCTTTGAGTAGCTGCGAGAGCGGCAATTGCAGCATGGCAGCGGGCAGCACCTGATCGGCCTTCAGAATATCCTTGCTCTCCAGCACCTGCCCGGCGTCATCGGCCAGCACATGGCCCAGCGAGTTGAGCACCAGCGCATGCCCCAGCTCGCCACCTTCCTTGTGCAATACCTCGGCAAACATGCGCAAGGTGACATCCGTCCCCAGCACCCCGGCAAACTGATCTTGCAGATACAGGGGGCGCAGCAGGCTGACCATGGCGCCTTTGCCACCGGCATCATAGTAGGGTGCCGTCCAGCGGCTTTCGCGCTGCGGATTGCGATTGGGCGACATCATCTGCACCGGCGTCGTGCCGCCTGCGTCAAAAATCACCTTCAGCATGGCGTCAATATCCTGCGTGCCCGTGGCTTGCAAAATATCGCGCTCGGCAACAAAAGGATAAATGCTGGAAAAATCTTCGCGGGGCGAATAGAAATACGACCATTGAAAATACGGGTGTGCCTGATGAGCGGCATACATGGCCGGAAACAGCGCCAGCGAAGCACGAATTTCCCGTGCCAGATCAGGCTGTTTGAGCGCGCGCGGCGCAACAAACAATTGCCCGAAACGCGCCTGCCACCACGGATCAAGCTGGGGATCGATCAAGGCTCCGCTGCCCATACGCCGGGCACCGTATTTTTCCAGCGACCGCCAGGCACCGGGGTCCAGCCCCAGCTCCGGGCGCGACATCGAGTCGCCCATTTGCAGCGCCAATCTTTGCAGATGATTGGTCGCCACCTGCAGCACCTGCTCGAAAGCCAGTTGTTGTTGCAAAACATGCGATTCGGTAGAAGCCAGCAGGCGGGATTCTTCAACCGATTCGGCGTAATGCTGATACCACCACAGCGCCAGCAACGTTGGCGTCAACACCGCCAGCAGCAGCACAACAAAATGCCGTTGCAAGCGCCGCAGCGCCAGCAAGGACGGTGGCTGCGCAGCTGGGCTGGTCTGCATGATGCACCTCGAACGCCAAAAAAGCATACTTGACTATAGCGAGGGCAGGCACGCTGCGCCAGCAACGAAAAACCCCGGCTGAAACCGGGGTTGCGGGCTCGAATCAGCGGCTTGGTTTAGCCGCCCAGACGCTCGCGCCATTTGGCGATCTGCACCAGCACCTGGAATGGCGCAGTGCCGCCCACGTGGTTGCGTGCATCGAGCGAGCCTTGCAAAGTCAGCACGGCTTGTACGTCGGCTTCGATCAGTGCCGAGAAGGATTTAAGCTCGACCAGCGTTAGATCGGCCAGATCTTTTTTCTTCTCTTCGGCGTAACGCACCGCCAGCGCCACCGCTTCATGCGCGTCACGGAATGGCAGGCCGCGTTTGACCAGGTAATCGGCCAGATCGGTCGCCGTCGCAAAGCCTTGCTTGGCCGCGCGCTCCATTGCTTCCGGTTTCACGGTGATGCCGCGCATCATGTCAGCGTAAATTCGCAGCGTGTCAGTCAGCGTGTCAACGGTATCAAACAGGCCTTCTTTGTCTTCCTGATTGTCTTTGTTGTACGCCAGCGGCTGGCCTTTCATCAATGTGAGCAGCGCGACCAGATGGCCATTCACACGGCCAGTTTTGCCACGCACCAATTCGGGCACGTCCGGGTTTTTCTTTTGCGGCATGATGGAAGAGCCGGTGCAGAAACGGTCGGCAATATCGATAAAGCCGTAGCGCGGGCTCATCCACAAGATCAGCTCTTCCGACAGGCGCGACAGATGCGTCATGATCAGCGAACCAGCGGCGGTAAATTCAATCGCAAAATCACGGTCTGACACGGCGTCGAGCGAGTTTTCACAAATACCTTCAAAGCCCAGCAATTTAGCGGTAATGCTGCGATCAATCGGGAAAGTCGTTCCCGCCAGCGCCGCCGAGCCCAGCGGCATACGGTTGACGCGTTTACGCGTGTCGACCAGGCGCTCGGCGTCGCGACCCAGCATTTCGACGTAGGCCAGCATATGGTGGCCAAACGTCACCGGCTGCGCCACTTGCAAATGCGTAAAGCCGGGCATCACCGTGCTGGCGTTGCGCTCAGCCAGATCAAGCAGCGAATGCTGCAAGTCACGCACCAGACCCAGCAGCACATCAATCGCGCCGCGCAAATACAGGCGAATATCGGTTGCCACCTGATCATTGCGCGAACGACCGGTGTGCAAGCGTTTGCCCGCGTCGCCGATTTTGTCGGTCAGGCGGCGCTCGATATTCATGTGCACGTCTTCGAGGTCGAGACTCCACTCAAAACGGCCAGCACGGATGTCGTCCAGAATATCGGCCATACCGCCCTGAATCGCACGCAGATCGTCGTCAGACAGCACCCCGACCTGATTGAGCATACCGGCGTGCGCCAGCGAGCCCTGAATGTCTACTTCCGCCATGCGGTTATCGAAAAACACCGATGCGGTATAGCGTTTTACCAGCTCGGACACGGGCTCGTTAAAACGACCGGACCAGGCTTTATGAGCGGAATCAGACATTGCAAAACTTCCTGAAAAAGATAGGGAAAATCGTTCGCGATTATACGGGAAAACACGCAGCAAGGTGCGCGCTTCGGCGTGAACTGACGAGTGCGCACGGATACAGCTTTGGGAGTACGCAAGTCAAATACGAACGGGTATATCAATACAAGACAAGCCTATAAAGACCTTTATAGATATACCCATAGCAGACCTAATCTTGCCGATTCAAAATCGCCAGCTCGGCCTCGCTCAGAAAACGCCATTCACCGATTTCCAGATCCAGATCGGCCAGCTGCAAATCGCCAATTGCGGTGCGGCTCAGCGCCGCGCAATGGTTGCCAGCGGCAGCCAGCATGCGTTTAACCTGATGGTATTTGCCTTGCTCAAGCACAATTTCGATCTGATGGTCGCCGCGCTTCACCGCTGAAACCGCGGCAATCGGCTCGTCCTCGTCGATCAGCTTCACCCCCGCGAGCAGATCGGCAACCAGTTTGTCGGTCACCGGCTCGGCAGTCGTCGCCAGATAGGTTTTGGGTTGATGGCGTTTGGGCGAGCTTTGCGCGTAAATAAAAGTGCCATCGTCCGATAGCAACAACATGCCGGTGGTGTCGTGATCGAGCCGCCCCACTGGCTGCACGTCGCGCCATTCCATGTTTTCCGGTAGCAGCGTCAGCACTGCCGGGTGGTGCGTTGGCTTGCGCGAGCACTCATAGCCGCTGGGTTTATTGAGCACCAGATAGACTTTTTCGCGATACTCCCACTCCTCGTCAAAGACGGTAAATTGCAATCCGGCCGGGTCAAACTCGGTTTTCCATTTGGTCACCAGCTCGCCATTGACCTTCACCTCGCCTTCTTCGATCAGGTCGCGGCACCCTTTGCGCGAGCCAAAGCCCTGACTTTGCAAAATACGATCCAGCGAGGTTTTTTTCATTATGCAGCTCTTTATCGGTTAATCAGTTCAAGGAGCGTATTGTAAAACGGCCAGCCAGCGCATGGGCGAGGTTTTAGCCCCTTTGCAAGCATTCCGCCCAAAAGTAGTGCACACCGCAGCTTTCGTACTACACTGCAAACTGTTTGTAATCAGCGGCTTGTCATTAAGGCGCTAGCCCAGCATCAGCGCGCCCAAGATCCATACAGAACCTAAGCACATCATGAAAAAAAACGCAGCGATCACCAAGCTTTTTTTCGCCAGCCTGACGTTGCTGGCGGCATGGCCGGCAGCGGGGCAGGACGTGCTGCGGGTGCTGGCCTGGCCGGGCTACGCCGAGCCGGAACAGGTCAGGCTGTTTGAAAAGCAGCATGATGCGAAAGTCGAAGTCAGCTATGTCGATGATGACGACGAGCTGTGGCAACGGGTCAACCGCAATCATGGGCGCAATTTCGACGTGGTAGCGCTCAATACCGCCGTACTGCAACAACTAATCGATCAGGCGCTGGCCGTGCCTATCGATCTGAAGCAGATTCCCAATAGCAAAAAACAGCTAAGCCGCTTCCGGAATATCCCGGTGCTCAGCCGCAACAATACCCGCTACGCCGTGCCCTACACTTACTCGGAAATGGGGCTGATTTACAACCGCAAGCTGGTGAAGAAACCACCGCAGTCGATGAACGAGCTGTGGAATCCGGCGTATAAAGATCAGGTGCTGGCTTTTGACGGCAGCGCGCACAATTTCAGCATTGCCGCCATGCAGCTAGGCTATCGCAACCCCTTCCAGCTCAGCCGCGAGCAAACCTTCAAATCCGTCAGCAAGCTGGTTGATTTGCGGCGCAATGTGTACCGCTTTTATAAAACCCCAGAAGAAGTGGTCGAGATTTTCAAAGACACGCCGATTGCGCTGATCTACGCCAACTACGGCAGCCAGCAGGTCAGTTTGCTGAAAAAAGCCGGCGCTGACATCGACTATGTGATCCCCAAGGAAGGCGCGCTGGCCTGGCTGGACTGCTGGGCCATTCTACCCGGCGCGGAAAACCTACCGCTGGCCCACGCCTGGATCAATTTCACGCTGGGCAAGGAAATGAGCCGCCAGTTGGTCGAGCAGCAAGGCCTAGCCAATACCCTGCAGGAATCGGATACGGCGCACGCCCAAGACAAGCTGATCTGGCTCGAGCCAGTAGAAGACAGCGCCGAGCGCGCCCGGCTCTGGACGCGTATTCTGTCGGGGCATAAAAAAGACGGCTTTTAAACCAGCAAAGCGGGTAAGATCAATTCATATTGTCGGGTGACGCCCGGCACGGTTTCTGACCCACTTCCAAGCCATACACCACCATGCTTTTAGTCCAATGCCAGTTTGATCGTCACGCCGCCGCCATTCTGGCGATTTTCAACGACGCCATTGTGCATACCACCGCGCTTTACGATTACCAGCCGCGCACCATGGCCAATATGGCCGACTGGTTTGCTGCCAAACAGGCGGGCAATTTCCCGATCATCGGGCTGGAAAACGAGCAAGGCGTGCTGATGGGCTTTGCCAGCTACGGGCCATTTCGCGCTTTTCCGGCCTACAAATACACCGTCGAACACGCCGTCTATGTCGAGCAAAGCCATCGTGGCCGCGGGCTGGGCGAAATACTCTTGCGCCATCTGCTCGACGCGGCACAAGCGCAAGGCAAGCATGTACTGGTCGGCGCCATCGATGCCGAAAACAAAGGCAGTATTGCCCTGCATGAGAAGCTGGGCTTTGCCTACAGCGGTATACTCCCACAAGTTGGTTTCAAATTCGGCCGCTGGCTCGATCTGGTTTTTTATCAGAAAATACTGAGCACACCGCAGCAGCCGGTGGATGGCTAAACCGGACAGCAAGGAGATCACCATGCCCCAACGCAGCTGGCACCCGAAAAAACTGCTCCATAGCAAATGGACCGCCGTGGTGCCGCAACATCGTGAAAAGCACTTTATCGTCGTCCAAGTGACAGCCAACCCTGACGACGCACAAAAAGTTGAGCAAGTCACACTGGAAGCGGTGCTGAGCAAGCGCCATTTCACACAGCACTGGAGCGCGCTGGCCGACGAAATGCAGTGGCGAGTCGGCTGGCACTAGAATGAACTGGCGATGTTCTCAATACGTGTTGATCCGAACCACCGCTGGTGGGTCTAGGGCTTGAAATCCCCTCTCGCCCATCGCCGAGGGAGTGGAGCGAGACAAATAGCTTTACCGTTTGGCTCGCGACCGATCGAGGGAAGCCCGGAGGGCCGCAGGCGGGGGGGCGCCTTTCTTTGCTTACTTTCTTTGGCGAAGCAAAGAAAGTGAGTCCCTGTCGCGGATTGCGACTGTAAAACACCGCGCCGAAGGCGCTAAAAACGATCAACACGAAACGAGAACATTGCCAATGTACTATGGGTATTGCTCCGTAGCACTTATCCAGCAAGCGCTACAGAGCAATACCCATTCAGTTAGCACCCCGTCTGCAACAAGCGCAGACGGGCTCAGATCAATTAGCCGCGGCTAGTCACGATCAGCAAGTGGTAGCCAAATTGCGTTTTCACCGGGCCTTGCACTTCGTTCAGCGGCGCGCTGAATACCACTTTATCGAATTCCGGCACCATCATGCCCGGGCCAAACGAGCCCAAAGCGCCGCCCTGTGCGCCCGATGGACAGCTAGAGTGTTCTTTAGCGACGGCGGCAAAATCTGCACCAGCGGCAATTTGCTCTTTCAGAGCGATACATTGTGCTTCGGTACTCACGAGCAAGTGGCTGGCGGTGGCTTGAACCATGGGAAACTCCAAATTTAAACAATAAAAAAGGCGATTGATTCATCGCCTACTGCTGGCTAGGTCGTGGCAGACACTTGGTTTTTCAAGCGCAGCCGACCCAATTAGTCCAGAAATTCATCCACTTCGATGGCGGGGTCGAAATGATGCAACAGCAGGCAATCTTCCCAGCCGTCATCGCCCTGCGCAATGGCCATGCTGGCGCGCTGCAATTGAAAAGCCAGCAAGGAGTTCTGGTAAATCCGCTCTTTGCATTCATGCCATAGCGCCGCCAGATCTCTGGTTTTGTATTCAAAATTGATAAATGCGCCGTTTTCGTCGCCTTCGGTGACGCGGTGGCCAATCACCAGCGGCTGCTGGGCAAAATCGGCCAGCGCCGCACGGGCTTTGGCTTCATCCATGGTCGGCACCCGATGCGGCTGCAATTGGATCATTAAAATTCGTGTGCTCATTCGATTTCCACTGTGGCGATTCAAGCGCTGATTTTACGCGGTAAAATCGCTTTCTCGCAAAGGAGCACGGCTATGGCGCAATTTCAGGTTTTTATCATTGGCGATGAGATTTTAAGCGGTCGGCGGCAGGATCAGCATTTTGCCGTGGCTTTAAAAACGCTACAGCAGCATGGCCATCAGCTCGCCGGGGTGCGCTATTTGCCGGATGTGCCTGCCGTGATCGAGCGTGCGTTCCGGGAAACGCTGCATGATGGCGCAAATGTGATTTCCTTTGGTGGCATCGGTGCCACGCCGGATGACCATACGCGGCTGGCGCTGGCTCAGGCCGCCAACGTCGACTTGCAGCGCCACCCGGAAGCCGCCGCCTTGATCGAACAACGTTTTGGCGCAGACGCCTTCCCCTATCGCATCCAGATGGCCGATTTTCCGGCAGGCAGTAGCCTGATCCCCAATCCGGTCAATCAGGTGGCCGGGGCTTTTTTCCGCCAGCATGCGCTATTGCCCGGCTTTCCCAGCATGGCCTGGCCGATGCTGGAATGGGTGCTTACCACGCACTACACCGATGGCATCGCCCCCCATATTTGCAGCATCATCGTTCCCGATGCCAAAGAAGGCGAGCTGGTTGGCGTGATGCAGGCGCTGCTCGACGCTCACCCCGGCATCGGCTTTAGCAGCCTGCCCAGCTACGGCAATGCGCGCCACGCCACGCCGCATATCGAGTTCAGCACCAGCGGCGAGCCCACCAGCGCCCAGGCGGCGATGGCGCTGCTGCAAGCGCAGTTGGACGCGCTGGGCATCCGCTGGTTTACGCCGGATAGCCTGACCTGATGGCATTGCGCAACAGCGAAGATAAATTTAATTTGTGCATTGCGACATAAAAGCTTACCGTCTTTGTCATTCACCCCCCAAGCGGAGCACATGATGGCAAAACACAAACGGGCCCTGATTATCAGTGGCGGCGCACCCAATGCCACGCTGGTGGCCGGCGCACTGGAAGCTTTTTACGAACAAGGCGTCGAGTTTGACATTATCTCGATGGCCGGTGCCGGCGCCTTGCTCGGCCTTTTGTACGCCGCGCCAAAAAATGGCGATGCCGTCGCCTCGCTGCGCGGCATGCAGGAAATGGGCATCGCCGATTTTCTGTATCAGGCTTTTCCGGTCAATTTCAAAGTCTTCAACAAACCCGGCCCGCTGGCCGACGTGTATCGCAGCCTGCTCGCCAATAATCCAATGGTGCAAGCGCTGCAAAGCTGGCCAGCCAGCAATCCGGTGACGCAAACGCTCAAGGATACAACTGAGCTGATGCTCGCTTCAGCCTGCCCCAGCGATTTGTCGGCGCAATCGCTCGGCCTGTGCGCGCACGTGCCGTTTGCCGAAACGCTGATCGACTTTGCCGCGCTCAAAGACAGCCCGGTGGATCTGTGGGTCAACGCCTACAATCTGAGCCAGCGCAAAATGGTGAACTGGTCGCAAGCCGACATCGACAACCAGAAGCTGCAAGCCGCGCTGTCTTTCCCCTATCTGTATCCGCCCACCGAGCTCGATGGCGATTTCTATATCGAAGGCGCGGCGATTGACTGCCTGAATTTCAAAGCACTGGTCGATCATTACGACGGCGACTTGGGCGAGATTGTGGTGTTCGACTTGCTCGGAGCAGAAAAGCTGCTGCGCAAACCGCGCGATCTGTACGACGCCTGGGTGATGTCGATTATCACGCCGCTGGTCGAAATCGCCCGCGACGACGTGAAACTGTTCGAAGCGCTGCACAATGCCGACGAGCAGATCACGCTGCATAAAGTGCCGCTGCTCGATGCGATTACGCCGGAAGACCTGCCTGATGTGTTTGACTGGTCGCGCAGCAATCTGACTACGCTGTATCAAGTGGGCTATCAAACCGCCAAAGCGTACGCAGCGCAGCACTTTGCAGCGCCCAACCCAAAGCCTAACAGTCCAAAACCCAATAATCCAAAACCCAACAGCACAAAACCCAAATCATCAGGTATAGCCCTGTAATCATTGATGGGCATGGCCTACATGGCCATACCCATCAAGTTGATCTATAACTGACTTGACCACAACTCGCCAAGCAGTTGTAAATAGATAAGTCCCTGTTTATACCTAGAAAATGTTGACGTTGGCTTGATTGAATAAGCCAATCTCAACCACCCCAAGCTTCAGTTCATCCTCTGACACGCAAAGGAATCTGAGTGAGACAGACTGACCAAACACTGCTCGAGCAGATGCGGATTACCGATTTCGAGGTTGAGTATCGCAAAAACCTGTTCAACTTTGCCGACGCCGACATCGATGCGCTGGTGCGCTTCAAAACGATGGCCGAGTTGCGCATCGACACCGTCGTCGCCAAGTTTTACGAGCTGCAAACCAGCGTGCCCGAAATCGCGCTGCTGATTGGCGACGCCGATACGCTGGGGCGGCTGCGCATGGCGCAACGCAAGTATGTGATTGATTTATTCAGCGGCGTGTACGACCTAGAATACGTTAATAACCGGCTGCGCATCGGGCTGGTTCACAAGCGGATCGGCGTCGAGCCCAAGCTGTATCTGGCCGGCATCCATACGCTGAAACAATTGCTCAATGAGCTAATCGAGCTGACACTGAACGACGAGACCGAGCGCAAAGCCACGCTGCTGGCGCTGGAAAAGCTGTTTATGTTCGATATTGCGCTGGTGTTCGAAACCTATATCCGCAGCCTGGTTTCCGAAATCGAAACTTCGAAAAACAAATCCGAACAATACGCCCGCTCGCTGGAAGAGAAAGTACGCGATCGCACCCGGCAGCTGGAAAACGCCTCGCGCACCGACCCGCTCACCGGCCTGTTCAATGTGCGCGACCTGAGCGAGACGCTGACCAAGGCGCTGCGGCTGGCCGAGCGGCGGCATGAAACCGTGTCGCTGGTGTATATCGATATCAACGACTTCAAGCAGACCAACGATACGCACGGCCATCAGCGCGGCGATGAAGTCTTGCGCTATGTCGCCAGCGCAATCCGCCGTATTTCGCGCATCGAAGACAGCTGCTTTCGCTACGGTGGCGACGAATTCTGCATTATCCTGCCCAATTGCACGCTAGCGCAGGCCGAAGAAATCTATATCCGTCGCCTGTTCGAAGAAATGTATAAACGCGAGGAATGCATTTCGCTCAGCATTGGCTGCGCCGCAACCGGGCCGGAAGTGTATTGCTCGCCCGAAGAGCTGATTCATCACGCCGATGCGCAAATGTACATTATGAAAAGCGCCTACAAGGCGCACAAAGAAAGCGACTCACAAGACTCAGAGGGTATTGGCCTGCAGATCAGCTAAATCAAGATCTACGCAGCCATACCCCATTATGAAACCGCATGCACCCGCCTTGCCATCCAGATCGCCACCAGGCCGGCCACGCAGCTGAGCAAACCCACCCAACCGTAATGGCTTAGATAGCCGCCCGGCTGCTGCGTCAGAATCAGCCCGGCCAGCAGAGATGCCGCACCGGAAGCAAAATTCTGGATCGCCGAATTAAACGCCATCAGGCGGCCGCGCAAATGCGGCTGCGTCGCGCCAGTCACCAGCGCGGTCGCCGGGATAAAGCGGCCGCTGACAAAAACAAAAAACAGCAATGAAAACAGCAAATGCCAAGCCAGCGAGAGCTGCAGCGTCTGAGTCACCAGCACAATCGGGATAAAGCTAAGCACCACCAGCACCGCCACCACATTGGCCAGCGGGTAGCGATCGGCCAGGCGGCCAATCAGCGGGCGACTAATCATGGTGCCAGCGCCACCCACCAGATAGATATACATCAAATCATGCGGCGAAATGCCCACATTGGCGACCATCGTCGGCGCAATATACGGAATAACCAGAAAACCGGACACCATCAGCATCGCCGTCAGCCCCACCGCCCACCAGTGATTTTTATTCTGCAATAGCTCGCGATAATTCTCGACCCAGCTGGCATCGCGATTAAACGTCGCCAGGTGCGAACGCACTGGCGGAATCCAGCGCATAATCGCCAGAGCCACGGCAACACACATCAAGGTTAACACCAGAAACGGCACGCGCCAGCCATAATGCGCCGCCAGCCACAGCCCCAGCGGGACGCCAGCAACCGCCGACAGCGAAAAGCCCAGCATCACCCAGCTCATAGCCTGCCCGCGTCGCTCGGGAGGAATAACATCGCCCACAATAGCCAGGCAGATCGAACCGATCACGCCGCCAAAAACACCCGCCAGCACCCGCGCCAGCAGCAGGCTGTAAAACCCGCCCGCCAGACCGCAAGCCAGCGTCGCCAGCATCAGCCCGGCATAACAGAACAGCAGCGCATGGCGGCGATCAAAACGGTCGGCCTGCGACGAAGCCAGCAGCGCCGATGCCCCCGCCGCCAGCGAATACGCTGACACCAGCAAGCCAAATTGCGCGGCGTTGACGTGCATCTCGGCCATCAGATACGAAGCCAGCGGCATCATGATCATAAAGTCGGCAATGGTGGTAAACATCACCAGCATCAGGGTGATCAGCATGGCCATTTCCTGGCGCGGATTCTTCGGCATGGCTGCCTCGCTTAAATTTACAAGGGGTATATTCTTGCAGAGTCGATACAAAATAGCTTGTGTAGCAATACACTGGCATGTATCTACTCAAAGTGAATCAGTCTCGCTAGCCTGCCGCGTCACCAGCAACTGGTCGATTTTGTAATGGTCAATATCGACCACCTCGAACTTGAAACCGGCGTGCAACACAAAATCGGTGCGCTTGGGCACTTTGCGCAGCATATACATCATAAAACCGGCGATGGTTTCGTATTGATCATCATCGGGAAATGACTCGATCTGGAAAACACGCTCCAGATCGCCAATCGCCGTGACGCCATCGACCAGCCAGCTATTGGCGTCACGTTGCACGATCTGCTCCTCATCAAGCGCCACACTATGATCGCCCATCAGCGCGCCGGTAATGTCGTTCAGCGTAATCAGGCCAACGACCAGCGCATATTCATTGATAATCAGCGCAAAGTCTTCGCGCGCCGATTTGAATTGCCCCATGATTTCGGCCAGCGACAGCGTTTCGGGCAGGATCAGCGCATTGCGCAGCAAGCCATCACCACGCAGCGAAATACTCTCGCCGCGTAAAACATTGCACAGAATATCCTGCGCATCCACGTAGCCGATGACCTGATCAATATGGCCGATGCAAACCGGAAACTTGGCGTGCGGATTGGCCAGAATCTTGGCCTTGATGCTGTCTTCCGATTCCAGCCGGTCAATCCAGATGATGCTCTCGCGTGCAGTCATGCTCGACGGCGCGGTGCGCTCCTCCAGCTCGAACACATTTTCAATCAGCTGCTGCTCCTGCTTGGCCACCACGCCGCTGAGCGCCCCTGCGCTGGCCATCGCCAGAATATCGTCGGTGGTAATGTCATTGGCGCGGGCATCGGGCAAGCCCAGCGCTTTCATCGCCTGATTGGCCAAACCGTTAAAAAACCAGACTAGGGGGCGCAGGCACAGCACGCAAAAGCGGATGGGCCGCACAATCCTGACCGCCACGGCCTCGGAAACCACCATGCCGATTCGCTTGGGAATCAGATCTGCCAGCAGGATAAATGCCCCCGTGACCAGCAAAAAGGCCGAGGCCGAGCCCAGCGTTTGCGCCAGCTCCGGCGCAAACAGGCGCGAGAAAAACCCGGTCAGCGCCGCAGAATAGACGCTTTCACCCAGCACACCGGCCAGAATCGCCACGGCGTTCACGCCAATCTGCACCGCAGTAAAAAAATGCCCCGGCTGCGCCAGCAAATCGAGGACCAGCGCGGCACGCTCGTCGCCTTCATCGCGCATCTGCGCCAGCTTCATTTTCCGGCTGGCCGCCAGCGAGATTTCCGAAATCGAGAAAAAAGCGCTGATCAGAATCAGCAATCCGATCAGCAGGGAGCTTGTCAGCAGATTCATCGTTCAAATCCTAGGAAGTGCATACCCAATGATAGAGCAAAGTGATGATGTTCTTGTGTTCGCCCACCGCCTCCTGACGCAATAGTGCTTGGGCTTTATGGCCGGAGCTGCTACACCAAAAGAGCAGCTAGTGAATCTTGCATTTGAAGATGTGGAGGACAAAATGGGAAATAGCAAAACCAAAGGCCGTATTACCGTTTCTTCGCGCATTGATTTTGTTCGCCTGGCTTCCGAACAGATGAGCGACGCGATTCTGGTGCTGATCTACGATCATGCCGACGAGCGAACCACCAAATCCCGCACCAGTCTGGTCAATTATCTAAACGACATTGGCATGATGACACTGGCGCAAGCCATCGAAGCCCACAAATCAATTGTGATGTTTGAAAACCCCGACGACGCCATCCGCGCCTGGCAACAAGTCAGCGACCATAGCCATGCCCTAGGCGCGCATTTATTCTGGCAAGGCTTGCAGGACGATGCAGTCCACCACGCCAGCGTGCAAGCGCGCCCGAAAGAGACCAGCCCGCTGGCTCACCATCATGCTTAGCAACAGCAGGTATATTCACCTAAGCCAATATTAATAAGACCTGTGACAATATACTCCAATAGCATCAACAGTCCTGACGGTCTGTTGATGCAGGCCACACCCCGCTCCCCTGCAACCTCGCAGCCAAGCAAGTCGGACACAGACAGCTGGCGTCTGCTTCAGGCACAGGCAATACCGGCGGCAAGGCCATGCACCAGCAAGGCGCGTCCATGTCGTCGGCGCCACAATGAAACGCTGCGCCGCACGACGCGCAGGTCAAGGCCTTAGCAGACATCGGGCTGCGCCGCCAGATGCTCGATCAACTGTGTTAACGCCTGCGTTAATTGCCGGATCGAGCCGGTAAAATCCCATTCGTCATCGCCGACACGTACTACATTGGAAATCGCGCGCAATTGCAAAAAGCGCTGCTGCTCGGCCAGACACACGCGGAAAAATGCGGCGCCTTCCATATTTTCAATATCAACGTCCTGCTGCGAGACAAAGGGCGCCATCGCGGCATTGAGCGAATTACTGCGCGCCACGGCAAAAGGCGGATGAGCCGGAATGTAGGGGCAATGCCAGTCACGCTGCCGGTCAAAATCCATCTCCAGAGCCAGTTCAGCCAGATGGGTAAACCCTTGCGGGGTAAAAAACCCCAGATCCGCCTCGCACTCATGACCCACCAGCACTACCTCGCCAATCTGCAGCGACGAGCTAGGGTACACCCCGGCGATGCCCGCCATAATCAGCCAGTCAGGCTTATGTTGGGCAATAATCTGGCTGGTACGGTAGGCCGCACTGCTTAAACCGACGCCACAAAATTCAACGATCACATCCGGATGGCTAAAAAACTGCGCCTCGGTACGGGTGGGAAAAACAACGACGATTTTCATATTTCTACAGACCGAATTGAACGGGCAGAGCCCGTTTGTTGATGACTTTTCTTGCGCGAAAACGACACACTCACCCATGTATTGAGCAATTTTCCATTACATCAGAATTTATAAATAAACTAATAAATCTCTCTCCTCCCGACAACCCGAGGTGGTTTAAATGGATCGTCAGGCCGCATTAAACGAATTTTTTGAACACTTTGGACTGGCCTATTCGGCTCTGGACGTTGACCGCGTCGCGGCGACATTTGTGATGCCATTCACCACCAATGTACAGGGCGATATTACGCACTGGCCGGAATTTGAGCCATTGCGTCATACCACAGCGGTGCTGTTTGACTGGTATTACCAGCAAGGATTTCGCAGTGCGCATTATCGGGTTGTCGAGCAAGTGATGGTTGGGCGTGATCACGCCACGGTCGAGCTATGCTGGCATGTCGCCCGTGCCGACCAGCATTTCTGGGTTCATCATACGGGCTATCAATTGCGCTGGGTGAATGAAGAATGGAAGATTTGCGGCATCATGCAAATCACCGAACCAGAGCAAACCCGTCTGGTGGGTGAAGATGAGGAAGTCTGGACGCCGCTGGCGCTAGCTGAAGCGGCATTGGCTCACGCCATTCAAAGGCCGGGCAGCCCGTTAACAACCGAGTGATTCAATTAAGTATAGCCAGGCAATCTTTATTCTAATTAACCTGCATGGCTATACCCTTCTATTTCCCCGTCAAGGCACTAAGGATTTGCTCGGGAGTTTCATTACTGAGCAGGATTTCGCGCAGACGATTGAACGCCGCAGCGGCTTCTTCCGGGTATTTGCCAAACGAGGTCAGATTGCTGTGCTTCCAGCCTGCGGCCAGCATTACCTGATTACGAAATTTTGGCCCGTCCAGTTTGCCCTCTGCCATTTGCAGCAGGGCGCGCTCGATCAGGACATGCGGAAAAGGATCGCGGGCGATGGTACTAAAATGCTGGGGCAAGACTTCATTGAACTGCATGATGGCACCTGAACAGACAAAATAAGGTATCTGTATCTAAGGCCATAATGCGCGATATTGCCAGCCCTAAAGTCGTTACGCTGGCGCATCTGCACAGCTAAAAACGCCAGGCCACAAGACGGCTGACTTTTTGTCCTTGTGCCATTGACTCGGTTTTGACTTCACGGGCATTCAGGCGCTTTAAGGCACGATAGATGCCCGGCAGGTTTTCGCTTTTTGACACCAGTGTGCTGAACCAGCCCACTTGCGCGGCAAACTGGGCGCTTTCTTCTATCATGCGGCCGATAAAGCGCGCCTCTCCGCCCTCGCACCACAATTCATTGCTTTGCCCGGCGAAATTGAGCTGAGGCTTGGGCTGGTTTTTATTTGCTAAACCAAGATTACGCAGCTTGCGATTGCTCCCCGCCGCCGCATCAGCGGCCGAGGCGTGAAACGGCGGATTGCACAGCGTGAAATCAAAATAATCATCAGGCCGGATGATGCCCGTGAAAATCTGCGTGGCCCAGGTTTGCCGCCGCGTTTCCAGCGCGCCCGCCAGCGCGGGGTTGGCTGAAAAAATCTGCTCGGCATTAGCCAGAGAAACGGGGTCGACATCCGAGCCGACAAAACGCCAGCCATAGCTTGCCCGCCCCAGCAGCGGATAAATGGCATTGGCCCCCACACCAATATCGAGCCCGCGCACCGCATCGCCACGCGGAATCTCACCATGACGAGCAGCCAATAAATCAGCCAGGGTATGTATGTAATCAGCACGACCGGGAATGGGTGGACACAAATACCCCTCCGGCGTATCCCAGTGCGTAATACCGTAAAAATGCGCCAGCAAAGCCCGATTAAGCGCTTTGACCGCCTGCGGATTGGCAAAATCAATACTGTCATCGCCATAGGCATTGGTCGCTACATACGCGGCCAGCTCGCCACTGGCGGCAATCAGCGCAGCAAAATCATAGCGCCCCTGATGCAGATTACGCGGATGCAAGCGGCTTTTTTGCTCCGGGCGGGAGGAAGACGGGGCAGGTTTGGCGGCAGAACGGGACATAGGCGGCACAGGGCAGACAATCTGAAACAGGCTGCCAGCCTAACAGAATTTAGCTTGGAAACCAGCGCAATCTTGTGCCAAAACACACACATCGGGCGCTGACGCTGCTAGACTTGTCCGCTATTTCGCTTTACTCGCTTCAGGGATATAAAAATGAGCAGCACGCGTGTTTTAACCGGGATTACGACTTCAGGCACACCACATCTGGGCAATTACGTTGGCGCAATTCGCCCCGCCATTGTGGCCAGCCAATCGCAAGAGACCGACTGCTTCTTTTTTATGGCCGACTACCATGCGCTGATCAAATGTGACGACCCGGCGCGGATCGAGCGCTCGCGGCTGGAAATCGCCGCCACCTGGCTCGCCGCCGGGCTAGACCCCGAACGCGTGACTTTCTACCGCCAATCCGACGTACCCGAAGTCACCGAGCTGAACTGGCTGCTGACCTGCGTCACCGCCAAAGGCCAGATGAACCGCGCACACGCGTACAAGGCCAGCACCGATGTGAACGAAGCCGCCGGTGAAGACCCCGATCATGGCGTGACGATGGGGCTATTCTGCTACCCGATTCTGATGGCCGCCGACATTCTGCTGTTCAACCCGCACAAAGTGCCGGTGGGACGCGACCAGATTCAGCACATCGAAATGGCACGCGACGTTGCCGCGCGTTTCAACCATATGTTTGGTGCGGGCAAAGAGCTGTTTGTGCTGCCCGAAGCGCATATTGAAGAGCACGTTGCCACCCTGCCCGGCCTTGATGGCCGCAAAATGAGCAAATCGTACGACAACACGATTCCGCTGTTTGAAGGCGGCAGCAAGGCGCTGAAAGACGCGATTGCCAAGATCGTGACCAACAGCCTGCTGCCGGGCGAGCCAAAAGACCCGGAATGCCATCTGGTCACAATCTATGAAGCGTTTGCGACGCCAGAACAAGCAGCGAAATTCCGCGCCGACTTGGTGGCAGGTCTGGGCTGGGGCGATGCGAAAAAACAATTGCTTGACCTGATCGAAAGCCAGATCGGCCCGATGCGCGAGCGCTACGCCGAGCTGATGGCACACCCGGAACGCATTGAAGAATTGCTGCAAATCGGCGCAGCCAAAGCGCGCGCAGTCGCAGCGCCACTGCTCAAGGAAGTGCGCGAAGCCGTCGGCCTGCGCCGTATGAACGCGATCCCGCAGGCGAAAGAAAAAGCCGTGAAAGTGGCGCTGCCGACGTTCAAGCAATTCCGCCTAGCTGATGGCCAGTTCTACTTCAACTTCAGCGATGCGCACGGTCGTTTGCTGCTCGAAAGCCAGGGCTTTGCCTCGGGCAAAGACGCGGGCCAGTGGGTTGGCAAGCTGAAAAAAGAAGGCATTGCGGCACTGGATGCCGATGCGCCGGTCAAACTGGCCGATGGCGTGGTGGCAAACGAAATTGCCGCAGCACTGGACGCGCTGAACGCCGCCTAAGTTACACATCCCCGCCCCGTCCGGCATCACCAGCGCTGATGCCGGACAGGACGACGGACAATCCTGTGAGGTATTTGATGCGAGCACTGCTAGCCAGCATTGGATTATTACTCGCCAGCGGCGCGATGTCGGCACCGCTGTTTCGCGTCGCGGTGGGCGAACACAAACCGCCGTATATTCTGCAGGATACACATTCGGGCGTGGAGTACGAGCTGATTGTCACCGCGCTCAAACGCGCCGGATTCCAGCTCGATATCCAGCATATGCCAAACAAGCGCTCGCAAGGCCTGCTGGCCGTCGGTAAGCTGGACGCTACCATCGCCGCAAGCGGTGCCATCGCATCCGAGCCCTATATTATCTACCAGAATATGGCCGTGACTTTATGCAAGGACAAGATCCGGCTGCAGCAAATCAGCGATCTGACGCGCTACAATATTGCGGCCTTTCACAATGCCAGCCAGTTGCTGGGTGCCGACTTTGCCCGCATCACCAACGATAAACAGCGCTATCGCGAAGTCAGCCCGCAATACCTGCTCAACCGCATGCTCTGGGCCGGGCATATTCAGGTCGCGATCAGCGACATCAATATTTTCAAGCACTTCAACCGTGAAGTAGACCCGAAAAACAGCCGCGCCTTGTGTCCGTTTGCACTTTTTCCGCCAACACGCTACCGGCTGATTTTCCGCGAGGCCAGCGCGCGTGACCGTTTTGATCTGGCGATGCGCGAACTGCGCAACAACGGTTTTTACGAAATGCTGGCGCAGAAATACCAGTTATCGTCCGGCATGCAGCGCCCCTATTTCAAACCATTTGACTGAATCAGCGTAGCAAGCACAGCTCAGTCAAGCAGGTATAGCCATCAAGGCCAATCATTTCCTAATCTTCAGCGGTATACCCAGCCATCAAATCCAATTGATTGTTTTTTCCTAACAATTCAATTAAAACATACAATTTTATCTATCAATCCATCCTCTCTATCATCGCTCCTGTCTCTTTTAACAACACCCCTAACAAGGAACGACAATGGCGATCATCAATACTGTAATCAAACCTTTCAAAGCAACGGCTTACCAGAACGGCCAATTTATCCCTGTGAGCGACGAGTCGCTGAAAGGCAAATGGTCGGTAGTGTTCTTCTATCCTGCTGACTTTACTTTTGTTTGCCCGACTGAACTGGGTGACTTGGCCGATGTGTACGGCGAATTCCAGAAAATCGGCGTTGAAGTTTACTCCGTTTCAACTGACACGCACTTCACGCACAAAGCGTGGCACGACGCATCCGAGACAATTGCCAAAATCCAGTACCCAATGATTGGTGACCCAACTGGCACGATCACGCGCAATTTTGACGTGATGATCGAAGAAGAAGGCCTGGCATTGCGCGGTACTTTCGTGATCAACCCAGAAGGCGAAATCAAAGTAGCTGAAATTCACGACCTGGGTATTGGCCGTGATGCGAAAGAATTGTTGCGCAAAGTCCAAGCCGCACAACACATCGCCAACAATCCAGGCGAAGTGTGCCCAGCGAAATGGACACCCGGTGAAGCAACGCTGAAGCCATCACTGGATCTGGTCGGCAAAATCTAAGAAATCATCCCAAAACGGCTGCGAGACGCGATCGCTGCGCTCAAGCTTGGCTCAAAATCCTCATGTACTTGATGTACATTCCGGTTTCTCGCCAAACTTGGCCTTGCCCTCACGTCTCTCGCCCGTTTTATGCCTGATTTCATGCTGCACCCAGTGCAGCATGGATTTTAGTGATCAGCCCAAGCCTTCACCCAAATACATAGCCAGGTATACACCTGAAGAACATTCCACAAGATACCTTCAGACACATACCCCTCGCGTTGGCTAATCAGTAAAATTCTGTTGGAGTACACCTATGCTTGATGCACAAATCAAAGCCCAGCTATCGGCTTACCTTGAAAAACTGCAACACCCGATTGAACTCATTGCCTCACTGGACGAGAGCGCAGCAGCGGGCGAGATCCGCACTTTGCTTGACGAAATCGCCGCATTAAATAACAAAATCAGTGTGCGTCATGACGGCAACGGCTTGAATCCAAATCAGCCACGCAAGCCGTCGTTTGCAATTGCTAGACAAGGCGAAAATCCGCGCGTGAGCTTTGCCGGTATTCCGCTGGGCCATGAATTTACGTCCTTGGTCTTGGCCTTGCTACAAACCGGCGGCCATCCACCGCGCGTCGACGATGCAACCATTGCGACGATCAAGGCACTGAAAGGCACGTTTGAATTTACAACATTCGTCTCACTGTCCTGCCATAACTGCCCGGATGTGGTGCAGGCGCTCAATTTGCTGTCGGTGCTAAACCCGAATATTCGTCATGAAATGGTTGATGGTGCGCTATTCCAGACTGAAGTCACCGAGCGGCAAATCATGGCGGTGCCGACGATTTTGCTCAACGGCCAGCCTTTTGGTCAGGGCCGGATGACGTTGGAAGAAATCATCGCCAAAATCGACACTGGCAGTGCCGAGCGTCAGAGCGAAGAAATCAACGCTAAAGCGCCATTTGATGTCCTGATCGTTGGCGGTGGCCCCGCCGGATCGGCCGCGGCGGTCTATGCCGCACGCAAAGGCATTCGCACCGGCGTGGTGGCTGAACGCTTTGGCGGCCAGGTGCTCGACACGATGGGTATTGAGAACTTTATTTCGGTTAAAGAAACCGAAGGCCCTAAGCTCGCCGCCGCGCTTGAGAGCCATGTGCGTGAATACGATGTCGATATTATGAATCTGCAACGCGCCAACAAGCTGGTGGCCGATGCCGCCAGCCAGCTGATTGAAGTGCAACTGGCCAGCGGCGCGACGCTCAAAGGCCGTAGCGTGATTATTTCCACCGGTGCGCGCTGGCGCGAAATGAATGTACCGGGCGAGCAGGAATATCGCGGTCGTGGCGTGGCCTATTGCCCGCATTGCGATGGCCCGCTGTTTAAAGGCAAGCGAGTCGCGGTGATCGGCGGCGGCAATTCCGGCGTGGAAGCGGCGATTGATCTGGCCGGGATTGTGCAGCATGTGACTTTGCTAGAGTTTGGCGATGCCTTGCGCGCCGACGCGGTGCTGCAAAACAAATTGCGCAGCTTGGCCAATGTCACCATCATCACCAATGCGCAAACCACTGCCGTACTGGGAGATGGGCAAAAAGTGAATGGCTTGGCATACACCGACCGCGTCAGTGGCACCGCACAGCAAGTTGAGCTGGAAGGCATTTTTGTTCAGATCGGTTTGCTGCCGAATACCGACTGGCTCAAAGGCACACTGGATTTGAGCCCACGTGGTGAAATTGAAGTCGACAGCCACGGCCGCACCTCAATGCCCGGCGTTTTTGCGGCGGGCGATGCGACCACGACGCCATTTAAACAAATCATTATCGCGATGGGCGAAGGCGCCAAAGCATCACTGAGCGCATTTGATTATCTGATTCGCAGCGGGCAGTAAGCTCAGCACTGAAAACGATACTGCAAACCCGCTGGCCTTAGGCCTGCGGGTTTTTTGCTGGAGCCAGGATATTGCCTCAGTCAGCACAAAGGTATTTCACAAATCTGTCTTGTGCTTGAGATTAGCGTGTAAAGAAGCACTCGTAAGCTCGCCGTTCTTTAAAAGAACAGGGAGAGCATAATCATGCACCTCAAACCCAAGCACCTGACAATCGCGATGACCCTCGCAACAGCCCCTTGGCTGCTGACCGGATGTGGCGGCGGCAGCTCAGCAGTCGCAACCCCACCATCGACCACCGTACCAACACCTCAGCTCGCTGGTCGTGCCGTCCTCGCCGCGGCGAGTTTTGCCGATGGTCCGGTCTCTGGCCAATATTTGGGTGGCAGCTTGTTTAACGGCCACACAGCACCCTTTGCCAAGCAACCGATCCAAGGCTTTTCGGCAATTCTGAAAAATGCAGATGGCTCTTTCCTGGCGATGCCTGACAATGGTTACGGCGGCATCGAGAATTCAGCCGACTTTAATCTGCGCGTGTACACCATCCGCCCGAATTTCAAAACCGCGACCGGCGGCGATGGCAGCATCAAAGCGGAGAAATTCATTGAGCTGAAAGACCCGAATAAACTGATCCCGTTTGCGATCACCAATCAATTCAGCAAAGAGCGCGTGCTCACCGGCGCCGATTTTGACATTGAATCGATGCAGCGCGCGCCGGATGGCACGCTATGGTTTGGCGACGAATTTGGCCCTTTCCTGCTGCATACCGACGCCAATGGCGTGCTACTGGAAGCGCCAATCAAGCTGATGGATAACGAAAACGCGGGTCAGGAAATCCGCTCGCCGCAAAACCCCTACAGCGAAGAAGGCAGCGCCGTGCGCATCATGAATGCTGTGCGTGCCCATGCCCAGAGCTTTGGTGCCAAACGTGCGCCGGTATTTTCGCCCTACTTTGTGCAGCTGAAATACGATGCCAATGGCGTGAAATCGAGTCCGGATGCCCACTACGCCCGCGGCAAAATCCGCAACCGGGCCTCACCCCGGCCACCAGCGAGATTTTTGATGTGGCGTCGCTCAAGAGCGCTGGCTATCAGGTGGTGACCTGGACGGTGAACGACAAAGCCAAAATGACCGAGCTATTAAAAGCTGGCGTCAGCGGGATTATCTCTGATCGCCCCGATCTGCTGCTGGCAGCGGTGAAAGAGTTTGATGCCAACAAAGACGGCGTGCCCGGCGATTACCTGACCAAAGACGGCCTGATTGATCCGGCCAAATTTGACGCCCAAGGTCACCGTGGCGCGCGCAATCTGCGCCCAGAAAACACGCTGCCTGCACTAGAAGCAGCGCTGGATCACCTGATGACCACGCTGGAAACCGATTCAGGCATTACCAAAGATGGCGTGTCAGTGCTTAAGCATGATCCGTACATCGAAACGCAAAAATGCCGTCGTGCCGATGGTCAACCGTACGATCAGATCAGTCAGGAAGTACTGATTAAGGATCGGACGCTAGCAGAAATTCAAAGCACCTTTATCTGCGACAAACTGTTCCGTGGCGCCGAGCAGAAAAACGATCTAGCGCTGTCGCCAGTTTCGGTGGCTCTGGCTAAAACCAAAGGTTATCAAAACCCCTATGTATTGCCCCGTACGCAAGACGTATTCGACCTTGTAGCCGCATACATCGACTATTACAGCAACGGTGCGGGCAAAACCCATCCGGAAGCGGCCAAACGCGTCGCCAACGCCAAAACCGTACGCTTTAACATCGAAACCAAGATCAATCCACGCGGTGATAAGGATAATCACGGTCTGATGTACAAAGACCGTACCGTGGGCTTTGAGCAAATGGCCGATACCTTGGCCAAAGTGATTGTCGACAACAAGATGGAAGCGCGCGCCGACATCCAGAGTTTCGACTTCCGCACACTACTGCGCGTGCAGGAGAAATTCCCTGCCATCCGCACCGTGTATCTGTTTGGCGATTTCCCGATCTATCCGGATCCGGCCAATACCGATGACGGTACCAATATGCAGGATGAAAACGGCAAAAATACGCCGTGGATGGCCGGCCTGTACTGGCCATATCGCAGCACCGCCACCAGCAATCCATTCCGTGCGAAAAAATCAGGTGGTTTTGAAGGCATGGCGATCTCTAGCGATGGCAGCAAGCTGTACCCGCTGCTGGAACAGCCACTGAACGGCCACGATGAGAAAACACTGCTGATCAGCGAATTTGATATCGCCAGCCGTAAATACACCGGCAAAACCTTCAAGTACAAGCTGGATGCCAAAGGCACGAATATCGGCGACTTTATCGTATTTAACGCCGAAGAAGGCATTATTATCGAGCGCGATAACAGCACTGGCGATCTAACTGGCTTTAAAAAGCTCTTCAAGATCAAGCTGGGCAAAGCTGGCGATTACGTTGAAAAAACCGAACTGGTCAACCTGATGGACATTAAAGATCCAAAAGGCATCAGTGGCACGGCCAGCAATGGCGATATCGGTTTGGGTGGCGTCTTTGCGATGCCGTTTGTCACCATCGAAGACGTGGTGGTGATCGATGAAAACACCCTCGGCGTGCTCAACGACAACAACTACCCATTTAGCGTGGGTCGCCACATGGGCAGTAAATCTGCTGATGATAATGAGTTTGTCTTGATTACCTTGCCTAGCCCACTGAAACTGGCCAAATAAATCACAGTGTCAGCTCGCTGACTCATCCCCATCAAACCCCGGTCGATTTATCGCCCGGGGTTTTACTTTAAGTGAATATTAAAGCGATGGACTTCCGATATCGATAAAATGAGGAATGCAGCCTGTTTCACGCCCGCCGGAGGATTGTTGGAAAAATGATTTGTCCACAATATCCTGTTGCGAACCATCGAGTGGGCGGCGACACCTGCTTGAATCACTTGGCATTTTTATGGAAGACATGGAAGACGCGCACTTGGAACTCCTGACCACCTTAATTCACCCCAATGTCACCACCATTGATGGCCGCATCGCCAATCGCCACGCGGTACGGGCGATTGTGCAAGACGGTGATGACATCTTGCTGCTCTACACTCGCCGCTATGACGACTACAGTTTACCCGGCGGTGGCGTTGATGAAGGGGAAGATTTGGCTGCGGCATTGCGACGTGAGCTGCAGGAGGAAACGGGCGCGCAGGATATTCAAATTGTCAGCGAATATGGCTATCTGGATGAATACCGCCCCAGCCTAAAGCCGGATCACGATGTGTTGTTTATGCGCTCTTATATTTACGTCTGCCAGATTGCCCGCGAGCTGGGCGAAGCCAAAATGGAGCATTACGAAATCAAGAATGGCATGGAAGCCAAGTGGGTTAATCTGGCGCAGGCGATTGCTCACAATGAGCAAATCATCGCCACCCAATCTAGCAGTATGGGGATGTCAATTTTGCGCGAAACCTGGCTATTACAACGACTGCAAGATCAAGCGATTAATCAGCGTTAAGCCGGTTTATTTCTCCTTCAAAGCCAGCACAGCAAGCGCCCTGTTGGCCAGCTCGTGATACAGATTGGCATTAAATCGGCGAGCAACCATGGACGCAATCATGGTGGCCACCAGCAAAGAAATCACCATTGAATGCCCATCGGTCATTTCCATCAGAATAATGGCGGCAGTAATGGGTGCGCGTGTTACTGCGGCCAGCATGGCCGCCATGCCAATGGCCATCAGCTTTGCCGTGACAGGCTCAGCAAAAAAGCCCGCAAACCAGCTCCCAACACCTGCCCCCATGGCCAGCGATGGTGCAAAAATACCGCCAGGCAAACCCGTTAGAAATGTGGTGAGCAGGCCAATAAATTTAAGCGGCAGAAAATACCAGGGTAAGGCCTGCTGACTTTCAATGGCGGCACGAGTCACCTCAGCACCACTGCCGTGGATAGGCGCCAGCATACCCAAACAAGCAATCAGTAACCCGCAGCAGGCCACAAAATGATAAGGCCTAGCTTTTTGCCAGAGCTGAACCGGCAACGGTAGCCAGCGCTGAGTATTGAGGCATAGCCAGGCAAAGCTGCCACCGATCAAGCCGCACAACAGGCTGATTGAAATCACGGGGAGCAGCTCAATCACCGCAAATGCAGGTGCATGGATTCGACCAAAGTAAACGTAGTCTCCCTCAATCGCCAGCGAGACAATACCGGCCAGAATCACTGCGCCGAGTAATTTGCCCGAGGTTTTTTCTTCGACCGAGCGCGCCATTTCTTCAAAAGCAAAAACAATCCCGGCCAGCGGTGTGTTAAAAGCGGCGGCAATGCCGGCTGCGCCGCCCACCAGAATGAGCTGCCGGCGCACTTCGGCATTATTGTCCGGCATGAGATCACGCAGCGAATACATAATACTGGCGCCAATTTGTACGGTTGGCCCCTCACGCCCCAAGACAAAGCCGCTGGCCAGCCCCAGCACAATGCCCACGGCTTTGAATGCCGCAATTTTCAATGACAGCAGACGCCGGGTGACAAACAGCTGATCGGATACCTGCAGCGCGGCCTTGGCCTGAGGAATACCGCTACCCTGCGCACCAGGGCCATGCAAATTCATCAGCCAGTAAATCAATACGCCGCCGCCAGGCGCCAACACCAAGGGCGACCACCACCAGCGTGCTTGCGCCCAGCTGAAGAAACCCGATGCCCATTCAGCGACCGTGGCCAGCGCCACCGCAGCCAGGCCGACCAGAACAGCACCAAGCCAGAACAGCAGCTGGGTCTTGGTTTTCAGTGGAACGCCCAAGATCCTGACCCGGATTGCATTAACAATGGACAGCAATGATGTTGACTGAAGGCTCACGTCTTTCTACCGGATAGGTGTCGTGTGAAGTGAAGAATTAAAACCGGGATAGCAACACTTAGCTGGCTTCCAGCAAGGTTGACATCACTTCCTGACGCATCAGGCTGGCAAACTCATACATACCCGGTGGCTGCTTGGCCATCAGCGACAAGGCATAGATGGCCCCCGTGCCAAATGCTTCCCGGCTGATCGAGTCATGAATAAATCTGACCGTTTGATAGGGAAAACCAAACACCACCTGGTGATGGCCAACAATGCCCCCGAGGCGCAAGGAGGTGACATCACCCACATTCAGCTCATGCGCCAGTTTTTTAGCCGTGCCCGAGATGTCTTTTTTCTCTTTGAAGTGCTCTTCAAGCACTGCAATATCAACATGCGGTGCAATTTTCTGCAGAGCTTTGGCGGCGATCATCAGAAAATTAATCCCAACCGTAATATTGGGGCTGCACATCACCACAATCTGATCGGCCAGGCTCTGGGCAAAAGCAAGCTGCGCTTCATCATGATTCGAGTTGGCAGACAGGATATGGATACCGGCAGCGGCGGCTGCCCGGCCATAGAGCATGATATTGTCGGGGGAAGAAAAATCGATCACATAATCAACAGGGTGATTGTTAAATAAAATCTCGAAGTCGGCGGCGCTTCTGATTGTCAAGACCGGATAGGATTCTGTGAATGTCAGGTTTTCATTATTGCGATGCGCTACCCATTTGAGGTTGACAGCAGCATCCGCATTCAAAACGCGCGCAACGGCTTTACCTGCCCGCCCGTAACCAATTAAACCTACATTTTTCATAAAAATACCCTTGCCAGTTGAATTAGTTCCGCATGGATGTGCGGATAAACTTCAGCAGCCAGGTTTCCCGCTGAATTGAAATCCCCATCTGTGACGGTGTTTGCGCCAGCATGGCCTCGCTGTGCGCGATGGCCTCATCCAGCTTGATCCAGACCGGTTTAACACCATTGCCGATTTCTCTGTGGTGCAATGACAGCGCCGTGAAATCTTCTTTAACCGCGCAGCGATAGCAGTAGGAGCGCAGAAACACCACATCGAACTTTGCTCGTGGGCTAGGCCGGTATTCATCCAGATAGCCAATATATTCCTCGATCACAATATCGCTAGCGCCCACCTCCTCACGCAGCTCTCTGCGCAGCGCACTGATCACGTCCTCCCCTTTCTCCAGGCCGCCCCCCGGCAGACTGTAATCATGGTGTTTGGCGGTATACATCAGCAAAATCTCGTCCCCGCGAACAATAATCGCCCGCGCAGCGCGGCGATTCATAATGCGGCGATCAATGCTCTGGATCGCGGAATGAATAATCGTCGTGAGTTTTTTCATCTGTATCGAATGGGTAATCCAAAGGATTGAGTCGGTAGATCGCGGCACATACGCGCCGACTCAATCTGTTTTCTTCACTCGATCATGCTGGTAAACCGTGTTCACTGGCAAATTATTACATTTGTACAAATGTATTTGGTGGTCAAATTGTCACAATAAGCGGCAAAAAGGGGGAATTAATGATCAGAAAGTGGGTTGCTTTCACCAGCATCAAGCTCGAGCTGACTCATGGTATCGAGCAAGGCAGAGAGCGATTCGTGAAGCCTGGCCAAAGCAGGCGCGGGTAGCCGCCCCAGCGCGTCAGGCAGCAGGCCTTTGACCGGATGTGGGGCCAGACTGAGTTTGTCGACCCCGTATTGGGTGGGATAGAGGCGCACGGAACGAGCATCCTGACTGGATCTTTTACGCTCGACCAAACCCGAGCTGACCAGCTTTTCAACCAGATTGCTGGTGGTCGACTGGTGCAATGACATGGCCTTGGCCAGCACAGACAGCGTTAAACCGGGCTGGGCATCAATCTCCGACAAAGCCCACAGTTGGGCACCGCTCATGCCCAGCTCTTGCTCTACCGATTGAAAATGCTTGCGCACCGACCTGAAGACAATCCGGAACTGCTTGAGCACTTCAACATCCAGGTAATTGGGCTGTTCGATATTCATCGGGAAACCTACATCTGCGCGCCATTCAAAACGAGGGGCATTATGCGCTTGTGGGGATGATTTTGTGCAGAGGGCATGCGGAATATTTGCTTGGCCACTGACTGCGCACCAGCAGATGCAGCACCAACGAAAAAAGGGTTCCAGCTAAAAAGCTGGAACCCTTATATTCTTGGTGCCGACGGCAGGCACCAAGAAACAATATCACAGTGTTTCACTTTGTTCTTTTCCTTTGAAAAATCAGCAAACTACAAGCGGTAGATGTATCATAAAGTTCCAATCAATACCGATGTACCCCACTGTAAATGTGGGGTATCGTGTGGGGTCAACATGGCACTTCTAACTGATGCAAAAGCTCGAAACATTAAACCAAATGACAAACCTGTTGCTCATGGTGGCGTTCCGGGGCTGCGACTATTGCCTTCCAAGACCAAAGGTCATGGTCGTTGGGAGCTTCGGTTTGTTTCACCGTTAACTGGCAAACGCCGAGACGCAGGCTTAGGTGGCTATCCTGCTATCGGCTTGGCTGCAGCACGGGAAAAAGCCGAGGCAATGCGAGAACTCTTAGCCTTGGGGATCGATCCCCTCTCACAAGCTGCACTTGAAACTGCTGTAGCTAAAAACAAAAAAATCCCGACGTTTGAAAAGGCAATGTTGGCTACGCTTGAAGTACGTCGGCTGACTTGGAAAAATGAAGTAACTGCTACAGTTCGCTGGCTTGGACGTATCCAAAAACACGCATCCGACTTATTGCCTTTGCAGGTCGATGCCATATCACCCGAGCATATCAAGGCCACGCTACAACCAATCTGGGCCAACCAACCCGATACGGCTCGTAAGCTAAAAACAGCCATCGCACAGATCATGGACTGGGCTGAGGCTCATGACTTCATCGAATCTTCACCGATGCAAAAGGCACTGAAACAGCTTGGGGATGTCCACAAGACGGCCATTTCTCACCAACCGGCAATGCCATTTCAACAAGTCCCATCTTTTGTCCGTGAGCATCTGTATCCCACAGATACAGCGACGCAGAACCTGATTCTGTTCGTGATATTGACTACAGTTCGTTCTGCCAATGCTCGGCACGCCACATGGGCGCAAATTGATTTCCAACGTAAGGTGTGGACGGTTCCTGCTGAATCAATGAAGTCGAAAAAACACGAAGGGCATTCATTGGAGGTGCCACTCAGCACGGCAGCACTAGCCGTTCTTGAAAGCATGCTTGGCAAACATCCGGAACTAATTTTCCCAAGTCCAAGAAAAGAAGTCGCGATGAGCGACATGAGTGCGACGTCATTTCTGCGCAACAGAAATGCGCCAAGTGATATTCAAGGGCGCACAGCCACATTGCACGGCTTCAGGTCTAGTTTCAAAAATTGGGCACTAGAAGAAACTGATTTTTCTGACGAATTAAGTGAAGCAGCCCTTGCGCACGCGGTAGGAAATCGAGTTCGCCGTGCCTACGCCAGAACATCGCAACTAGAACAGCGTAGAGCATTGATGACACAATGGGCAGATTTTGTAATGTCTGTATGTTCACAAAAAGTCTACAAATAGAAGACGTCCGATACTGAGTTCATTCAGGCGACCACAATTGCCGTGCCGCAGCATACAAATCACGCGCCTGCAGCTCATCACCTTGCAGCAGTGCGATACGAATGCCCAAACAATTTTTGGTATAAATTTCCGTCCATGGCGCACGCATACCGGTCATTTTTTGTTTTACTTTTGTGCAATAACTTTCAGTCTCTTGCTGAAAAACTTCTCGTAGCTCACTGGCTTTTACTCCCCGAGTCGGATCAGTCAACTCAGCAACGGTTTTAAGCGTTTGTTCTGCGACCAGTAATTCCTTCGATTGCAGCTGTTGATTGAATCGACTTTGCAAGGCCACCACATTGGCAATCGGAATTTGTCCTTTACTCTGAATCGCTAGCATACTCGCCTGCTGAAATACACTGCGTGACCTTGACTCCAGTCTGATGCCCTGCTCCAAATCGGCGGCGCTAACAACACCGTCAAACAAAGGAAAAAGTTCGGCGGCGCGTAATGTCTGCGCTTTATCGGTGACTACGCTATTGGTGCTGGATTTGGGTTCACTTGGAGCTTGCACAATCACGTTCACTTGCCCTTGGCTGCCCTCCACAAAATAAAAGTCGCCTTCCAGCGAGGTATTTTCCCATGGGGTTTGGCTACCTTGGGTCATCTTGCGCACTTGCCCACGCACCAGCTTGAAAACATCCTCAATTTTCAATCCCGGCTTACTCATTGTGGCGAGCAATTGTTCGGTATATGGGCTGTGCGTGCCATTGCCATCAGCTGCGGTTTGACCTGGCGCAGTCGAGAATGCAATCAGCGTGCCGCTGGGCGCATCCATTTTTGCCAAACCCGATTGCGCAGAACGAGATCGTTTAGCCAGCGGCGCGTCGCGGCACGCGTCCATGATCAGGATATTTAACCGGTTTTCCGCTTCGCCCATTTTGTCGATAATTGCATTGGCTGGAACCGACTGCAGTGGCAAATCTTCTTCGAACTTGAGCTCAACATCCACGGGCAACAAATAGTTTTCCCCGTGCGACTGAATGCCATGCCCAGCGAAAAAAACTAGGCCAACCCCTTTTTTGCTTTCAAGCCTGTCGCCGTATTCCCGTATCGCCTGTAGCATCTCATTGCGCGATGCATTTTCACGGTAAATAACCTCAAAACCTAATTTCCGCAACTTATCCGCCATGGCCTTGCCGTCATTCGCCGCGTTTGGGAGTGGAAATTTGGCATATCGGCTATTGCCAATCACGAGCGCAGTGCGGGGTTCATTTTCAAGTCGGGTAATCGCAGATAAGCCAATGCCGCGCTCAACGGCAACAGCCATCTGCACATTGATCAATAACCCAATCAAGCTGCACACCAAGCAAATTACCATTCGCTTCAAACAGGCAAAATGCAACGTCATTGTTTACTCTCAAACGGCAATACTATTTCAATTACTCCGACCGGAAGTCGGGCTTTATCCTGCTCGCGCCATGTAGCAAAGCCCGTGCTTACCAGCGAAATTGGCTCCAATGGTTGTTCGGATGCGTAAATCTTCATTTGTTCCTGACCGAATGGAGCTTGAACATGCAAAGCCCATTCCGCCGTTGCACTGGGGTATTTAACTGGGTGATAAGGCGCTAATACATCCTCTCGTTGATAGCTATTCGGCAAAATCAATGTCTGTTTACCCCGTACATCTAGGTATACCCAGCGAATAAATGCGGGCTTATTTGATTGCAGAGTTAGCGCAATCGGCTCGCCGTTTTTCAAAATCTGCTTAGCTAATTTCGCCGTGACCTCTAGCGGAAAATGTGTTTCATCCTGCGCTGCTGCATCCTGCAATCCCGCTTGGCGCAATAAACGAGCCCGCAGAGCAAATGATCCGGCGGCCTTGCTCTGCGTTTTTTCCGAGACGGCATCTATGAGATCGTACCAATAACCAGTGGCAGCCAGCTGCTGCAGCGTTTTGCTACCTGCACCACCGATGGGACGAACCATTAATGCCGCACTCGCCTTGCGCGTTCGGTTGCCAACAGTTGGAAGCTCAGCTTCCCAAACACAACGCTGCTGAACTGGTAGCTGTACATTTAACTTCGTCAAATCCAGCACATGAAAACCAGCACTTTGCTTGCTTTGCTTTAAAGTCCAAATTGGTTTGGCATCACCTGCGCACTGAATACTAAATGTAAGTGAGCTGATCTCCGCCGTGGCAAACCAATAGAGCTTAGGCTGGGTTGTCGAGGACAATGCTGCAGAGCTAGGAGCCAGCAACGATAACCGCGCCCCTTCGGCTCGCCCACCCACGGTTGGCTGCAAATTTGGCGATTCATCAATGTATGGATCGGAAAAACTCAACTCCGGATCTGCAGCCAATGCAGAAATCGAGGCCAGCAAAGAAATAGATAGGGCAAAAAATTTCAACATAGTTGGCATCACACAGAATGAATGGGCAGCTGAATAATGAAACGGGCTCCGCCATATTCATTGTTTTCCACCTCAATTATGCCATGGTGATCATGGACGATTTGCTGGCAAATACGCAGCCCCATCCCCATACCCTTCTCTTTCGTAGTGAAAAACGCCTCAAAAAGATGAGCTTTAGCGTCTTCACTAATGCCAGGGCCATTATCAGACACAATAATCCGAAGCGATTTGGCGATACATTGATGAGTAACGAGAATTCTGCCGTCCGGCGTACCTGAAGTCATAATTGCTTCCGCCGCGTTGCGGACAAGATTGATCAGCACATTTTCAATCGCAACCAGTTGCCCCATTACTTGAACATCTTGCACGGGCGTTTCAACCTGCAATGCACACCCCATTTCCAATATGCTCGCTTCACACAGTTCAAAGGACGATTTGAATAGCTCACGCAAAGAAAAGCTGCCATTTTTAAGCGACTGCCGTTTTAAAAAATCTCGAATGTAATCGACAAATTCAATTGCGCCATCTGCTTGCTGGACAATTTGTTCAAAGCCCTCAGTCATCAATTCCTGATTCAACGTTTCTCTTGATTGTCTAATTTGTAACGCTTCGGTTTGGTAGCGTATAGCAGCCAAAGGCTGTTTCAATTGATGCGCCAATGCTGCTGACATTTCGCCCAGCAATGAAAGCTTGGAGAACTGCTCCAACGCCATTTGCTTATCATGCAACTGGCGTTCCAAACGTAAGCGAACCAGAATAAAAACCAATGCACTCAGCAATAACCCTAATAAAGTCACTGCAGCACCTTTAAGCATGCTGCGGCTAGAAGCGCTTTGTTGGCTGACGATGACATCGAGATTATTGGCCGAAAAAGACAACTTCAAGTGCTCTTTAAAAGCACCGGCGAATTCTTCAGCCCCATCCACCGAGTCATAGATTTTGTGATTAATGCTGGCAGACGTGGTTGAACCGGGCATCTGCATGGGCTCTTCAATAAACACTTGAACACGCAAATCACCTGTATTCAAGCCAGTAAACATGCGGCCAATGTTAAAGCTGGCTCCGATGCTCCCCGAATAGGCAGAGCGCCGTTGTTCCGCCGTTTCCAGTGATACCCCTTTGGAAAAAATAGGCAATCGAAAGGTTAGTGCCGATTCGAGAGTAGCCTTATTTGCCTCCGTCACGCTGCGACCAGCAGCAGCAATGCTTGGACTATCGGCAGCCACCACCGTTGCAGTCGTCAACACAGGATCACTATCAGTCTGGCTGTTCTCAATCACAGGAGGGAAATACTTGATTTCATCGCTTGAATGAGGGGGTTCAATATATTCAAGCAATAACAGGCCAGGGTATCGCTGATTTATTTTTAGTTTTTTGACAAACGCGGCGTAATCATCGCTCTGCAGCACCCCAAAAGTGCTGAAGAGGCTTTGCAGGCTCCGCAAAACCCCCTCATAATCTTGCGTCTGACGGACGATTTGTTCCTTGACGACTTGAGCCTGCCTGTCAAACTGACTTTTGGCTTCCTGCTCTGCCAAGCGCTGCGCCATAATGCCCGCGTACCCAGAGAGCACTACGCCAACCAGCAGCAGCAAATTCGACATCCGAATTTTTTGATTGAGACGAAATAATGGCGCACGAACAACGGTTCCCAAGTGCAGAATCAATCCACATAATTGTACTGGACGATGATGATGGCGTCCGCAAAGGCCTGAACTCCATCTTGACAGCGCTAGGCTATCGGGTGACCAGCTTTGCAAGCAGTGGTGAGCTATATCAGTTTTTAAAAAAATACCATGCAGACTGCCTGATTTTGGATGTTTGCCTGAGCGGCGAGGATGGACGCGACGTGCTGCGCGAACTTCAGTCCCTCACCCCCAACTTGCCGGTCATTATGCTGACCAGCCATGGCGATATTGATCTGGCGGTGAAATCGATGAAAATGGGTGCGTTGGACTTTTTGCAAAAACCAGCCAAAGCACACGAACTCAATAGCGCCATTCTTGAAGCCATTAAAAAACAAAAGCACACAACACAAGCCCTACCGGATCAACTGGCCGTTGCCCTTTACACGTCCCTAACCCGCCGGGAAAAAGAAGTCATGGACGGCGTTATTGAGCATTTAAGCAATGTCGAAATTGCGGAAAAGCTCAACATTTCTGGAAAAACCGTCGAAACCCACCGCGCCAATCTGATCAAAAAAATTGGTAGCAGCTCACCTGTCGAAATGTACTTGATCCGAGAAAAGAAAGCCCCGGCTGTATAAACAGGACGGGGTATCTAAATAACCCGCTTTATCTACCTATTGTTTCGGCATATACATCTTAGTGCTACATGGCGCATCTTCATACATCAGATCACAACCTTTCTCGGGTTTACCATGGCTCAGTGATGTGATCATCTCGCCCTTGATCTCGTAACCAGAGCCATCTTTCAGATTAAGCGGATTTTTATATTTACCTTTGTAAATGACGCTTTCACCAAATTTGCCAATACTTTTAATCACCGTAGCACCGTCAGCCTTGATGGTGATTGCCTGCTCCGTACCCGTTCCACCCATAAAATTGAAATAGCGGGTTCCGACAAAAGGCAAACCCGTATCTGCAAAACTCGAAGCCGCCAGCATTACTGCAATCGCGCCAATCCACAGATTAATTTTCTGCATTTTTTACTCCATCATTTGGTTTCTTAATCAACATCACCGGAATTCAGATTACATTTCAGACCGTCGGCAACACGGCTCACACTGCCGTCTGGTTTCACCATCCAGCCAACTTTGGCACTGAACACGCCTGATTTGTCTTTTTTGCTTCGCTCGGGGTTAGCCAAAGCAACAAACTCTCGATCCTGCTGACCACCCTTGCCCTGCCAGCACCCGCCCCACCAGCCACTGAGAATCAACGTTGCGCCAGACGCAGCCTGAGTAACGGTCTCATCCCAGCGAATCATGCCACTAGGGTCAATCAAAAACACACGCGCCTGATCGCCCTTGGTCAATAAGCACATGCCATACTTATTGCTCACGCCGCGCTCGCCATCAAACCCAAAGCGAGAAGTTTTCTTACCATCAGCACCAGTGGTACTCATCACCTTCCAACCTGCTTGCGCCAGCTCAGTGCAATCTTTGACTGCGTTAAACGCTTGCACCTTCTGCGGAGCAGTTTGTGTCAATGTTGATTTCCCATTGGCGTCGGTCAACTGCGTGTCCGCATAGGGCAATGATTTTGTCTTTCGCGCCGAATTGACAGAATTTGGAGTAGAAGAGGAATTAAGCGGTTTATTGCTCGGTGGCACAGCACAAGCGACCAACAGCAGGCTGCTTGTCATCAACAAGCCACCAGCAACCTGACGCAATGACACAGCGGACTTCTCTTTTTTTACTTCCATGGCGCAGCTCCTGTTAATAAATTGGGGCGGCCATCGTTGATGCTGTCGATCATGCCGACTCCTATCATTGGGCTGCGCTGCGGGTTAAATGTAAAAAAGTTGATAATTTCGGCATCACTCTGCGTGGCTGTCGGCCCGGTTGCAATGACACCATCTGGCATGATGATATAAGGCGTGCCTGTTTTATCAATCCCCTTGGTGGCGGACAAAATTTCCCGCATATCCGCGACTTTATTAGGGTCATATACACAATCTGCCGACGGAGTTTTGAGTTGCACTGGACGCCCCAGCATCGTGTCATACCAAGCTCTAGCACTTCGCGAGCACGCCAATGCTTTAGCCATGGGCCTCGTCTCACTGCGCAGACTGGTCGGGAAAATAGCCAAGGTCAAATTAAGCTTGCTTTCTACCCGCTTCAAATTCTCAACCAACTTGCGGGCAAAAGGACAATCATGCGCAGTGACCAAAACATATACTGGGCCAGGCTTGCCAAATGTCGCCACAATCGGAGCCTGAGCCAGATCAATACTTTGCACCAAGTTCTTATAAAGGTCAGGGTAACTGGCTTTCGGCACTAAATTATCGGGGTCATTCACCTTCTTGAATGCTTGCAATTTCTCCCATTTGTTACCGTCAGCGTCATTAAAAACCATCGTGGCACTTTCATTAAAGAAACGGGTATAACCACCAGCACGAAGCGGAATGCCATACAGTCCTTTAAAAAGCGTCGGCTCCGCACGAGCCTCAATCACACTAGGATTGAATTTGTAATATTTCTGCATTGCAGCCAATCCATCATCAGGACTGGCTGCCACATACCCGGCCAACAAACAAAGTGCAGTGGCAAGAATTGTCTTTTTCATCACAGCATCATCCTCAAAAATCAAACCGAAGTTAATGCCATGATCGCGTGGTAAGTCCGCTCAGCTTCCTGATCCGCCAAGCCAATTGTTTTATAAATCGGAGAGTCCGGATTGTTGGTCGACAACACAATGATATTGCCACCAGTAGGGACACCAATATTGCCAATCGCTTTACGAGCCGAGTTGTAGCCAGCCCCATGTGCCGCATGTGCCGATGCCTGTACAGCAATGCCCGCCATATCATTACTAATACCCGCGCTAATCCTACTACGGCCAGTGGCACCATCAACCGCATTACTAACAGCGCTATTTATTGCGCTGGAGCGTTTCATATCTTGAGCCAAACTACTCATTTTGGCGTTGTGTCGGTCTTGAGCGGTAGCAAACTGCTCAATACTGATTCCTCTTAAATCATCAAAGTCATACAAATGAAATTGCGATTTATCCAATACTACGCTAAGAAATTTTTTGTTTTTTGCATCGAAATTGAAAAAACCATTAGAGAACTCGTGCGTCACCTCAAAGCCAAGGCTGTGCATAATTTTCTTGGCTTCATTTTTTACAACATCCACATTGCCTTGAACACTACCCTTTGCCATTTTCACCATGGCAGGCTTTACATAGAAAAAAAAGCCCTAAAATCCAAGCAATAAATCCAAACCAAAATCCACCAAGTCCGAATGCCATAGCCAAAACAATAAATGCACAAGGCCCACCAAGCATAAACATCAACATCATTTTCTTCAGTTTCGATGCTGTTGCCTTCGAATCAGTTATTTGCGCAGAGATTTGATGCGCAACAATTACTTCACAAGCCATTTTCAACCCCTTACAATTCTAAAGATCATTGATTAATTATTAGTATTCAAAAAAACTTAGTGCCATCCTGTTTATTAACAACCAGTTTCATGATTTGACCAACTACCATATTACGACCATTTTTATCTTCGGCAGCCTGTGCAAACACATAAGCTTTCGCTGAATAATTGACCCAACTGCCTTGACTGTTGCGTAATGCTTCGATTTCTCTGGCACTGCTTTCGTCCGCATTCGCAAAGAATGAATAGTCATTAGCATTAGAAAATTTCAGAGCATATGCCGCGCCAACATCACGGTAACTCAAGAATCCATCTTCTGAAATTCCATTAATTGGAAATCCTTTTTTATTGAAGTCATAAGCACCAAGCTTCACCGAAATATCAATAACCATATAAGGCTTCGCTTTTAGCGCAGCCATTTGCTGCTCCAATTTAGGCTGTATAACTTTCAAAAGATCCTGCTTTTTAAAGCTATCATTCTCACGCGCATAGTCATTCGATGCCAATGCGGCCATCAAATCAAACTTTGCGGGCATGCCATTTAAAACGTAATACGCTTGCACAATTGGCAATGAATTGGAAACTTCAGTGTACTGATTCAATGGAAAAGCTTTATCTCCTAATGGGAGTGTCGGCGCAGCTGCTTGAGCGGCAGCAAACACTTCAGAATTTCCACCAGCAGACTGCTTTACGTCATTCTCATCATATATTTTTTTATAGCGATCAAAATTGCTCATACACTCACGAACAAACGGCTCAACATTTACCATTTCCGGATTTTTACTAGCCGCAGCCTTGAAATAGGCTTCACAACGTTCTTGTGGTGTTTGATTCTGGGGTGATTTACTACAACCCGACAATGCTACGCATGCAGTCACCATAGCCAATGCAATATTTTTCATTTTAATTTCCATTGATTGATCAATTACGCTGACTGAACAGCCCATTTTTTAAATGCGCATAACGCCAAGAAAGCCGAGCTTGCTAATGCAAGGTAATAACCCAAGCCAAGCCCCATATATCGTGAAATCAAATCAAAAAATGGGACGTTGTATCCGCTAAAGCGGCTATAAACACTCCAAGTCACACCGAGGATGACAAAAAGCGGCAATGCTAATGACCATACTGCGTTCTTATTGGGAATAAAAAACGGAATTGCTGGAGAAAACCAAGCAACAAACAACATGAATTTCCAGCCGGAACCTAAATAGGTCAACGCATCCCACAGTGCTGCGCCACGCCCCATGGTTTCAATGGCAGGAAGAAATAATGTAGAAATAAAATAAACAGCAATTGCAATCAATGCAGGCTTGCCAATTGCTGCAAGCAAATTTGCCACTAATCCATTATTGGCTGAATCGGCGTTTGACTGTGATAGCATTGCACCGAATTTTCCGGTCAATTCAGCAGCCTTTTCGCGAACCAAAACATCATCAGGGACAATACAAATATGGCTAACAACACCATTTAATAAGCCAACATCAACCAATCGATTTACATTTGGAGCAACATCGCTATGCCATTGCTTAATTGTAAAATCGTGTTGTTTTCCATCTACCGAAATAACACCTTCGCCACTCTGATTGTTGTACTGGATAATCTTGCCGCGCTGCATTTGATTAACTCCTGCTATTGGATAATAAACAGGGCAAATATTATGCAAAATGAATTAGCGTAGTAATCCGGATAACCAATGAGTCGACTCAGGGTTTCTATGTAGGGTTCCTCGAAAAACCCCATGCTACGTCCACGCTGATACAGCAGAACCCACCCAGCGAGCAATCCAACTCAGCTATGGGAGGCTAGATGCGCAAAAATGGCTCATATTGAGCACGCTCTACTACCGTGTCGACGAGTGCAAAGTTCAACTACAGTATGCAACCATACTTACAAATTTATTTGGCCAAGCTTGGCAGCCGAAAATCGGAAACACCCTCAGCTTCATTTGACGCATTACCCATTAAAGCCGCCCGAACATTCTTGCAGTAACCAGCTTTTTTCTGATTTATTTTAAATTGATGACGTGCGCTATAACGCACTGGATATGACTCGCGAAAACCCAATGCGTCTCTTGATATTTTCCCCATGTCTCTTGACATACTCATACTTAAGTTGTCCCTTGCTTTTTTCTCAATATCAAGATACTCATTGAATATATTCATTTCAAACTCAGTTAAATCTTCCAATTCTTTACTGGATAGTTGTTGCAACATATGACGAAACTCTTCATAACGACTATTGGCCCAAGCATTCATTGTATCTTTGCTTATTTTTTTGCAATCAATACCTTGCTCTTCTTTTTCTTTAATTATTTCTAGCTTAATTTTATTAAAGAGCATTAGCCTTACTTTAGCTCTTCTTATCTTGTCGAAATTTTTGCAAACGCGAGAAACAAGATCACCTTCCTCTTCAGTAAAATCTTCGAGATTAAGTACTCTGTACTTTCCACCCTCTCTATTTTCATCTTCCTTTGCATTCAAAACAATCAACTGGTTTTTCTCATCATTTAATTCTGCGTCATACCACTCACACGGTCTTAATCCAGTGAGTAAACTTGCAAGAAACGAATCACGAAGCAGAATTATTCTATCTTTTGTCTTATAGTCTTTTACCGTTCGAATGCGAATCTCTTCATTAAATTTAGCCATGATTTTATCAAGGTCTTTTTTTGCCAATACTTTTTTGGTATTTCTTATCACTCCTGTTGACGTACAAGCTTTGATCGTCTTTATTGCCTCTTCACAATCAGTAAACGACTTGTTTTCACAAAGAAAATAAATCACCATCAGAATCCTTTGTTTCATGGTTCTAAATAAGTTGCTACTTATATTAACTCTATAATCATCAAACCACTTTGCTATCTCCATCGGTTTTGCTATCTCACCATCTGGATAGCCCATCTGTTTTGATGCCTTTCTTATTATTTGACATCCTTTAATGTAATAGTCATACAGTGTTGAATCCTCTACCATCTTATCGCCCACAGGATTCCTAACCTCAAGACCACAGGGCTTTGGATACTTTAATTTATCAAGAATATCTTTTGTTGATCTTCTTCCCATTTTAAAACCCCATCACTGATTAAAAAAACAACAAAATAAATACAGACAATCTATTTAAAAATAAAACACCAACTTTGCATCCACCAGAAAATTTATTACGGCAACAACTTTCAATCAACCACTTCCAAAACAGCAAAGCAGCGGGTTAGCAAAAAAAACACAAATACATTATACAAGCCACTCTTCATCTAACAAAACATTTTTTCACTAAATACAAAGGCACTCCCAACTTTTAACACAAGCAACATCCATCACCTCTCCAATAACTGGCAAAACAATTCATCAACACAAACTACTTAAAAATCAAATAAACATCGAAATAAAACTGGCAAAACAATATTTTGCCAGTTTTATTTTTTCTCCTTTCTTTACCCATTCCAAATAGAAGTTAATTTTATTATTTCAATCTCTCAGACTGCACCTCCTATACAAGCACCAAGTATTTCCTCATCAATTCATTGATAATATTTTCAATCAATTAATGCATTCTTCGACACTAGCTTCTATCCGCGCTTATTCCGTTCCTACGTATTTTCTTTCAAAAATAATTCAAAGGTCATTCGAACAAATAATTCCAGTGTCACGAAACGACTTTTTCCTTTTCGCTCTTTTGGGGGTCGAACAAAACACAACTTTCCTGCGCTTCGCGTCATCAAACCCCACGTTACCCTAATTTTCTTTCCTCCAAAATGGGTGTCAAAACGGTCTGTTTTTACAAATTTTTCAGGTGTCAAAGCAGCCTTTCTTTACAAAAACGTACTCCAAAGCAACGTGATTGCGTTTTTATATATCCAACAATGCGTCACCTTAACGTTGCCTTTCCATTAATAATCAACATGTTACCCATGCAAAACTACTCAGTTTTTACAAATTTTATAAATGAATTTTTAGGGGCATTTACCCGACACCTTACGGTTTGTTAACCTTATGATTCTATTGAAAATAAGAATGTTTCCAGCTACATGCCTTTACAAATTTAATAAATAATTAAGGCAACGCTACATTGACCGGTTTTGAAAAAACCAACGAGGCGTCTTTTTGGGGAAATTAGGGTAACGTCCGAATCGTTCGCTGCGCTCACTTCAAGTGCTCGCGCGAAAAGGCACAAACCAGCAACACTCGCAAAATGACAAATAATCATTTCATGAGAATTTTTACTTGATCGAGTCAAAAAATCGCTTGCGCAATTTTTCTGCTCTCCGACTTCAAATTTTCGTTTTCGTTAACCTGGAAATTGAATTTTCTAAGCGGGATGACAAAATCCTGAGGTTAAAAAAACGCCTCAATGACTAGCCGAAAGGGGAATGTGACGGCCAATTTTTTGTGATGCCCGTGCTTCAAACAGAGCATTTCTGCGATCAGAACCACACACGCACATTGCGGATGGGTCTACAACGGCAACGCTCAAACGCGCTAAGTAACACGTCTTCTAGCATTGCTTTCAACTCTGATCTCCATCAGACTTATTGAAAAATTTTTAGCGCCAGCACATCATGCGGCTTATACTACGACAATGAAATTCATCAGTTATTTCCTTCTCGTGTTGATCATGGCGTTTTCAGGCGGGGCAAACGCTCGACCTCAAAAACCAGACTGCATGATGAAAGAAATGGCATACGCGCAAGCTCTGCAGCAAAATTGTGACGAAGCGATGCCTGCGTGCGGCGATCAACATCACGCATCAAGCAAGCCTTGCTGCAAACTCACCGTTGATTGCCAATCCAGTTCATTAGGTGTTGTCGCAATCTTACTGAATGTCTTACCTCCACCTAGTGAGACTGTTTACCACTCAACGAGCGACTCTCTCCCTCTTTCCTCTGCCAATTCAAATGTCTGGCGTCCGCCAGCTCGTGCTTAATTCCATCAATCAATCTCACCTTCGATCTATCGCTGCCTAACTGATCGAGGGTGGTTTTTGCATGCCGTTTTATACGGTCTGCTAATTAGATTTGGAGTTAATCATGAGAACCTTCTCGTGGAGCCTGTTGGCGACCAATATGGCGCTCGCAGGGCTCATCGCAGGTGCACCGTTGTCAGCATATGCCCTCACATTCGAAGCGGCACAAACGATTGCCTTGCGCGATGCACCGCAATTACAAGCAAGTCATGCGCAAATTACTGTCGCTCAACAATCTGCAATTCCTGCTGGTGAATTGCCCGATCCGAAAATTGAGTTAGGCATTGATAACCTACCTATTTGCAGGCCCAGATCGATTTAATCCCGGCCCCAATGGCATGGCGATGCAAACCTTCGGGATCATGCAAGAGTTTCCTCAATAGCGACAAACGTAATGCACGGGTTCAGGCCGCAAATGCGCGAATCAGCGTCAGTGAAATGGAAAATAAAATCGCGCGTAAAAATGTCGCTCGCGAGACTGCTCAAGCGTGGATTGCGCAGTATGGCCTTGAGCGGCAATTGACCTTGATTGATGAGCTTGAAGCTGAAAAACAAACTTTTAGCAAAGCAATTCAGGCGCAGCTTGCCTCCGGTAAAGGCAGCATCACCGATACCGTTTTACCCAAACAAGAATTGGCAAGACTGGAAGAAATGCGTGACGAGCTGACTGCTCGCCGACGACAAGCTACAGCGCAACTTCGCCGCTGGGTGGGCGTCGCCGCAGATGAAGGCGTCTCAGGCAACTTACCGGCATTTAATATTGATCAGCAATCACTACAAAACCGTGTCACAGATCGCCCAGAACTCGCAGCCTTTGACCCGAAAGGCAATGTGTTGGATGCCGAAATTGCCGAAGCCCGAGCCGGTAAAAAACCGAACTGGGGGTGTAGAGCTGAAATACCAGCGCAATCCTCAAGACGACGATTCAGTCATGCTGGAATTTACGTTTGATTTGCCTGTTTTTTCTGGCAAACGGCAAGACCCAATGATTGCGGCAAAAATCGCCGAACGTACAGCACTGGATGCCGAGCGCGAAGCTTCTCTGCGCGAACGAAGTGCCGAATTGGCCAATGACCTCGCTGATTTGCAACGTTTACAGCAATCTGATCAGCGTTATCAAACAACATTGCTGCCATTAGCAAAAGAAAAAAATCGCCCTGTCATTAACAGCTTGGAAAAGTGCTAAAGGCACTCTCAGCGAAGTGATTACTGCTCGTCGTGACCTGCTAGATACGCAGCTTAAAGCCATCGCAACTCTGACCGAGTTGCAGCAAATCCAAGCTCGAATGCACTTCACTTATCCGAATGGCCACACCTCTCGCAGGAGCTGAAGCAATGGAAAACCAAACAAACCATCATTGCACTCTCAATTGGTGCTGCACTTTTGGGCTTGGTATTGTCGGCGGTAGAATCAGTGCTTACGCCACATCAGGAGGCCAATACATCACCCACAGCCACTGAGAAAAAAGTTTTGTACTGGTTCGATCCAATGAAACCGGACGTTCATTTTGATAAACCAGGTCAATCGCCATTTATGGATATGGCCTGGTACCCAAATATGCAGGCGATACCACTGAATCATCTGGGGTAAAAATTGATCCTCAAACTTTGCAAAATACGGGCATGCGCCTAGCTCATGTTGAGCGCCACGCCGTTGCACTGAGTATTGATGCTACAGGCGTACTTGCCTTCAATGAGCGAAATATCTCTATTGAGCAGGCACGCAGCAATGGTTTTGTTGAGCGCGTGTGGGCCTTGGCACCTGGCGACATTATTGCTGCGGGCCAGCCTTTGGCCGAAGTGCTGACTCCAGAATGGACTCTACCGCGCAACATGAATTTTTAGCCATTCGCGATAGCGGCGATGCCGGTTTAATCAGCGCCGCTCGGGAACGATTGCGTCTAACTGGAATGCCTGCGGGTTTGATTTCTGAAGTTGAGAAAACAGGCAAAGTGAGCGCGCGTCAGACGTTACGCAGTACGCAAGCAGGTGTAATTCAAGAACTGTCAGTACGCAGTGGCATGACGCTAACGACTGGGCAAACCTCGCCAAAATCAATGACATCAGTTCGGTCTGGCTTGATGTTGCCGTACCGGAAGCACAATCGGCAGCAGTACAAATCGGCGGTAAGGCTGAAGTTTTATTAGCCGCCTTCCCCGGTATGAGCTGAACGGCAAAGTCACCGCCATTTTACCGACTTTGAATGATGCAAGCCGTAGCCTCAAAGTACGCGTGGAGCTACCAAATAAGGATGGCCACTTACGTCCTGGCATGTCTGCCCAAGTAAAATTGGCCAGTAAGGCCTCAAACTCAGCGCTCCTTGTTCCCACTGAAGCCATTATTCGCACTGGCAAACGATCTCTAGTGATATTAATCAGTAGTGAAAATCACTTTGAGCCCGTTGAAGTCACTTTGGGCGCTGAAGTGGGCGATAAAACCATGATTGTTAACGGCTTAAGTGAAGGTCAAAAAATCGTCGCGAGCGGGCAATTCCTGATCGATTCTGGAAGCCAATCTAGCTGGTGTTAAAACCAAGCTAGTGAGCAATAAAGCGGCTTCATCTGCTTCAAGGGCTGCCATGGCAATTGATGAAGCGGATGCAACGATCAAAGCCATTGATGGGCAGCAAAGTCACCTTGGCACATGGACATTTCAAAGTGGTTGGCATGGCTGCAATGACCATGGCTTATCCAGTTGCTCGCATCGAGATCCTTAAAGGGCTTAAAGTCGGCGACAAAGTCCGTGCCGGTGTTCGGCAAAGTGATGATGGCCTCGTTATTGAACAGCTTACCAAGCAAGGGGTTCAGCCATGATCGCCCATTTGATTCGCTGGTCGGTTGCCAACCGGTTCTTAGTACTGCTGGCCATGGCATTTTTAACGGCTTGGGGTGTCTGGGCGGTAAAAACCACACCGATCGATGCTCTGCCCGATTTATCTGATGTACAGGTGATTATTCGCACCAGTTATCCGGGGCAAGCACCACAGATCGTTGAAAACCAGGTTACTTATCCACTTACAACGACGATGCTATCCGTGCCCGGCGCAAAAACGGTGCGAGGGTTTTCTTTCTTTGGCGATAGCTTTGTCTATGTGCTGTTTGATGACCAAACTGACTTGTACTGGGCGCGTTCGCGGGTGTTGGAGTATCTAAATCAAATCCAGAGCCGCTTGCCCGCCTCGGCCAAGTCATCACTTGGCCCTGATGCCACAGGCGTTGGCTGGATTTACCAATATTCACTCGTCGATAAAACAGGTAAGCATGATTTATCTCAGCTTCGTGCTTTGCAGGATTGGTATCTGAAGTTTGAACTCAAAACACTCCCCAATGTGGCCGAAGTGGCCACGGTCGGTGGCATGGTCAAGCAATATCAAATCGTCATAGACCCGATTAAATTGGCGAGTTACGGCATTACTCAAACCGAGGTACGCGAAGCCGTTGAGAAAGCCAATCAGGAAACTGGTGGCGGTGTGCTTGAGGCCGGTGAAACCGAACTCGTAGTACGTACCGACGGCTATCTCAAGTCTATCAATGACTTCAAGGCTATACCCATCAGATTGGCCAATAATGTGCCTGTTTTGCTGGGCGATTTGGCGACCATCCAGCTCGGGCCGGAAATGCGGCGTGGGATTAGCGAGCTTGATGGCGAAGGTGAAGCCGTTGGCGGCGTCATCATTCTGCGCTCAGGCAAGAATGCGCGTGAAACCATTGCCGCCGTGCACGCCAAACTGGAGCAGCTCAAACCCAGCTTGCCTGCTGGCGTTGAGATCGTCACGACCTACGACCGTAGCCATTTGATCGATAGCGCCATTGATAATCTGAGTTTTAAATTACTAGAGGAATTTCTGGTCGTCGCGCTGGTGTGCGTGATTTTTTTGGGGCATTTTCGCTCTAGTTTGGTAGCGATTGTTTCCTTGCCATTGGGCGTTTTGATTGCGTTCCTCGTCATGCGCTATCAAGGCGTGAACGCCAATATCATGTCGCTGGGCGGGATTGCGATTGCCGTTGGCGCAATGGTCGATGCCGCTGTCGTCATGATTGAGAACGCGCATAAAAAAGTCGAAGCCTGGCAGCACGAACATCCCGAAGAGCAGCTTAAAGGCGAAGCGCATTGGCATGTAATGACTGAGGCTGCAGTAGAAGTCGGCCCTGCACTGTTTTTTTCCTTGCTAATTATCACGCTGTCTTTCATTCCAGTGTTTACGCTCGAAGCACAAGAAGGGACGACTATTTTACGCCGTTGGCATTTACCAAAACCTACGCGATGGCGGCAGCGGCGGCGCTTTCTGTGACGCTGATTCCCATTCTGATGGGCTACTGGATACGTGGCAAATTACCTGAAGAAAAACAAAATCCGCTTAATCGTTGGCTCATTAAAATTTATCGCCCTCTGCTTGACGCCGTATTGGCAAAACCAAAAACAACACTTGTCGTTGCTATGCTCGTATTTCTGTCTCGCGTTATGGCCAGTCAGTCGTCTGGGTGGCGAATTTCTGCCGCCGCTCGATGAAGGCGATTTACTGTATATGCCATCAGCCCTACCGGGTTTATCGGCGCAAAAAGCCAGCGAGCTGCTGCAGCAAACCAATCGGATGATTAAAACCGTTCCCGAAGTGGCGCGTGTTTCGGGTAAAGCTGGCCGCGCGGAAACTGCGACCGACCCTGCTCCACTGGAAATGTTTGAAACGACGATTCAGTTCAAACCTCGCGATCAATGGCGACCAGGCATGACGCCGAAAAAATTGATTGAGGAACTCGATAAGGCGGTGAAAGTACCTGGCATGGCCAACATTTGGGTACCGCCGATTCGTAATCGGATCGATATGTTGGCGACGGGGATTAAAAGCCCGATTGGCGTCAAAATTGCGGGCAGTAATTTGGATGACCTCGATAAAATTGCCCAGCAAGCTGGAAACCATCGCCAAAACGGTGCCTGGTGTTAGTTCAGCATTGGCCGAGCGGCTCACCGGTGGGCGCTATGTGGATGTCAAAATCGATCGTGCAGCCGCCGCACGTTACGGGCTCAATATCAGTGATGTTCAAGCCATTGTTGCCAGCGCTATCGGCGGTGACAATATTGGTGAAACAGTCGAGGGGTTGGCGCGCTTCCCCATCAATCTGCGTTATCCACGCGAATGGCGCGACACTGTTGAGAAAGTGGCCAATCTACCTATCGTTACGCCGCAAGGTATGCAAATAACCTTAGGCATGGTCGCAAAAATCTCGGTAAGTGATGGCCCGCCGATGCTCGCAAGAGAAAATGCGCGTCCAACCGGCTGGGTTTGATGTCGATGTGCGTGATCGTGATTTGGCTTTGTCGCGCACGACCTACGGCGTGCAGTCACCGAGCAAGTCGGCTGGAGCCGGGTATCAGCATCAGCTACTCAGGCCAGTTTGAATTTCTGGAGCGCGCCAACGCAAAACTCAAATTGGTGGTTCCAGCTACTCTACTGATTATCTTCGTACTGCTGTATCTGACGTTTAAACGCTTTGATGAAGCCTTGCTGATTATGGCGACACTGCCTTTGGCGCTCACAGGGGGCATCTGGTTTCTGTACTTACTGGGCTACAACCTGTCGATTGCAACCGGAGTCGGATTTATCGCGTTGGCTGGGGTATCTACCGAATTTGGCGTGATTATGCTGCTGTATCTGAAAAATGCATGGCAAGAGCGCTTGGATGATGGCAATCACGGCGATAAAGCCTTGCTCGAAGCGATTACTGAAGGGGCTGTATTACGAGTCCGACCCAAGGCGATGACTGTGGCGGTGATCATTGCAGGCTTGCTGCCGATTTTATTGGGTAGCGGTATTAGGCAGCGAGATCATGAGTCGAATTGCAGCGCCCATGGTGGGGGCATGGTGACAGCACCATTGTTATCGCTATTTATTATTCCTGTTGCTTATCAGTTAATGAGAAAGCAAAAGCCTAAAAAATTGATGAACTAACATACAACTGATGCTGCTGGTGTTGGATCTACTAAAAGGCCCAACACCAATATCCTTGCCACTGGTCAAGAATGACGCAAGATCATCCTCGACCATGATCAGCTCAAATGAATCATTGATTTCGCCCACTTCGGGCTTGAGTGAAAAAACTTAAACAGCGATAGAATCAACGCATGCAAAGCCAATACCGTGCAACCTCTTTTCGTAAAACGCAGATCGTGATCTTTTGCATCATGCTGTTTTGCGCATGGCTGCCTGTATCAAATGCATTGTCACTTGCTCATCAACCCTTGCCTGATCAATTCCAAATTCATAATCCATTGGACGTTGGCGATTACACTAAAGATGAAGCCGAGCAAAAGCTACAGCTCCCAGGTCATTCTCATGGTCATGTCAGCTTCGACCATACACACGATCTCCCCCAATGGTTCACTATTGGCTCAAATGTAAGCGCATCCTCGCATTCTGTGTGGCCACGCACTGACCAAGCCGAACCTCATTCGGCATCCACTAGCCCAGCAAAAACCACCCAAATTCCAATTTCGCTTGATTCTCACCGCGTAACACGGCAACTCATCACTGAAATGGAATTCCTATGCTTCAAGATCTCATTACGGGCTCATTACGCCTGTACTTGTGCGCGCGACAATCGCGTTCGCGCCAACGCACCTCTGCAATTCTAATTCTCCACATGCTCGAACAATCGTGGCCGCATGATGTTGAATTTGTGCGGCCAGCCTCAAGAGCGGTCTCGACATCTTCGCGCAAACGCTCATTCAATTTCACGGCCCCCACTCTAGCTTATAGGCATAAGTACAATCTTCATCGCCGAATTCATCTGACGGCGAGTAGATCAGGTACGTGAAACAACTCTGTTTTTCTATTACCAGAGCCAAACCATGACGCAGCCGACTCAATCCCCCCTGTGGAATTTGATTTTTTCTGCTGGATCATTGCCGCCGTTTCAACTTTAGGCAGCCTGTTCTTTAGCGAAGTGATGGCCATGCCGCCCTGTGTGTTGTGTTGGTATCAGCGCATTTTTATGTACCCACTGCTTTTTATTTTTAGTGTCGGCTTATTTCCGTTTGACGTGCGCTGTACCCGTTATGCGATGCCATTGGCCATCGGTGGCTGGTTGTTCGCGCTCTACCACACCTTGCTCTACAAGGGGTTCATCCCAGAGAACCTACAGCCTTGCTCGCAAGGTATTTCATGCGCCGACATGAAGCTCGATCTATTTGGTTTTATCACTATCCCACTTTTATCTTTAGTGGCTTTTTCCATTCTTATCGCGCTGCTGATTGCAGTGCAAAAAGGGACACAGAAATGAAGCGTTCAACTCTAATTATTGGCAGCAGCGTTGCTCTAATCACCGCATTTGCGGTGGGTACTTATATGTATACCAACCAGCAAAAACAGGAACAGCAGCAAATCGCCCAAAACAGCGGGCAAGAACTCAATCGCTTTGGCGCTCCATCGATAGGCGCAGCGGATGCGAAAGTCCATATCGTTGAATTTTTCGATCCCGCTTGCGAAGCTTGCCGTGCGTTTTGATCCGGTTGTTAAAAATACCCTTAATTTCAATGGCGACAAAGTCAAACTCACCTTGCGCTATGCCACTTTCCATCAAGGCTCTGATTACGTCGCCAGCGCTGGAAGCGACTCGCTTGCAAAATAAATACTGGGAATCTATCGAAGCAGTATTGGCCGCACAGCCCGAATGGGCTGCTCATGGCTCACCACAACCTGAACTGATCTGGAATGCTTTCGCTCAAATTGGCCTAGACGTTGAGAAAGCCAAGCTTGATATGAATAGCCCACAAATTGCCGCTCGCCTCGCTCAAGATGCGTACTGATGTGGTCACGCTGAAAGTTCAGAAAACACTGAGCTTTTTTGTAGAACAGCACCCCCTCACGAAGTTTGGTGCTGATGAATTTAACTCATTAGTGCAGTCGAAAGTCGATCTCGCCTACCCAAAATAATCCGTTCTTAATCAATAAACCTAAAGGGTATATGCCAATAAGCCAATTTTTAAAGGCGCTTTATCCATATACCCAATGCTAAAATCAGATGGGAGCATCTCAATGTCTCAATGTCCTTGTGGTTCAAAAAAGATTTAGCGGAATGCTGCGCGCCAATTATTGCGGGCACACCAGCGCCAACAGCGGAAGCGCTAATGCGTTCTCGGTACACCGCTTTTGCAACCAAACAGCTGGATCATCTTGAGCGAACACATGCACCTGAAGTTAAAGCAGACTTTAACCGAGCTGGAAGCCGAATATTTGGCAGAAAGTTGCGAATGGCGCAGTTTGGAAATCCGCAATGCAAAAGAAGATGGTGACAGCGCACAAGCTCGAATTTGCCATTCTGGTTTCGACGTGACCAAAAAGAAATGATTCAGGCTGAATTAGCCGGTTTTCGCCGTGAGGATAGCCAATGGCTTTATGTCAGTGGTGATTTGAACCCACATATCCCACAGCGCCATGTGAATAAAGTCTGGCGAAATGATCCTTGCCTTTGTGGCTCGGGCAAAAAAGCCAAAAAGTGTTGCGGCACGACACATAGACCAAGCTTAATTCATGGCTCAGCATTTTAATTGCACGGTTTGTGGCAAATGTTGTCATGGCCAGTTTTACTAACGTTGAAAGATGCTTATACCCATGCAAATCTTTTTCCTTTGGCTTCTTTGTGGACACCATTGAGACAAGGCCATAAAGATTACGATATGGCCTCTCGGTTAGGCATAACTAATCAGTGCTGGACAAAAAGCATGAGCTAGCAGCCACGATTACGGTTGCTGTTATATACCGACGACATTTGCGTGCCCCGCATTACGCGCCGATAAACTGTGCAGGTAGTACACGAAACGAAACCACTTCGCTGTCGCTCAGTGCCATTTTCGCCCTACCGCGATGAACAGTACCAAGCAGAAGCATTTAAATTTCCAGCCGATTGGGAATGCGATACTTCGGACATCTGCGCCGATTGTGTTTCAGAAACAAAAAATAGTCGTTCGCGAAGATTTTGATTTGAGCGCCAAGCGTTGTTGTCCGATGTGCCAACGATACGCAGCTATGCAGATTACACCCTTAAATATTCGCCGATGATCGTTAATAACCTAGCGCAAGCTTCTCTGAAAGCTAAGTCTGAGCCAAATTATCACCAGCTTATCTTCTTTTTAACCGCAACGCGGCATCCTGATGCGCAGCTTATTGCAGCAAAACAGCTTTTCATATTGAGGCAATTCGTAGCTCAAACTGCGGAAACAACAGATTTGGCCGAGTACCACCAACGTTATATTTGCTGGGAAAAAGAGATGAGCTTTTTGGCAAACCGCAACACTTAAGGAGTGGAGTTATGCTGGCATGCGGGTTTCAGCCTAAATGCGTGTGTTTTTTGTCTGGTTTGGCCTCGATATTCATATCGGCCAAGCCTTGCAAAATACCGCAAGAATCTACCGTTTGCTCGGTTTGGCATTGTCGGCGCAAATCAGCCAATTGCTGTTTGAGATGCTCCACTCCTTAATGCGTACTTCAACATGCTCAATGTGCTGGTCAAACACCGAATTGATAAGCACTACAACCATCAGCGGGCTTGATCGGCTAAACGCAATAAGGTATGGATTTCTTCGTGGCTCATATCGAGCGCACGGCAGTTTCGAATGAAGCGCAAACGCTCTGACATGTTCGGCGTTATAGGTACGGAAATTGCCAGAGGTTCGCGCTGGCGCAGCCAATAAAGTTCTTTTTCGTAAAAACGAATGGTTTCAACCGAACATTGTGCGATATGCGCTAACTCACCGATTTTCATAATCGACTCCAAATAGGTCTTGACCCTGTAGTTACTTCATGATTTTTAATGTACTGCATCATAGCTTGAGGAATAGATCATGTCCAAGTACCAGCGCTTTCAAAGTGCCAGTAAAAATGAAAGCACGCCGTGTGCACCCTCATGTTGTGGGGGTCATAACTTCAATTGAAGCGCAGAAATCCCGCAGTGGATTTGGAACCACTCGCAGCGACAAAAAGCAGCCAAGATGATATGCAGACCCCGATTCGCATTATGCAAATGGATTGCCCGACCGAAGAGGGCTTGCTGCGCAAAAAACTTGGCGAGCATGGAGGTGTTAGCGGCATGCAATTCAATTTAATGCAGCGTGTGCTAACGGTAACGCACGAGCCAGACGGCTAGACGCGGTGCTGGACGCGGATTCGCTCTTAGGCTTTACACCTGAACTCGCTAGCGACGCCGCGCCTGCAGCCGAGCCCGCCAAACCATGGTGGCCATTGGCTCTGGCAGGTATTGCCGCCATTGCATCAGAAATAGCGCATTGAGCGGTTTACCCCAGTGGAGTATTGCCACGCTGGCAATTATCGCCGTATTGGCTTGTGGTCTCACGACGTATAAAAAAGGCTGGGTCGCGATTCGCAATGGCAATTTAAATATCAATCGCCTTGATGAGCATCGCCGTCACTGGCGCTTTGCCAATCGGTCAATGGCCGGAAGCAGTGATGGTGATGGTGCTGTTTACGATTGCCGAGCTGATCGAAGCCAAATCGCTTGATCGCGCGCGCAATGTGCAATTCTGGTTTGATGCAACTCACGCCAGAAGTGGCCAGCAGTACAGACAGGCTGACGGCAGTTGGCGCGAAGCCGCCGCTAAATCGGTAGCGCCCCAAGCGCGCGTGCGGATTGAAACTGGGTGAGCGTATTGCACTCGATGGCGTGATTGTTAGCGGGCAATCGAGCATAACTAAAGCGCCGATTACCGGCGAGAGTTTGCCGATCGAAAAAACCATCGGCGATGCAGTGTTTGCTGGCACGATCAGTGCAATTGGGTTCGTTCGAATACACAGTGACAGCGGCGGCAGGCGACAGCACGCTGGCGAGGATTATTCATGCGATTGAAGCGGCGCAAGGCGCGCGCGCCGACGCAGCGTTTTGTCGATCAATTTGCCCGCGTGTACACGCCGATTGTGTTTGCGATAGCGCTTTGGCGATTGCCGTCGCCGCCGCTATTTTTCGGCGGTGAATGGCTGGCGTGATTTATAAAGCGCTGGTGCTACTGGTCATCGCTTGCCCGTGCGCGTTGGTGATTTCAACACCAGTCACCATCGTTAGCGGCTTGCTAGAAGCTGCGCCACCGGGATTTTGGTTAAAGTGGCGGCGTGTATTTAGAAGAAGGGCGCAGTTAGCGTGGCTGGCGCTGGATAAAACCGGCACGATTACGCATGGCAAATCGGTGCAACTGATTTCATCGTGCTCGGCGCGCATGATGCTGCTGAGGTACAAAGCCTCGCCGTCAGCCTTGCCAGTCGCTCCGATCATCCGGTTTCGCGCGCCGTAGTGCTAGCGGCGCAAAACATTACGTGTACAAAAACGCTCGCGATTTGAGCAATAGCTGGGCGCGGCACTCGGTGGCGTCATTAACGGTCAGCAATATCATCTGGTAATCATCGACTAGTTCATGAATAGCTGGTGCTCGCCTCGAGCTCGAAACGGCAGCTCTTTGCGCTGGAACAGCGGCAAAACAGTGATTTTGTTTGCCAATGAAGCGAGAGTAATCGCGCTATTTGCCGTTGCTGATACCGTCAGAGAGCAGTAGTCGCATGGCGATTGCCGAGCTGCAGTAAACCGGGCGTTAAAACCATTATGTTGACCGGCGACAATGCTCACACGGCGCGCGCGATTGCCGATCAAGTCGGCATCGACGAAGCGCGGTGGTGATCTGCTGCCCGAGGATAAATTACAAGTTATCGAAAGTAAACCCAGTGAACACAGGCAAAGTCGGCATGGTCGGCGATGGTATTAACGACGCGCTGGCGCTGGCGCGCCGATATTGGTTTTAGCGATGGGCGCTGCGGTACGGCACGGCAACTGAAACGGCCGATGTGGCACCTATGTGACTGATGATTTACGCAAATTACCGCGCTTTATTCGGCTTTCGCAGCGCACCCACGCGATTTTGCTGCAAAACATTGCAGCTGGTTTTGGGCATTGAAATTGTCTTTTAGAGTTGACTTTAACAGGCAACGGCAACGATGGTGTGGCCAGTCTTTGCTGACGTGGGTGCAAGCCTATTAGTCGTATTTAACGGCTTACAGGCTATTACAAAAATGACTTGGAAATTTCTACTCTACGATTGGGCGGGGCTGGGACTGTATAGGAGGGAGATAAAAAAAAACTAAAGGGATATTGTTATGTCTTCTGGGATAATGAAATCGTGAGGTGATTAGAAAAAAATAAAAAATTATAGGTTAGGAGGGAATATTTTCTATGACGAAAATAAGATCTAATCAGGGGAGGATGTTGCTAAAATCAGTGGGGGTGTTGATTATGAAATAGCTCACCCAATGGAGTAGAAATTTTCTGTATTTTGATAGTTTGGGTTAAATATAAACCAAAAAAGGATCAATGTGGTGCGGGCATAAAAAAAATTTTAATCAAAAACCAGGATTTTGCTGAAAAATTGCTGTTGGGAAGTATGAAATAATTTTTAGCGATTTAAAGGAAGAAAGGAGCTCTTTGAGGGGGATGTTATTTATTTAAATATAAATAAAAAGAGAAAACTTTTACAGATTAACGCAGTAACTATTTCGCATCATTAATCAAAGCACACCGAGCGACCTCTCCTTTGGCTTGGATGTTTAGCAACATCCTCGGCAACTACTGGAATGCTCCAATAGTTATGCTAGGGCTATGGCTCTATTCGAGATCGACTAACCAAATCAGCCAAACATCTAAGATCCGGCTGAAACCATTTATTTTATTGTTGCTTTCGGGCTAGCATATGTCCGCAGTCACTGTTTTAAAACAGTTCTTCAATTTTCCGCGACCACTCACCGTTTTTTGGTGATTTAGCACGAGTGATTGGAATGCCCGAGTGGAATACAGCTTCGCCAAGCGGGCATTCAACTTATGCAGACACTCTGTTGCTGGCACGCTGTGGCCACTCGATCAAACCTCGCCTGCAAGTCTTCGCTCATAGCGTACCCCGTCCTTGTTGGCTGGTCTCTGTATTGCATCTGGAATGCACTTCCCCGCCGATGTTTTACTTGGTTGGGATTATTGGTTTTTATGCGCCGTGTTTACGACAAAAAAAGGTCTCACTAGGGTGCTCCAATTTGTAATGGAATTCAGTACTCGATATGAATACAAGCAGTACGAACTGGCTATCTGCACTGAATTAATTAACTCCTTCAGTCAACGAATACAGCTCTAAACCGTTATTTCTGGTTTGGTTTTTCTGGCCTGCGATGTTGACCTTTCTTGATCAGGCGATCAAAATCAGTGCACCGCGACGCTATTACTCATTGAACGGCTACATGGCTCGGATTACGCCGTGGTTTAACTGGGTGCATGTTTTAAATCCGGGTGCAGAGGTTTTCATTTCTCGCTGACGCTGGCGGTTGGCAACGGCACTTTTTCACCATTGTGGCGGGCGTCGTCTGCACTTATTTGCTCTGGTTACTGCGGCGCGCTGAAAAGCCGCTTAGAAACTGTCGCTTGGCATTTTGATTGTTGGCGGTGCACTAGGGAATGTGATTGATCGAATCAGAATCGGTCGGTGGTCGATTACTTAGATTTTTACTGGCAGACGTGGCATTAGTCAGTGGTTCAATTTGCATGATATTTTCGTAAAGTGCTCACGCTTTGCTGATGGCCATTTCAGCTATTTACCATCAAGAAAAATAAATAATAGAGTAATGAAAACTCCGTCATATTATCTTTCTACTTCTTGGTTTTCTAGCCAGCCCATTGGCTGCTGCAAACGATGAAATGCTCAATCGGACAGTTCATATTGCAAAGCGAAGCAGTGCTTATCGATGCGCTCTCAGTCACCTTGCAGCACGCCATTATGACCTCAAACGCTTATCAGGGCAGCAATCCAAGCTTCGAAACGTCTAGCCAAGATAGAAATGAGTAAACGCCAACAAGACTTGCAACGATTACATCAACTGAGCAAAACCCAAGTACCCACCCCAAAGTCACCGGTCAACCTCAACAATAATGGCCTCGCCTACCAAAAGTCGATGTTACAAAACCATGCTCGACTTATTGAGCTCGCAGAATTTGGCTCTAAGCTGAAGCTTCAAATCCAATTGACGTTATTTGAAGTCATTATCAGGTGACGTAACTTGAGTTTTCTATGCTGAACAATATTCTTAGTATCCTAAGACATAATTGATTTGCAATAAAAATCAAGCTTTTATCGAGGGTTTGATGGATACTTTATGGCTGCAGAGTATTGTAATCGGATTAACGCTACTGATATGCCCAGCGGCGGCGTTGTATTCTCCGTAGGGCACGCGGGGGCATCCGGGTATTTGGCAGCAATGGCCTTATTTGGTTAGCTCCAGCGATGATGAAACCCACTGCTTTAACCCCGAACATCCTTTGTGGTGATCATTGCCACGACCAAGTTTTACCGGGCTGGCTGCTTCTCATGGAAGTTGTTTACCCCTTGCCATCAGCTCGGTGCCGTTTGCCTTCATAGGCGGGTCGATTTCTTTGCCGGGAGTACCTGTACAAGCCTGTTGTTGGCCTTGTCCTGCTGTATTCAGCCTACCGGACTGATTGCTGGGAGAGGGGTCAAAACGGAGTAACGCAGCCGCCGCTACTACCGGTTGCGGCATCTGGCGCAGGCATAAGCATGCTATCCGGGCTGACAGGCGTTGGCGGTGGTATTTTCCTTAGCCCACTGCTATTGTTTGCGGGGTGGGCTGAAACACGGCAAAGCATCTGAATGTCGCAGCCGCATTCATTTTGGTGAATTCGGCTGCCGCTTTGCTCGGACACTACTCTGGCGGTGTCCCATATCCTCCGCTGAGGTTGTCTTTGGGCTCCAGCAGCAATTCTTGGTGGTTGGATTGGGGCGCATAGGCAGCAAACAACTTCCAGCCCCGTGATTTTGAAGCTGCTCATGCTGTTTTGCTCGGTAGCCGCCTGAAGATGCTTTTCAGCATTTACTAGCCCCTGTAACCAACGGGAATACTGAGTTTTCGGCTAGCCCTTCTTTGCGATGACCAATAATCCGGCAACATCAGCCCAGCGCCAATCACCAGTGCGCAAGGCATGATTACTTTCGTAAACAAGCCATGCCAAAGAGCATGGCCACTATCACGCTGCCCTTGTCGATTAGCGCCACGGTAGCCACGTCGCCAACCTTGAGCGCCTTGTAGTAAAAAAAATCCACGATAGCGCCGTTGTAACCCCCGGACAAACCTAGTTGCACAGTAGACTGCGCTGCCCCACTGACGCCAGTTCTGCAATGGAACGGAGGCTGCAGCAAAAAGCAGCACTAAACCACACACGAACAGAGTTCGAATGGTCAAAACCAGCTCCCCAGATATGCCTGCTAACCCTATCTTAGCAATAACCGAAGTGAACTCCGCAAAGAACATTGAAACAAACGCGTAAACCAACCCATTTCTTCATCCCCCCCCCTATTGCCGTTTCTTGGCGGCTATCTCCTACCCCATTAGCACAACAGATTTTATTTGAATCCACAATTCTAACCCAAGGACCAACTTGAGCGAGACTGCGGTTCGTTTAGTTAGGTTTTACCAGCAGCATATTAGAACCGATGCTCTAGGTAACCAAATAGAGATGAATGCCGCCAAGCCAATAAACGCAGCTGAAATCCACAAGCAGGCGCGCCAAGTCGCCACCTGAAACACCCAGCCTGACAAGACGGTTCCAATTAAACGCCCCAGGCGTTAGCCATGTAGTAAAGCCAATATCCAGTGATGCACCGTCTTCTTTGAGCGTAGCTCACGATCAAATAGCGTGCAATGATGAGTTAATTGCAAATAGCGCGCCAAACAAGAGCAAGCCACCGACTAGCAGCGTTTCTAAACTGTGGGCTACTGTTGAGGCCAAAGGCGATGCCAGCCGTTAAGGCCGCAAGCGGGATTGCCCACAATATGGTGGCGCATGACTATCAGGCACTTGCCTGTTTTTTTGCCTGTGAGGTAAGGGGCAAACGATTGAACGATACCGTAGCCATGACCCAAACCGCAAAAAGTCCCGACTCGCCAATCACCCAGCCCAAGGTTTGCGCCATAAATACGGGCAATGCCACAACAAACCAGACATCACGCGCCCCAAACAAAAATAGTCGTGCAGCTGAAAGCACGTTAACTGCTCGGCTTTTCGAAAACAAATCGCCAAACTTAGGCTTGTTTTTGGCCTTGCCCAAATCGGCTTTGAGGCTGATTAGGCTGGCGACCCAGACCACAATCAAGACGCTTGCCATTGCCCACATTGAACCGGCAAATCCCAAAGCAGTCAGCAGTACACCGCCCAAGAAAAACCCAACGCCTTTCAGCGCATTTTTAGAGCCAGTGAGAATCGCCACCCATTGAAATAATTTGCCTTCCGCGCCAGCGGGCACCAGTGTTTTGATGCTGCTTTTGGCGCTCATTTTGTTCAAGTCTTTGGCAATGCCTGATAAGGCTTGAGCCGCCATTACCCAAGACACCGTCAACATCGCTGTTGGCACCGTGAGCGCGAGCAAGGCAACGACTTGCAGGCCAAGGCCGATGTTCATCGTTTTGTTCAAACCAATCCGCGCACCCAACCAGCCGCCGACCAAGTTAGTCACTACGCCAAAAATCTCGTAAAACAGAAACAGCATGGCGATCTGAAGCGGTGAATAGCCCAGCTGATGAAAGTGCAGCACCACCAACATTCGCAAAGCACCATCGGTCAGCGTGAACGCCCAATAATTGCCGGTGATGATGAGGTACTGCCGAATGGCGGGAGGTAGGCTGGCAAGCATGATGTGAACCAAGGTAGATGAAGTAGGTATTGCTCTGAGCGCCAATTATTTATTGATATTCAGAGCAATACATCATTAGGTATAAGGCCGGTTATTGGTCAGCCAAGCCAACTTGGCGTACCAATTCCGCCGTACGATTTACGTACCCCCACTCATTGTCGTACCACGCGTAAAGTTTTAATTGCGTGCCATTTATGACCATTGTTGAGAGTGCATCAATGATCGACGAGCGTGCATCACCACGGTAGTCAATTGACACCAATGGGCGTTCTTCGTAGCCCAGAATATCTTTCAGATAAGTTTCCGATGCGGTTTTGAGTAATGCATTGACCTCCTCAACCGTTGTGGCTCGTTCCAGCTCGAACACGCAGTCGGTTAACGAAGCATTGGTGAGTGGCACGCGGACGGCATGACCATTCAGGCGGCCTTTAAGCTCCGGAAAAATCTCAGTAATCGCCGTCGCTGAACCGGTCGAAGTCGGAATCAAGCTGGTGCCGCAAGAACGCGCTCGGCGCAGGTCTTTATGGGGTGCATCAATAATGGTTTGCGTATTGGTCAGATCATGGATGGTGGTCATGCTGCCGTGGCGAATGCCAAGCTGCTCATGAATAACTTTGACGACAGGGGCGAGGCAGTTGGTTGTGCAACTGGCCGCAGTCACGATCTGGTGCAGTGTTGGGTCAAATAAATGATCATTTACGCCGACGACGACATTGAGCACGCCTGCTTCTTTAACCGGCGCAGTCACTACGACGCGTTTTACCTTTTGCTCAAGGTAGCTTGGTAAGAGTGCAGTGGTGCCATTTTGCTGGAAGCTCATCACCACTATCGCAACCTCGACCAGTCCGTTGCGCCAATGTCTGTATTGCGACTGGTTTTGATGCGGGTATTGCCCACAACAATCACATCGCCATCGGTGGTCGCTTCGTGCGCCCAACGGCCATGTATTGAGTCAAAGTTAAGTAAATGCGCCAAAAGTAGCGGTATCACCGGCTGGGTCGTTGATCTGCACGAATTCAATTTCAGGCCAGCCCCATGCTGCGCGAAGCGTTAAACGCCCCATACGGCCAAAGCCGTTGATGCCTACTTTAATGGTCATTGCTCAATCCTTTCTTTGTTTCAGAGGCGCACAGCGCCCAGCAGAGATACGGTATTTTCGGGAAAAAGTCATTGCCCACTTAATGGATAAAATTTATCATACGATCAATTTCGATAATTGTCGTATAGTCGTCTTATGGAAAAAATACAGCAACCCTCATCTTGAAGTGCTGTCGTCTGGCGTTCGTTTAGACGTGTTTCGACTGCTGGTGAAGCAAGGGCGAGAAGGCATGGTCGCGGGCGATATTGCTGAACGACTGCAAGTAACATCGAGCAGCTTGTCTTTCACTTGAAAGAGCAAGACGCGAGAATTGATCACATCAGAGCAGTGAAAGCCGCTTTATCCGCTATCGGGCAACATCGCGCACGATGGAGGATGGATTGCGTATCTGACGGAAGAATGCTGCCAAGGCCATCTAGAAGAGTGCTTAGCGGGTGTGCACCAGAATCTGACTCGTAACCCCTGCGGTGGTACCTTTATCGTCCACATGCAAACCCAGTGAGACGGAAAGTATGAATATCTGATTTCTGTGTACCGGCAACTCTTGTCGCTCAATTTTGGCGGAAGCGGTTTTTAATCATCTCGCACGCAGCGGGATGGCAGCCATCAGCGCGGGCAGTCAACCCACAGGCCAAGTTCACCCGCGTTCACTTGCCTTGTTGGCACGTGAAGGTAGTGCGACGGATGGCTGAACCAGTAAAACATGGGACAACTTGCCAGGTGACGCCCGATGTGGTGATTACGGTTTGTGCTGCAGTGCCGCAGGTGAAACCCGCCCAGCTTACTCTGGCGCAGTAGTACGAGGGTCATTGGGGCGTAGCCGACCCAGCGCACGTCATCGGCAGTGAAGCTGAAATTGAAGCCGCATTTACCGAGGCATATCGAATCCTTCGGGCACTGCATTGAAACGTTGTTTGCGTTGCCGATGGTGTTGATGACCTTAAAAATGATCCCGCTTTGTTAAAAGCGAGCTTGATCGCATTGGCTCGCTTTTTTCAATAAGCAACATTTCCATATTTTGAAGATATTGGAATTAACGTCGCCTCTGTCTTCCAAGTTATTGATTGAACGCACTCACCTTGAGAAAGGAAACTAAGATGTCTCGCTCAAACCTATAACGTTTTATTTGTCTGCACGGGCAATCTGGCTCGCAGCATCATGGCAGAAGTCATTATGCAATCAGCCTCGGCGCTGTCAATTTGAAGCTTATAGCGCGGGCAGTCACCCACGGTGAAGTGCACCCAATGACACTGCGAGCGTTAAAGCATCAGAAATATGATCTGGGCACATTGCGCAGCAAGAAGCTGGGCAGAGTTTGCTGCACCCGATGCACCAAAAATGGATTTCATTTTTACGGTCTGCACCAGCTGTTGGTGAAGCATGCCCAGCTTGGCTGGGACAGCCCATTACTGCGCATTGGGGCTTTGCAGACCCTGCAAAGCAACGGCTCAGACGAAGAGTTGTTCCAAACCTTTACCCACGTACAGTCGCAGATTGCCAATCGGATTCGTCTATTTCTGAGTTTACCGATCGACAAAATTGATCGCATGTCACTGCAAACCAAGTTGCGTGGAGCTGAAACCAATCCAATAAGCAGGGAGAATAAGCTAGCGTCAGTACAGTGTGATGCGCTCGCCCAAAATCCAGCTGCGGGCGCGCCAATGAATGTCTTTGAACGCTACCAACCGTTTGGGTGTTTCTTTGCATTATTGCGGGCATTGGATTGGGGCAGTTGCTGCCTAACGTATTTCAAGCCATTGGCCGGATGGAGTTTGCACAGGTTAACTTACCTGTGGGCGTCCTAATCTGGGTCATGATTATCCCCATGCTGGTTAAGGTGGATTTTGGTGCTCTGCATGAAGTTCGCAAACATGGGCGCGGCATTGGCGTTACGTTGTTTGTGAACTGGCTGGTGAAGCCATTCTCAATGGCATTCTTAGGCTGGCTTTTTATACGCCATCTGATTTGCGCCACTATTGCCCGCAGATCAACTCGATAGTTATATCGCCGGTCTGATTTTGCTGGCCGCTGCGCCTTGTACCGCAATGGTTTTTGCTTGGAGCAAGCTCACGAATGGCGACCCGCTCTTCACGTTGTCACAAGTCGCGCTCAATGACAGCATTATGGCTTTATCGCTTTTGCGCCTTTGGTTGGCCTCTGCTGGGTATCTCGGCCATCACCGTGCCGTGGGACACCTTGCTCACTCTCAGTCGTGCTTTACATCGTTATCCCCGTGATTCTGGCGCAGTTATGGCGCAAAATGCTGCTTCGCAACGGGCAAGCAGCATTTGATGCCGCAATGGAAAAAATTGCACCGTGGTCGATTACGGCCTTGTTAGCCACCTTGGTATTACTCTTTGCATTCCAAGGCGAAGCCATTATCAAGCAGCCGCTGGTTATTGCACTGCTGGCCGTGCCGATCCTGATTCAAGTGTTTTTCAACTCAGCACTGGCGTATTGGCTGAATCGTGCCGTAGGCGAAAAGCATAATATTGCATGCCCATCCGCTTTGATTGGCGCATCCAATTTCTTCGAGCTGGCGCCGTCGCTGCGGCGATTAGCCTGTTCGGTTTCCACAGTGGGCGGCGCTCGCCACGGTCGTGGGCGTGTTGATTGAAGTACCAGTCATGCTGCTGGTGGTGAACATCGTGAACCGCAGTAAACCTTGGTATGAGGCACGGAGCTAAATCATGCTCGCTACCAATACCTTGCAACCGGCGAGTTCCGGACTGGCAGAGCTACTCAATCGGCGATGTGCTTGTCAGTTTCTCGACCACGATTTGCTGAAGGCGCAACTGGAGCTCAGTCCCGATATGGCTGGCCTCAGTGAAGAGATTGCACACAGCCGACCTCATCTGTTTTCAGCCACGATGGTGTTTATCACGCCAGAACAGCGAGCGCAGATGCAGGCCATCATTCAAGCTCATTGAAACGGTGATTGCAACAGCGGCGTGGAAAAACGAAGCACTTGCTCAAGCGCCTGAAATTGCGAAACTGGACTTTGGTCTCGACAGCGTTTTCTTTGGCTATGATTTCCATTTGGGGAGCAACGGTGCACAGCCTCATTGAAATCAACACCAATGCAGGCGGTGCTTATCTTAATCTCAGCGCTAGCACGGGCTCAAACCGCGTGCTGTGAGGCATCCCCACCGCTTTCAGCTTCGCCCAAAACGCTGGAGAGTATGGAAGAGCGCTGGCTGAATATGTTTATGGCTGAGTGGCAAGCACAGCGCGATTCGGCTCAACCGCGCACCATCGCCATTGTTGATGAACAGCCAGAGCAGCAATACCTCTACCCAGAGTTTTTGCTATTTCAGCGTCTGTTTGAGCGATTTGGCATTCGTTGCTTGATTGCCTCACCCGAGGAGCTGCGTTGGGAGTCCGGACAGCTTTGGCTGGGTGATGAGGTGATTGATCTAGTCTACAACCGCCTCACCGATTTCTATTTTGACGAAGCGGACTCCGCCGCTTTGCGTGACGCCTATCTGGCGGGGGCTGTCGTTGTGACGCCGACTCCACGAGCGCATGCCCTATATGCCAACAAGCGCCATTTGGCTTGTTTGAGCCAGCCTGAAAGTTTGGCGAAGCTAGAGTAGATGCAAAGACGAGCGACATCTTGCAAGCAGGTATTCCCTCATACTCGCTATGTCACTGCCAGTACCGCCGAAATATTGGTCGCAGCGGCGGCAGCTGTTTTTTAAACCGGCAAACGGCTATGGCAGTAAGGCGACATATCGCGGCGATAAGCTCACCAAGCGAGTTTGGGACGACATTCTTAATGCGGATTATGTGGCGCAAACGCTGGCTCCGCCGAGTGAGCGCGTCGTCGCCGTAGATGGCATCCAAACGTGTGACCTTAAGTTGGACGTACGAGCTTATGTTTATCGCGGTGAAGTCCAGCTGTTTGCTGCTCGGCTTTATCAGGGGCAGACCACGAACTTTAGAACACAAGGCGGCGGCTTTGCCCCCGTCTATATCACTAACACATGACGCACATGAATCATTTCACGGAGAAGACAATGCAACATCCTTTTGACCTGATGCCTTTGCCAGAAGGCGGCGGCCTGATTTTTACACCTTGCCCTGGCACCAAGGAAGTCGATCTTGAGCAGGCATTGCATGACCTTCCACGCAGCGGGCGCTGCTGCGATCATCACGCTAATGCCCGAGCATGAGATGCAGGAAAACAGCGTATCCGCTTTACCGAACGTATGTCAGCAGCTCGGATTGGCTTGGTTTCATTTCCCTGTCGAAGATGATGCAGCTCCGGCTGAAGAGTTCGAACGCCAATGGAGCACGCATAGCGCTGAGATTCTACAAATGCTGGCGGACGGTAAAACCATCGCGGTTCATTGCAAAGGCGGCTCAGGTCGCACAGGTTTGATGATTGGCAAATCTGTTGCTTGCCCGTGATGTGCCGCTCGATCAAGTAACCGCACAAGTTCAAGCTACTCGGCCAAAGTCACTGCGTATTCCTGCCCATATTGAGTATTTGCAGGGAATCGCTTCGCAAGCCGAGTGATTAATACCTCAAATAGAAGATTGAGGTGATGGCGATGGACACAATATGAATAAGATATTCCCGTGCCCATTCGCCGCTAGCCCCATTGATACAGGCTAGAAAAGGAGAAGTTATGTCGAATGCCAACTCAGAACAACTATTAGATTTGCCACAAGTTGCAGCTGAGCATTTTAAGGTGCCAGAGCTGACCAAATTGCATCCTGCTCAACAGTCATCGCATCCACCGCGTATTTTGATGCTGTATGGGTCTGTACGCGAACGCTCATTTAGCCGCTTGCTCACCGAAGAGGCTGCTCGTTTATTGCGGGCGATGGGCGCAGAAGTAAAAATCTTCAATCCGAGCGGACTCCCTTTGCCGGATGATGCCCCTGATAACCACCCAAAAGTGCAGGAACTGCGTGAGTTAGCGTTGTGGTGCGAAGGCATGGTCTGGACTTCACCAGAACGTCACGGCGCAATGACAGGCATTATGAAAGCCCAAATTGACTGGATTCCACTGTCGGCAGGAGCTGTTCGGCCTACTCAAGGTAAAAACGCTCGCCGTGATGCAGGTTTCAGGCGGTTCGCAGTCTTTCAATGCAGTGAACCAAATGCGCGTGCTAGGGCGCTGGATGCGCATGATTACGATCCCGAATCAATCATCCGTGGCAAAAGCCTTTCAAGAGTTCGATGAGCACAATCGCATGAAGCCATCGAGTTACCACGACCGAGTTGTAGATGTGATGGAAGAGCTCGTTAAGTTCACGCTACTGACTCGCGATGTGAGTCCATATTTAGTGGATCGCTACAGCGAGCGCAAAGAAAGCGCAGAAGAGTTGTCACGTCGAGTGAATTTATCAAAAGCAACATAGTTTTGGACGATAAGGCTGCCTCTGATAAAAGCAGCCTTAAACCAATTTAAATAACTCGTCGATTTATTTAACAAGTAACTGCGCCATCATGCCCTGCCCTTCGTGCTCCAGAATATGGCAGTGGAACATCCGCAAGCCTTTATCGTGTTGGACGGTTTTGATGCGCACTGTTTCGTAAGGGCGAAGATTGATGGTGTCGTGCAGTGCGCGATACGGCGCATTGCGTCGCTTGCCGTTCAGTTTTGAATCTAGAACGATAAATTGTGTGCCATGAATATGGAACGGGTGGTCCATGTGCGAGTTATTAAAGATTTCCCACACCTCAACTTCGTTGAGTTTGCTGGTCAGATCAACCCGATTCATATCAAAGCTTTTGCCATTCACCAGAAATGCCATGCTGTGCACGCCATTGTCCATGCTCATCGTTTCGCTAAATTCGACTTTCTTGAGTGCAGTGGCGCGACCGAAGTCTGCAATTTTTCGCAATTGAATCGGAATCGCTGGTGTTGGGCCGCTAGCAAAATTGAGTTGTATCAATACGCGATCCACTTCGGGGGCAACATTACCCATTTTTTCTCGATCATAAGCCAGTGCCTTAAGGGGCAATGTGGCAGCTTTGCCATCGCCGACAATGACTTCAGTCCGTTGTCCTGGCACGAGTAAAATTTCGTCTTTGAGTATCGGTTTTTCCAGCAAACCGCCATCAGTCGCGACCAGCGTCATTTTTTGCCCCGGTATAGCTAGGCGCAAATAACGCGCGCTGCAGGCATTCCAGATTCGCAGGCGTTGCCGGCCAGCAATTGTCACTACCGGTTCACGCTGGCCATTGACCAGAACAAACTGGCCTTCACGGCCATTCATCCAATCATTGGCCGTGTTATCGGGAATCAGGCCTTCAGTATCGAGCTTCAAATCAGAAATGACTAAATGCTGCTCGGCAAATGCCGTAAGCGGATCATTCTTGCTACGAACAATAAATAATCCGGCAAGGCCGCGATACGCTTGCTCAGGTGTGTCGCCATGCGGGTGCGGGTGATACCAATACGTTCCAGCGCAGTTGTCTGGCAGCTTAAAACGGTAAACGCGCTCGCCTCCGGCGGGTACGGCATCGTGCGGATTGCCGTCTTGCTCGGGCGGTACCGGCAAGCCATGCCAATGTATTGTCGAGGCTTGTGCAAGCTGGTTAATAAAGCGAATCTCGACTTCATCGCCTTCAAAAGCTTCAATCAACGGTCCAGGTACTTGGCCGTTATACAACCACATTGGTGTTTTCTTGCCCGTGGTCAATTCGACCTCATGCGCTGCGGCAGTTAACGTTGCTTCAAAACGCTGGGGCGCAGTAGCGGTATTGCGCAAGGGGGCCAGTGGTACATGCGACTGCCCTGCTGTCAGCGCTGTTTCGGGTAGCAAGGGCATATCAGCAACAGTTTTCAAGGCTTGCGGCATCGCCCCGCCATCGCGCTTGGCGTGATCCATCGCCGCCCAAACTGGGTTCGCGCCCAACCAGCCCATCGCGCCCATACCGGCTGACACGGTTAAGAATTGTCGTCTATTCATAACGCTCTCCTAGAGCGGCAACATCGTTAAATCATAATCCTGTTACCGCATCACGTTTGCAAACAAACTCGTGATCTGACTTACTTAGCTCAGAGCAGTCCTTTGGAATAAATACAAGGGTATTGCTATAAAGTCATTTATTTTCAATGCATAGATGGCAATACCCATGACTCTTACTTCAAAGCAAATCGGAATTGTTCCGCCGCTTTACCAGGTAAAGTAACTTTTAATAGGGCTTTCGTACCTGCAACGGCTTTGTATTGACCGGTAGCCATCAGGCCATCACCCATAGGCATTAATTTCACCGTCTGTTTCTCACTCCCGTTCAGAAGTGTCAATTCAGCAGCTACACCTTTCGCTGCGACCGCTTTGCCTGCGTGGTCAGATAAATAAATCATCAGCATATTGCCATCGAGGCTGAGCTCTGCACGATTACCGGATGTTGCTTCGGCCATGACACCATTGTGCATCGGCTTCATATCGCCATCAGCGAAAGCCAAATTAGCAGCAAGTACAAAACCGAATGCAATTAGCGTTTTTTTCATGATATTTCCTTGAGTAAAATGCCCGAAGGCGAGGGTTAAAACGCAATCTGGTTGTTTTCATCCAGCAAGCGTTGTAATGGTTTTTGACCGAACAGCCAGAACATCAGCGGGGTCAGTAATGTATCGAGAATGGTCGAGCTAATCAGTCCGCCAAAAATCACCACGGCGACCGGATGCAAGATTTCTTTGCCCGGCGCATCGGCAGCAAACAACAGTGGCACCAAGGCCAAAGCGGCCGTTAATGCAGTCATCAATACCGGCGTCAAGCGTTCGAGCGAGCCACGAATAATCATGGCTTGGCTAAAATGCTCGCCTTCAAACTTGCAAAGATTGATGTAATGACTGATTTTCAGAATGCCGTTACGCGTTGCGATGCCAGTCAGCGTAATAAAGCCAACCAAAGACGCGACCGAGAGCGAAATCCCAGCCAGCCACATTGCAATCACGCTGCCAATCAGCGCCATCGGGATATTGCCCATAATCATTGCAGCCAAAACCGCAGATTTATAACGGCTATACAGCACCATAAAAATCAGCGAGAGCGAAACAATCGACAAACCAGCAATTAATTGGCTGGCGGCTTCTTGTGCCTGGAACTGCCCTTCCAAACTCACAAAATAGCCATCCGGCAATTTGTTTTGCGCCAGCACACCTCGAATTTGCTTGATGATCGTCGCCATGTCCGAACCATTGGTATTGGCTGATATCACAATCCGGCGTCGGCTATTCTCGCGACCAATTTGATTCGGCCCATCGCTTTCCTCAACACTGGCCACTTGCGACAACGGCACTTTGCCGTGCGGCGTATCGATCAAGATATTGCCCAAGCCCTGCGGATCACGCGCAGCGTCGGGCAAGCGAATTACCAGATTAAAGCGCTTGTTGTTATCAACAATTTGCGCGACGGTATCGCCTTCGGTGAGTGTTTCCAGCGTTTTAAGCAATGCCCCAGGTGACACGCCAAGCTGCGCGGCACGGTCGTAGTCGATTCGCACTTTGATTTGCGGGATCAACACCTGCTTCTCAATCTGCAGATCAGTCAACCCCGGTATCGCAGCCAACTTCTCTTTCAGATTGGCCGCTTCACCGCGCAGCGCATCCAGATCATCACCGTAAATCTTCAACGCAATTTGCGCCCGAACGCCGGATAGCAAATGATCAAGTCGATGTGAAATCGGTTGCCCAACCGTCGTCGTGGCAGGTAACGGCGCGAGGCGCGTACGAATATCGGCCATAATGTCTTCGCGCGAACGCTCGGACTTCTTGAGGTCAACATCAATCTCGCTCGAATGTACACCTTCGGCATGCTCATCCAGCTCCGCCCTGCCCGTGCGCCGCCCTACACTTTTCACTTCGGGCACTTCAGCAATCAAAGTTTCGGCCAAACTCCCGACTCGATTGGCCTCTGTCAGCGATGTACCGGGGTTGAGCAGCAAGCTAATCGTTAATGTGCCCTCGTTAAACGCCGGTAAAAACGCTTTTGGAAAGTACGGCACCGTTGCCAGCGCAGCCACGAGTAGCAAAACGGCCAAACCAAGTGCCAGTTTTGCGTGCGCAAACGAAGCGACTAATACCCGTTTATCCCAACGCTTGAGAAAGAGCACGAGCTTTGAATCGCCGTGCTCAATCTGCTTCATTTTGGGCAATAGGAAGTAGCACATCACTGGCGTCACCGTCAGCGCCACCAGCAAACTGGCCAAAATCGACGTGATGTAGGCTACGCCCAATGGTGCAAACAAGCGCCCTTCAATCCCCGGCAAAGCAAACAAAGGCACAAACGCCAGCACCACAACCATCGTCGCAACGACTACACCGGAGCGGACTTCATTGCACGCAGCTGCAATCACTTTGATGATGTGCGTTACGCCTTTGGGTTTGTTTTCTTTCAATCGTCGCAGCACGTTTTCGACATCGACCAGCGCATCATCAACCAACTCGCCGATGGCGATAGCCAAACCACCGAGCGTCATGACGTTGATTGACAAACCCATGACCTTGAAAACCAGAAAGGTAATCGCCAGCGACAGTGGGATTGCGGTCAATGAAATCAACGTCGTGCGGCCATTCATCAAGAACAAGAACAGAATGACCGCGACCATGATCGCACCATCGCGTAAAGCTTCTTGCACGTTGTGAATCGACGCTTCAATAAAATCGGCCTGGCGGAACGAAATTTCTGGCTTGCTGATCCCCGGTGGTAAAGATTTGCTCAAACTAGCGAGCGCATCATCAATTTCGCGACTTAAGCGAATCGAGTCTGCATTAGGCTGCTTTTGCACACTGACAATCACCGCTGGCTTGCCCGCGAAACCAGCATCGCCGCGTTTAAACGCTGCGGCAAACTTCACCTCGGCGACTTGCTTGAGCAGAATTGGCTGGCCATTGATCACCTTGACCGCCAGATTTTGCATGTCCTCCAGACGGGTCGTGCGCCCCATGTTACGGATCAAATATTCACGCGCATTTTGCTCCAGATACCCGCCACTGGTATTGCTAGAAAACCCTTTAAGTGCAAGCTCTACATCTTCATACCCAACACCAAGCTGCGCCATCATGGCGGTGTTTGGCTCAACCCTGAATTGCCGGACTTCACCGCCAATTGGAATCACTTGCGCGACACCAGGGATCGATAACAAGCGTGGGCGCAGCACAAAATCAACGTACTCCCGCACTGCCATAGGGCTAGCTTTGTCGGGGTCGGCAGGGAACGCAATCAGCATGATCTCGCCCATTACTGACGAAATCGGCCCCATTGCAGGCTTAACGCCTTCAGGAAGCTGCTCTTTCACTTCGGCTAAGCGTTCAGCGATGAGCTGCCGGTTGCGGTAAATATCCGAACCCCATTCAAACTCGGCATACACAATCGACAAACCAACCCCAGACACCGCACGGACGCGAGTTACGCCGGGCATGCCGTTGAGTGCCGTTTCCAGCGGAAAGCTGACCAGTTGCTCCACCTCCTCCGGCGCCATCCCACCCGCCTCGGTCATGATGGTGACGGTGGGTTTGTTTAAGTCAGGAAAGACATCGACTGGCATTTTGCTGGCAGTTAAACCGCCATAGATCAATAAAATGGCCGCAATGGCGACGATAAACAGTCTGTTCTTCAGACTTTGATTCACAATCCAGCTAAACATGGCTTTCCCCTTAGCGGATTTGATTAATCAAAGTGGCGCCCTGCGTCACGACGCGGCTGCCCGGTTTGAGCTGTGTGACGAGCACAGTTTTGCCATCGACCGGAATCGGCGTGACAGGCACCGCGCGGAAAACGAGCGCACTGTCGTGCAGCCAAACCACAGATTCATTCGCTGAGTTTTTGACGACGCTGCTGGCCGGTAAACGAATGCCCTTGGTTTGTTCGCGCGTCTGCACGACCAATTTGACGGTTTGCCCCAGCGCGAGTGACGTAGCTTCGGTAGGTGCAAACAAGAGTGGTAATGCGCCATCCCGCAATACGCTCGCACCACCTAAATAGCGCAGCGATACCCCTGAAATGAGGCGCTAGCGATATTGCCGACTAAGGCCGGATCGTAGGCCAGCGCTTCAATCAGCATGCTTTTGGGCTCAACAATTTCGAATAACACTGCGCTGGAATCAACGACCTGCCCATTGATCGCATTGCTGGCCGCTAATACGCCCGACACTGGTGCGCGCAAAGCTTCACCATCACTGGCTTTGGCGAGCGCAGCAAAGCGAGCGCGTAGCCCATCCAGCTCGGCTTGTGCCGCCTGAATTTCCTTTCGCGGCACGCTATTGGAGAGTTCGTTCAGGCGCGCAGCAGTTTGCTCTGCTAATTTCAGTTTGCTGCGTGTTTTGGCCAACTCAGCCTGCTGTTGCGCCAATTCGTATGAACTGGCAGCGGGTTTCACCCAAGCCAGAACTTGCCCCTGACTCACTTTGCTGCCCAGCAAAGGCAAGCCCCCTGCGGGGCGCTAATGCGACCGCCACTACTGGCCTGCACTCGGCCTCCGCGATTGGGGTCCATCACAACATGACCATTAAGCTCAATTGCGCGTGCAGCAGTGCCTTCACTTGCAAGCAATGTACGAATTTCCAGGCGATGTTGCGCCGTTTTGGGCAGCAGTACGCGACCATCGGGCAGACGCTGTGGCTTGTCACTGTTCGTTGTTGCGACGACAGGTGCTGCACCGTGATCTTCATCGCCATGCGCCCATAGCGAACCGCTCGTTGACGCCAAAAGAGCTAGGCCAATGAGATTGATTTTAAGAATTTTTTACGCGACATTATGCTTTGACTCCCGTAACTCCTGAAGATTGACCACTTGAACGACGCTGACGAATAACGATGAACGCCAGTGCAGCGATGCCTGCCAGACCACCACCGAGCCACCACCTAACCGTTCCCGATGTAGAAGCATGCTCTTCAGTCAGAACGGGTTTAGCGACCTTCAGCGTGGTTTCAAGCAAATCAGATTGCTCGCCAACAATTACGGTAAAAACGAGGGCATATTCACCAACCCCAGCTAAAGCAGGCAATTTGGCGCTATACTCTCCAGGGGCAATAGACTTGAATTCTCGCTTTAATAGCGCCACTCTCAACTTCAATCTGCGCCTTCTCAACCGGCGAATTGTCGCGATAGCGATCTAAATAAACCTGCAGCGTATTGCCTTTCATTTGTGCCAAAAGCTCAAAATCTTCCGATTTGGCTTCGGCAGTAGGCATGCCGGTCGAGCTCACAGCGGCAGGTTTTGCACCGCCGCTATGGTCTTCATCACCATGGGCAAAGGCTGGGCTGGTACTCATGAAACACATCCCACTCAACATGAGTGATAACAGTAATTTTTTGGGGATCATGGCAAGATTCCTGCGGCTTGATTCATTCGGGAAATGGCGCGATCGACAGCGAGACGCGTGCGGGCCTGCTCGGATTCGGCAGCAAAACGGTCTTGCAGGCTTTTAAGCTGCGTTGTCAGATCGAATTGACCCATGCGAAAGCCTTTCTCTATCCATTGCGCACGCTCATTGGCCAATTGCAATTGTTCGGCGGCAATGTCTTGTTCGGCACGGCTTTGTGCCAGCTCAGACTGCGCTGCTTTCAAAGCATTGGTCACCTGCTGCTTTTCAAGATCTAGCTGGGTTTGTGCTTGAATCAGTGCTGCGTTGGCCGCAGCAATACGTGGCCGATTTCTGGCTTCAGAGCCAAATGGGATTTTGATGCCCACTTTCACACGACCGCGATAGGGCTCGTCGGAGGCGTCTTTTTCCGAGGTGTACGTCAGTGCGACTTCGGACGCATTGCGTGTATCACCTGCCGCCTGTTGTAGCTTGGCTTGTGCGCTCTTGGCATTGAGATCAAGGCTGGCTAACTGTGGATGCTCACCAGCGCGTTCTTGCAAAACCTCTGCATGTTCCGGTAGAGCTACACCACGGCTGAGTAAGGCAAAGCTTTGCTGTGCGCGTTCGAACGCAAGCTGAGCAATCCCGACTTCTTTCTTGGCTTGCAACACGGCAATTTTGCTTTGTCTGTCATCTGTCGGAGCCAAATCACCGGATTTAATTCGGCGGTTCACATCGATGGCGATTTCTTGCTCGGCAGCCAATTTCCGCTTGGCCAGATCAAAATCCAATTGGGCCAGCCGAGCGTCCCACCAAGCTTCGCGAAGCACTCCCGCCAAGCTCAGGCGAGCGAGTATAGATTCGCCAGTGAAAGCGGCTTGTTCGGCCAGTGCCACATTGGTAGCGCGTTCACGCTGACCATAAGTCCAAACAGACGTAGATAGTTCCACTTCCCATTCGCGGCGGCCAGTATTGTCATTAAGTTGATCGGTCGTATGAGAAAACCCAATACTGGGCGGTTCGGGTGTCCAGGCTTGGCTCGCTTGAATGTCGGCACTATAGCGCTCGTTTTGTGCATTTTGCGCAGCTGCGTGTACTGACCAGGCTTGATCGAGTGCTTCGCGCAGGGTTGCGGCTTGCGAATTGGCGAGCACAAACAGGCTGGCCAGTATGCAAGCTGTCTTAACAGCAGACATGATGAATCCTTGTTGAGTGGAAAACGTATCAAGACGTTCCAGCGCAACCCGGATTGACTGCCACAAATAGCGGACAAGATTAAAAAATGCAAAATGCGCCAATAAATCTGCGGCCAACCCAAAGGCTAGCTCAGTCGCTATTGTTTACAGCAAAGAGGAGTTAAGGTCGCGCCAGAATTAGGCGCGAAAGAAAGGGGGACGTAATGGAGGGGGTGTATTCAAACTCAGCAGCACTTGCAGGGTAGCTGCATTTTGCACAGAGCGCAGCGGCGCTATCATTGTGATGTCTGCCGCCAAAGGCACCGCTGAAGTGCACGTATTGCAGTGGCTACCTTGGCTTTTTTTACTATCCGCCGAGTGATGATCCTTCACTTTCGAGTCATCGACACTACCGTGATGATCAGAACTCACAATCATTTCATTGTGATAATTCGAGTGAGTATCTTCCGCCGACGGAAATTCCTTCGCCGCAGCCACACTCAGTGACAGCGCGAATGAAATCAATATCAAAAGAAAAGTGCGGAAAATTTGCACGTTAACTCACAAATAGCGGATAGACGAAGTGTAGATGAATCAGCGCAATAAAATCAACTGTAGCAGAACGCATATCGGCCACGTACTGGCAGCTGTCTTCATAAACATAACTACCAATAAAGATCGCTCAGCGACTCAAAACAACAGGCACCCCTGAATCAGCTGGGTCAGGCACTATCTTTAAACTCAAACAAATCTTGGATTTCGCAGCAAAAATACCGGCAAAGCTCATCCAGAACCTGCAGCTCAATCCTTTCAGCCGTTTCGTAGTACAGCCGAGTGAGCGTTCCGCGATTTATGCCCGTGTCACGTGCGACATCGCTGATCTTTAATTTACGTTCGCCCATGATTCGAGATAAGTGGCATTTAACCATTTTACCCTCTAAAAGATGTAAATAATCTACAGGAGATCAAAAATAACTTGAAAAATGCAAAAAGAAGCACATAATGATCTTCAGGGGGTCATTTTACTTTTCGCAAGGCCTAAATGATCTCATGAGTTTACATTATCCTTGAGGAGATTCCCATGTCGAGCCATATAAAAGAAGCACAATCAACTTTGGTAACAAGCACCCAGCCTTGCACAAGTGATGCGACGCCAAGCCAAATTGGTGCATTTTTAATCAAACACAGTGACGCTTTTATGAATTTACAGAAAGTGCCTTCACCATCATCGTCCATGGAACACACTTCAGGTCATTATTTTATCGAAGAAATCATACAAGGCCGCCACAAAAATGGAGAAGAATCAATCGCGCTTGTTCTCACCAATTTCATTACGAAAAAAATTGCAATTATTGATAGTAAAAAAATTAGAGAAATAGAAAGAGCTACACAACTAGAACCGCTTTATTTCAGGCTTAGAAAAATAGATAAAAACACTTACAAAGTGGTAAAAATAAAAAAAACGACAGAACAAGTCCCATTCCCACCGGAAAAATTAAGCGCTGATGTTTTAAAACAATTTGGTATCTATGACAAACGTAGCAGCCAGTTAATTAAGTTAATCAACAAAATTAATCATCCAGAATTGGAGCAGTTCGTATCAATCGTGCTGTCCAATCCATTAATTGCAACCCCTTTCTTCAATTGCAAGGCCAGCTGGTCATTCCACCATTCCGTACCAGGAGGACTTTTAAAGCATAGCTTGGAGGTCGCCGAAATGGTATTTGCCTGGCCAGGCATGGATACAACGGAAAGAGCGATAGCGACGGTCGCAGCACTCTTGCACGACATTGGAAAAATCAGAACATTTGGCCCCGATGGATCAACCTATTCTCGCCTAATACAGCACGATGCATTAACGCTTGAAGTCCTAGCAAATGGCCTCCACTGGCTTGATGGCGTCGACAAGGAAATTGCACTTGCACTGCGCCACCTATTCACAGCCGCGTCCCCTGGCGCACGGTATGGTAAGCCAGCCATGATGCGAATTGCCTACTTGATTCACTTTGCCGACCGCTGGAGTAGCGAGACCGATCTACAAGATATGGCAACGCCGACAAAAAATGGATTCAAAAGTTGGAAAGGAAACGATTTTTGGTCGCCTCAGGATAATGATCAATAAACGATGTATCGCTATAAATTAAAAACCATGTAAATCCTTGCCGAAATTAATATTTTTGGCAAGGAAACCTTCCAGAAATTCATCAAAAAAATCTCATAGGACAAGTAAAGTAATAAATAAACACAAACAACATTACAAAAAACTTCAAAAAACTTCAAAAAACTTCAACTTAGTTTGAGGTTATAAAAAATCATAACGAGAACTTTACCGAATAGATTAATTAAAAAAATTAGTCATGTTGCATTATGGATACACCGCATAAAAATACATCATTAATTGAAACATTCCTTGTCAACACAAAAAAATTCATACACGAAAACAATCACTTTACGGCAACTTAAATAAAAATTAAAAATATAAAAAAACAAAGGAGGTTGTATGGAAAGGCGATTGGTTAGGGTTGCACAATTGACGGGGAAAGGCGGAATTCTTGGTATTAGTCGATCAACATTATTGCGAATGATTGCACGAGGAGAGTTTCCTGCTCCGATGAAAATTGGATTTATAATCGCATGGGATATTACTGACGTTAATAATTGGATCGACCAGCATAAAATTGAGTTGTGATTTCTCAATCATGAGCAATAGAATGCAACGTTGCCGCTAATGTGTAGCGGCAACGTTGTAAACTGACGAAAATAGTGCATTCATGCGTATAGCGTTAGTCGCTATAAACACCGAGCAGTCCCACTCACCATGATATATACATTGCTACAAAATAGACGTAGTATTTTTGACGGCTTAATTATCAACTCGGCAAAGATTTAACTTGATCTTATTTTGATAAATACCGATCCGTTTTTTCGCCCGTTCAATCACATCGCTAAAATGCAAGATTTCAAAATAAGTTTCACCTAGCTGGCTCCGGGTATAGGGATCGAGAAGCGGATTCGAGTAAAACCAGCCCTGTCCAACAGGAAATGGAGTCCATCCATTTAGCCGCAAAGGATTGACCGTGTCACCAATCAGATATCCATAGAATTTTTTGAGCTTTCCACCCGATTTAGCCGCGAGAAGATGGGCATACTCTGAAAGGTCACCGATATGCTCATCCATGGAAACGCCTGGTGCTTTGAATTCGACGATAATTGCCGATCCTTCCTTGCTGAAGAGGGCAATATCAGGTCGTTTCCCTCCATTATCAGCCGCTCTTTTGGCTAGTAACTTTTGCAACTCCTGATCGATATCGCTTTCGAATACTTTTTCGCCATTATCCCAAGAAATATTCGCAAGCGGCATGTCCGAGGCAATATAGTCATAATAGTGATATTCCTCGCTCAAAAGCCACATGTCATGATCTGCAACCTCGGTGCAGTCCTTGCGCATAGGAAAGAAAATGCTGTGTATGATCCGTTCGTCTTTACGACGGCTCCCAGTAGGCACCGTTTTTTGCATCGTGAGGCTTTTGCTGCAAGCCAATCCGAGTATATCGACAATCGCAGCGCGACGAACTATGAGCTGTGACAGATTGGCCATGTCAAAACTCTTCAGCGATGCCGTGTATTTCCACGACAACTCATTGACCTTTTCCCGGAACTCTTCCGAGTCAGGTTCTGCCCTGATGATTTCTTCTTTCAGATTGAAGATAGCCACAGTTTCATTGATAACACGTTCCTGGTACTTCTTCAGTACGCGTTCGGCAACAGCTTGCGCTGATTCTCCATATACAATGCGCGTCGCTGTATCCTGAAGCATGGCCTCGTTAACCCCAAATTGATCAGTAATTTCCTTGAGTACAAGCTCTTTGTTCCAGTCTGCGGGTACAACCAACTCGTCAATCACAGGATCGATCGCTTCGTAAATCGTGGCATAGGACAGCTTTTCTGAGGAAAAAAAGTCGCCGCTTGAAATTTCCGCTGGAATACTGTCGAAGTTGTCGCGCTGCTCGTTGACGCGCGGATCTAAATAGTCACTTTCGATTAGGACAATATGGTGAAAGCCACCAACCGGATTGTTCTGTTCCTGCCGAGTTCGCAGATATCGGGCTGTAATGTCCACCACAGGGGACGATTTCGCACAAAACGCTACAGCATTCTTCGGGAGGTCATACTGCTCGGCATTGAGTTTGTAATGGGAAAGTTTAAAGCGCTGGTGAGAGCCAAGCCCTTCGCCTGTGTCAGGATCGCGCTCTTCAATATCAACCATGCGTTCGGTGGTGATAGTCGGCAAGTCAGTGCTTTTAATAAAGTCTTGTTGCACGCCATTTTTCCTGTGGCGTGTGATAAAACTGATCTCGAAATCGCCAAGACGGGAATCAAGACCAATTAACCGTTGTAGGAAGGTAATGAGCACCTGTTTTTTGAGAATAGGTGCAGAGAAAAACTCACTCAGAGTATTCCCTCGAAAAATTCGTTCGCGTATGGAATCCTTAAGGCCGTTCAGCCTGATGAGGGTCCCAACTTCGTTTGTGCTTCCTTGGCTTGCGATGAAATCACCTGCCTCAATCTGCTTCGTCGGCTCAGTGTAAAGTAGCTCACGCTTAGTGGCCTCGCTTCCGTTACGAGAGGTGCTACTGATCGAAAGGGTCGAAAAGTAATGAAAAAACTGGACTCGACCTGCTCCCTTGCATTTGCCGATCCCTGAAATAGGAAGATCATCCTTGTAGGAGGTGTCTTTAGTCAGAAATGCTTTAAGTTGATCCTCACCAAAGCCGCAGCCATTATCTTTGCAGGAAACGGTCATCACTTCTAAATCGCCAAGCAGGTCTGCATGCGAAAAATCTATCTCGATTTCAACGCGCATACTGGGAGTAGAAGGATCGTTGTGCTTTCGAATAAGGAAAGCATCTATGGCGTTGGAAACCAGCTCTTCGAAAACGACATAAGGATTCGAGCTTAGTTTAGTATTTTTTATACTTCCTCTGATATCGAGTGTCATTTTCGTTTAGATTTAAATACTCAATAAGATGAACAGCAATTATTTCTGGTTACTCAACGTATGGCAAGCCACGCCTGTGCAAACCTTTGGATTTGCTCAGAGAACGGTGGATAAAGTAAGGTTTTGAATATCGATCTGGACTTGTAGATAAAGCCACCATTTATCGTCGACACCATAAAAGTCTGCAGACCAGATAGGAGATTGCGATTTCCTTCTTGGAATCGCCGATATAAGTGCAGACACAGATTTGATCGAGGCTAGCTCTGATAACCACCAAGTTTTCTCTAGCCGTTCAGATGTGGGGTGTACATGTGGGGCATTGAAACGCAGAAAAGCAAAAAGCCCTTGAATATCAAGGGCTTTTTGCTTTGTCTTGGTGCCGACGGCAGGAATCGAACTCGCGACCCCCTGATTACAAGTCAGGTGCTCTACCAACTGAGCTACATCGGCTAAGAGCTGCGCATTCTACCAGAGAAAAAATTATGCGCAAGCCCCCGTTGCAACTTTTCTGCAAGCAAGCGGTCTGATTTGTTTTTCAAGCCCAGTGCCGCAATGTCCCTCCACTTAGTCCACGCCCGATCTGACGTTAAAAAACCTCGCAGTCATGCAAACCGTTGTCAACAGTACTGGTTCAACTGGACAAGGCTGACAAGCGGGGTAGAATCACGGCTCAAGCAGTTTTCCAAGGTTCGCGCACCGGAGAAAGTATGAGCCGCGACATGAAGTCAAGCCGCCCTAGCGGCCGTTCAAATCATTCAAGCAGTACAAAATCGGGGAGTGGTTCTTTGTGGACCGGCCTGCTGGTTGGCCTGTTTATCGGGATTGCGATTGCTGTTGCCGTTGCTATTTTTCTTAACTACAGCGGTAATCCGTTTAATAAAGAGCGCGCTACCCCAGCCGAAATGCTGGCCAGCGGCCCGGAAACGGCAACTAGCGCGCCAGAAATACTGCAGCCGGGCAATGGCAAAGATGCCGTGCCGGTGATCACTGTGCCACCGGTTGCCAGCAAACCGGAGGCAGCCAACGCCAGCGACGATCGCTTTGATTTTTACAAAATGCTGCCTGAAGCAAGCGAAAGCGCCAACACGGCCGCCAAAGAGCCCGTCGCCAGCCCGCGCCCCAAACCAAGCGCATCGGCAGCCCCTGCTGCCAGCGCGGCACCAGCCAAACCGGGCCTGTTGCAAGTGGGCGCATTCCAGAATGAAAATGATGCCGACAATCTGAAAGCCAAACTGGCACTGCTGGGGATTGAATCGCGTATTCAAACCACCGAATTGCCAGAAAAAGGCATCTGGCATCGCGTCCGCGTTGGCCCTTTTCACGAACAGGCCGATCTGGATCGCACCCGCAATCTGTTAAAAAACAATGGTATCGATAGTACGGTGATCAAAAACTGAGTTTTTGCTCACGCCCTGCACGTTTGTGTTCAAGCCTAACCGGAGCCGATGATGTTGAAACACTGGATTAAAACTATTGTTGTAAGTGCCACCCTGCTCGCGGCTGCGGGCGCGCAAGCCTTTACCGAAGGCAAAGAATACAAGGCGCTGGCCAAGCCACAGCCTGTGGCTGTCGCAGGCAAGCAGGAAGTGATCGAATTTTTCTGGTACGGCTGCCCGCACTGCTTCGCGGTTGAACCAGTCGTTGAAGCCTGGGAAGCCAAGCTACCAAAGAACGTGAATTTCCGCCGTGTGCATGTGATGTGGGATGGCCGCAATGATATGGAAGGCCACGCCCGGATTTTCCTGGCACTGGAAGGCATGGGGCTGACCAAAAAACACCAGATGGCGGTATTCAAAGCCATTCAGCAAGACCGCATCGAGCTGCGTAAAGAAGACGTGCTGTTCGACTGGGTGAAAAAGCAAGGGCTGGATCTGGCCAAATTCAAAACCAACTACAATGGCTTTTCCACAAAAATGCAGTTGAACAAGCTATCGGAAATGACGCGCAATTACGCGGTTGATGGTGTACCGATGTTTATCGTCAATGGCAAATGGGTAACCAGCCCGTCGATGGTGGGCCGTGAAGATGGCACCATTACCAAGGTGATTGACAGCTTGCTGAGCAAAAGCGCTGGCGCGAAAAATAAGCAGAGCAAATAGCCTGCACACCAAAGCCACCGCGAGCGGTGGCTTTTTTTGCGCCTTTAACCCTCGACTCACACTTCGCGGTAAAGCTTTTTATCGGCTGATTTCATTTTTTCGTATTCGCTGCGCAAAATACAAACCAGCTCGTTTTCGCCAATGCCACGCACCGAGATTTCGCGGGTGATGATGTGGTCAGTGAAAAAACTGGTGGTTCTGTCGTCTTCCAGATCAAACCCCCGCCGATTGAAAGCAAAACCGATTCCGGGCAACTTTTGCAGGCGAGCCGCCATATTGACGCAAGAGCCCACATAGTCGTTGCCCTCGCCCACTGAATACACAGTCCCACGTGCCACGCCGCAGCGCAGGCGGCTTGGCGGCTCTGCCACGCGGGATTTCAGCGTGGGCAGAAACTCATGTTGATACTTCTTGCAGATACTCCAGGTGCTAGCAATCACATTGCGCATCGCAGCCTGCGATAGCCCCTTGCTGGACCAGATCACCAGCAAGCCATCGCCCATGAATTTGGTGAAAAACGGCAAGGGACACCAGAGCGCGACGCCTTCGTCCTCGTCTTTCTGCTTCATTTCATTGCGCAGCTCGGCCATCAGCCAGCTTAGAAACGGGTGCAAAAAGCTGGGCACCGACAAATGCGGGTCAATCTGATTGCAAAACTGGGTAAAGCCTTCCAGATCAAACACTGCAGCAATCGCATCGACGGCTTTGGATTCGCGCGTCAGATCACCCAGCCCCAGCATCGACGCATTAAAGCGGTCAAAGGTTTGGTGACGGAGCAATTTGCGACGCTGCCCGTCAATCTCGACCCGGACATAATCGGTACTACGCGGCTTGAAAGTGGGCATGATTGCGCTGCAAGTGGTCTTGGGATGATTAAGATACTAATGCCAGCCAAGGATAATAATGCCAATAGGGGTAATCGCGAAAGCTTTACCTTACAACTGCGCACGCACCACGCCGCGCCGATGGCTACGGGCAAAATACAGCTAGTGGTATATCCATCAAGGCTAATCTTAGCAAGCGCTCTGTGGATATACCCCTGTTAAATACATCAATGCCAGATCAGGTCTTCGTCGATCGGCACCAGATCGCTCAGGTACTCGTCGGTTTTCTCACCTTTGGGCCAGCAGACGCGGGCGCGATTGCCTTCTACTTTCAAAACACGGCCATCGAAACGTTCGCCGCCAAAATGATCGATCCGGTTCACACGGGCATTCACCGGAACATGAACCGCATTGCCCGACCAGCGTTCAATCAGTGATGAAATCAACATTAACATGATTCACTCCTTGGTAATTGTGTAGTTGTTATCGCTATTTTATGCGCAATTACTACGTAGTTCAATTACATTTTGTGTGAATAATGTACATGTCGTATGCCGCCAGCATCAGCTTAAAGTGGTGGGCTGGCCAGCTACGTTCAGCAGACCTTAACGGCGCATTTTGGCGTCCAGCTCTTCCACCTTGGCGCGCGCCCATGGCGTGCGGCGCAGAAATTTCAGGCTGGATTTGATTGAAGGCTCATTGAAAAAGCATTGCAGCGGAATCTGTTTGTGCAGGCCTTTCCAGCCAAAATGCTCGACCAGATCGGTGAGCATTTGCTCCAGCGTTACGCCATGCTGGGGGTTGTTTTTCTGTTGCGTCATACTGCGGTCTCCTTGCCGGGGCTGGCTTTGCAGCAAGCCAGCCCGATTGATTCCGGCAGTATAAGACCTAAGCGTCGATAGAGGTTAGGCAGCGTTAAGGGCTGCCTATGCTTGCAGGTGCCAATCTCTACTTAGCGCATTGCGCACACATCGCCGCGTTGCACGGCCTTGACCAGCACACTGCTGTCATACATACCCTGCGCCGGGGCGGCTTCAAGGTAAGCGGTGCTGTGAAGCGGGGCGCTCTTTAGCCATTGCGGCACGCCCAGATCGCGGCGGACGTGGCCGTTACCGGCGATCAGCACAACATCGCGACCAGTGCTTTTCATCGATTCGAGCATCACTTCGGCCATCACCACATCGCGGGCAATCTGCGCGCGCGCCATGCCGGGCAGCAGACTTTCCGGCAACTGATTGCAATGCCCGCTGCGCACCGCTTCAATCTGCCCAGCCAGCAGTGCTGCGGGGATGTGCTCCAGCTGATAGCGCTCAATCAGCTCAGGTTTAAGCGCGGCGGCAAAGCCGGTTTTCACAATTTTGCTCGCATCGGCGCGCGACAAATTGGCCGCCAACAGCGGCAACTGGTATTGCTGCGCCAGCGCCAGCAGCGGCGCGTAATACGACCATTCCCAGCGCTTGCTGCCTTGCGCGGCGTCGATGATGCAGCGGGTATCGCTGCCGCAGCGGCTTTGCGCAGCGCTCAGCTGCGGCTGAAATTCGTAGTCAAATTGCTCCAGCGCAATGGCTGGCCGCCAGCCAGCCGCTACTTTGGCGCGCAAATCGGCAACGCGCTGCTGATGGCCTTCAGCGTTGTCGTGCACTTCGCCCAGCAATACATAGCGTGGCTGCTGGGTCACGCTGGCGCAACCCGATAAAAGCACAAGGCCAGCTAGGCTGCAGATCAGTAGTTTCATGGTGTTTCCTGCAATAAAAATAAATTCTGCCCCACTCAATTCCGGCCTTAATGTGCAGGCCAGCGCTCACCGCGCAGATTTTCGGCGATCCGCCATAACACGCCGCTGGGGTCGATCAGCACAAAATCACGCTGCCCCCACGGCTGATCTTGCGGTGGCACCAGCCGTACGCCGTACTGCATGGCCAGCGCTTGCGCCCTTTCCCACCACGGCGCAATGTGCTCGACCAGCAAATGCTGCATGCTGTTGCTGGCCCAGTCGGCAACGTAATAGTTTTGCAGAAAGAAGGCGCAGTCGCCGTGCTGCAAGCGCGCCAGCTCGTCGCTGCGAAAAACCAGCTCAAAACCCAGCGCCTGATAAAACTGCAAACACAGTTCGTAATCTTGCGCGGGGATAAACGTACACAGTTCCAGACTTTTCATCATTCAAGCAAACAGCACCAATGGCCGCTCCGGGTGTTGGGGGTGGACAATCACCTGACTATCCAGCTGATAAGTTTGCCGCAAATAGCCGCTTTGCAATACCTCGGCAGGTATGCCCTGCGCAATCAACTGCCCTGCGGCCAGCAGCACGATACGGGTGCAATAGGTAGCGGCCAGATTGACATCATGCAAGACCACGGCCACGCCCAGCTGCTCCTGTTTCGCCAGCATGGCCGCTGCGCCCAGCAAGCTGTGCTGATGGCGCGGATCGAGGCTGGCCGTGGGTTCGTCGAGCAATAAATACCGCGCTTCACCGGGATTTCGCGCGATCAGCGCCTGCACCAGTACACGGGCAAATTGCACGCGCTGCTGCTCGCCGCCGGATAATTCGGGGTAGCGGCGCTCGGCCAGATGCGCCACCTCGGCGCGTTGCAGCGCAGCCTTGATGGCGCTGGCCACGTCGCGTTCCGCTAACTCGGGAAAAGGATAAGCGCCCATCGCAACGACTTCGCGCACTGCCAGATTAAACGCCAGAGCGGCTTGCTGCGGCAGCACGGTGCGGCGACGAGCCAGCGCGCCGACCTTCATGCTGCTAATCGGCACGCCATCGAGCAGCACCTGACCCGCATCCGCTGGCAGCTCGCCAGAGAGCAAATTAAGCAGCGTTGATTTACCCGCGCCATTCGCGCCCAGAATACCCAGCACTTCGCCCGGATACAGCTGACAGCTGATGCGATCCAGAATCAGCTTATTGCGTCGGCTCAGGCTCACGCTGTCGAGCGCCAAGCCATGCCTTGTGTGATCATTGGTATTCATACCGGCCGCCCTTTCAGTAGCAAGTACAGAAAAAACGGCCCGCCAATCAGGCTGGTTACAATGCCAATCGGCAGCTCGGCGGGCATCACCACGATGCGAGCCAGCCAATCGGCCGCCAGCAATGCGCAAGCGCCGCCGAGGATGGCTGCGGGCAGCAGGCTGCGATGATCAGCGCCCAGCACCATACGCACCAGATGCGGCACCACCAGACCAATAAAGCCAATCCCTCCCGTCGCCGCCACCAGTGGCCCCACCAGCAGCGCCATCAGCACAATCAGCTGGCGGCGCAGCGCCTTGATCGGAAAACCCAGATGCAGCGCTTCGCGCTCACCCAGCAGCAAGGCATTGAGCCCACGCCAGTAACGCAGGGCCAGCAGCGACAAACCCAGCAACCACGGCGCAAGCCACGCCAGCAGCGACCAGCGCGCGCCGGCGAGCGAGCCCATATTCCAGAAAGTCAGCGTACGCAATTGCGTATCGTCGGCCAGATAAGTAAACAGCCCGATCAGGCTAAAACAGATCGCATTGATTGCCACACCGGCCAGCAGCAAACCGGCCACACCGGGATAACGGCGACCCAGGTGATACGCACACACCGTCGTAATCAGGCTGCCGATAAACGCCGCCGGGGCGAGCAGTAAAAAGCTGCCACCACCCAGCACAATCACCCCCACCGCGCCCAGCGCACCGCCGGACACCATGCCCACCAGCGCAGGCTCGGCCAGCGGATTGCGAAACAGCGCCTGCGCCAGCACACCAGTCAGCGCCAGCACACCGCCAGCCAGAATGGCAAACAGCGCACGGGGCAAACGCACCTCAAGCAACACCGACTGCCACAATTGCATTTCCAGATTGTCAGCAGGTATCTCGCCAAAGACCAATTGTGGCATTGCCTGCAGAGGAATACCCACAGCACCTTGACTCAGCGACAAGAGCAGCAAAACCAGCAGCACCAGCGCAAGCACCAGCACGGCGCGCAGCGGCGTGAGCAGGCGCAAGCCGGGCGAAGCCAGCGTCAGCGTAGCGCCACTCATTGCCCACGCCCCAACTGGCTGACCCGCGCTGGACGCGGCGCGCGCTGCAGCTGGGCAATCGCCTCCGGCAGGCGCGGGCCAAAGCCGAGCAGCAGCAAATCATCCAGCACCAGCACCTTGCCCTGACGCACTGCTGGCGTGGTGGCTACGCCCGGCAAGGCCAGCACTTTCTCCATTCCGCCCAGCGCAGCCACCGACATGGTGGTGGTGATCAGATACTGCGGCTTGAGCAGCGCAATGCCCTCCAGCGACAAGGGTTTGTAGCCTTTTTGCCCAGCCAGCACATTATGAAAGCCCGCCAGCCGCACCGTGGCATCGGCCGCCGTCTCGCGCCCCGCGCCTTCGGGCGCGCCGCCACGGCTAAACAGCACCAGCGCATTCGGGCGCGCTGCTGCGGGCTTGTTGGCCAGCAGTTTCAACTGTGCGCGCAATTGCGCCACCTTGGCGCGACCATCATCGCGCAGCTGCAAAGCCCCCGCCACGCCGTAGATTCTTTGCTCCAGCGCATCCAGCGTTGCCGCGCTCGACAGTACCACCACGCGCTTGCCCAGGCTGCGCAGCTGCGCAATTGCTTCGGGCGGCCCGGCCTGATCGCTGGCCAGAATCAGATCAGGCTTGAGCGAGAGCACGCCTTCAACCGAAAAGCTACGGTAGTAACCCACTTTCGGAATACTGGCCGTCGCTGCCGGATAAACGCTGGACTGATCAACGCCAACCAGACGGCTTTGCGCGTCAAAGGCATACACAATCTCGGTCAAAGCACCGCCAAGCACGACAACGCGCTGCGGCGCAGCCGCATTGGCCCAGTGCGATAGCAGCATAAAGACTGCGGTTAACAATATTCTCACGGTAGTTCCACGGTGAAATAAATGAGAAGGGAATATTCGGTGCGCAAGCTTGCAGCTTGCACACCCTACGCTTTTATTCGGCCTGCAGCGCCGGGCACACGCTGGCCAGCGGCGTGGTGCATAGGCTTTCCATCAAGGCGCGCCAGGCTTTGTCTTCCGGAATGCCCGGTTTGCGCACGCCAAAGAATTGCACGATCAGCTCGTCATTGGCCGCGTACAGCTCCAGCGAGGTCACCCAGCCATCGCTGGTCGGCTTATTGACAACCCAGCTGCTGGCCACGGCGGCGGTATCCAGGTGCAGGTTGAAATCGGCGTCGAGCACATTGAACCAAGGGCCGGTGCGCAGCAGCTTGCTGACCGTGCCTGAATGAATCTGCACCACGCCACGGCTGCTGACAAAGCACATGATGGGCAGTTGCTGTTCGGCGGCGGCGTTCAACATGGTTTCAACCGCATCGGCGGCAACCACTTGCGCCAGATCGCTACCGGCGGCTTCGAGTGCGCCCAAGCGTTGTACATTCGCACGGCGCAACAGCGGGAAAAAGCCATGCGTGTCAGTCAAGGCCAGCCACGCTTCGCGCAGCGCTTGCGGATCGGCAGCGTGGCGCGCTGCGGTGTCGGCCGGATAAGACTCGAGCGCCAGCGGTGCAATCTCGTCCGCCTGATACTGCGCCAGGTATTGCTCCCAATAGCTTGTATTACTTGACTCAGTGAGATATACCTTATGAACTGCTACGCCGTCGGCGGCGAAAAACTGAATACTGCGACGCTCGCCCTCGATCACGGCAAAGGCGCTGCGCCAGTAATTAAAAAACAGCCGCAAGTCGATGTCTTTGCCCAAAACCAGCCCGATGGCTTTTTCGGCTTCGACTTCTTCGTACTCGCCGTGGCGCTCATGCACGCAAAAATCATTGCGCGTCAGCACCATTACGCGGCCAAAGCCTGGCAGGGCGCGGAATAATTCCTGCGGCGTCCCCGTCAGCTGCACGCTGCTCACGCCACACTGCGCAGCAACCAGCTCGGCCTCGCTCACCTGCAGGCGGCGCGCCACTTCGCGGGCGCGCAGTTTGGGAGATTCAGCACATAAAGCCTGATAAGCCGCGTGCAGATGCTGGCGCTGCTCGGCATGATTGATTGCGTTCATGGTTTGTCCTTGCTTGGTGTTGCAACAGCCTGCGATATCGCACAGGCTGTTGTTGATGAAAAAGTGCCGCGGCTTGTCGGCATAAGTATTTGCACAAGTTTTCGTATTTGTGCCCCCTCATCGAAGGCAATTCGAAGGCAATGCTCTCTATTTGTGTTGATCGTTTTTAGCGCCTTCGGCGCGATGTTTTACAGTCGCAATCCGCGACGGGGACTTACTTTCTTTGGGATGTTATGTAACTCCGTTCCCAAAGAAAGTAAGCAAAGAAAGGCGCCCCCCGCCTGCGGCCCTCCGGGCTTCCCTCGGTCGGTCGCGAGCCAAACGGTAAAGCTGTTTGTCTCGCTCCACTCCCTCGGCGATGGGCGACAGGGGATTTCAAGCCCTAGACCCACCTGCAAGGCTCGGATCAACATCTATTAAAAACAGCACCCCATCGAAAGGGAGAACGACAAAGATTGATTGATTAAGCATGCCCAACACGTATTGAGCCCATCGCTCTTAGTATTTCCAGTTCACGCTCAGGCGGGCATTGATGCCTGGCTGGCTATAGCGATCGATGATTTTGCTACTGGCGGGCACGCCCACTACGTCGCTGGAGAGCCAGTATTTCTTGTCGCCCAGATTGAAAATGCCGGCGTTCAAGCGCAGATCTTTCACTGGCTCCCACCAGCTGGTCAGATCGAGCACGCCATAGCCCGGTGCTTTGAAATACGTCGCTTGCGACACTTTGTCGTGGCGGCCTGCCGCGGTGAGCATCAGCGAGCTGCCCCAGTTGCTGCTGGCAAATGTCAGCCCCAGCTGGGCTTTGAGCGGCGCCACGCTATCGAGCGCGGCACCACTATCGCTATTGCTGCCACGCGCCCAGGCCAGATTGGCCCAGCTGCGCCAGCCGAGTGCAAACGCCCACTGCGCACGGGCTTCAAGCCCGTAAATCTCGACGCGGGACTGGTTTTGCGATTGATACACCAGCGACATGCCCGGCAGACATTGCGCGCTGCCTGGGCAAGCAATCGTGACTTGCTCGATAAAATTGCGGTAATGGTTGTCATACACCGTGAGGCTGGCACCAAGCTGCTCGTCACCCAGACGGGTGCCCACTTCAAAACCACGGCTGGTTTCTGGTTTCAAAGCCGGATTGGCCACGGCGGCGTAGCCCATTGGCGAGACATAGCTGCCGTTCAGCTCCATCGGGTTCGGCGCCCGAAAGCCCTGGCTGTACTGGGCAAAGAAACTGAGCTTGTCGGCCACTTGCCAGCGGGCGGCGAGCTTGGGCGACAATTTGCCATCGCTCAGGCTGACCGACTTGCCGCCCTGTTTGATAAAAGCGGCGTCATTGTCGGGTTGCAGATCGTAGCTGTCGTAGCGCAAACCGGGCGTGAGCGTGAAGCCGCTCTGACCGAGAGCGAGCCCGTCCTGCACAAAAACGCCCCACTGCGTGGTGGTGGTGAGCGGTAAATCGCGCACATTCAGCGTGGCATTGAGCGGTGTGCCGCTGCGGAATTGCGTCAGCTCGGAGCGGCTGATCTCAAAGCCCGCCAGCAGATGATGCGCCACCGAACCGCTTTGCCATTGCTTGCCCAGCTGCGTGCTCAGGCCCAGCTGATCTTGCGAATACTCGGAAATACGGCTCCAGTTGGGCGCATTGGTGCGCGTCTGGAATGTAGCCTGCTGGCTGTCCTGCTGCTGCGTGTAAACGCGCACGCTGGCGCTGTCGAGCACGCCACCAGGCTGCTCGGCGGCATAATCGTATTCGCCGGAAATACGCCAGCGGCGGGTCTGGTCTTCGGAGCGGCTGGCGCGCACGGTGGGCAGCATCGGGTCGCCCAGATCGGTATAAAGCTCGGCGTCGAGATCGCGGCGGAAATAATCAGCGGTCAAGCCCAGCGTATGCCCGCCATTGAGCAAGGTACGCACTTTGGCCAGCGCGCTGCGGCTGCTGCTGTCTTGCGGGTTAGCGCGGGTGCGCAAATTGCTGCGGCTATCGTTCTCGCCTTTGTTATCCAGCTCGCTACCTTCGCGGCCTCCGGCTTGCAGCAGCCAGAATGTACTCTGCCCTGCCGCGCCCGCTACGGTGGCGCGTGCGCCGGTGCTTTTATCGCTGCTGTCGTAATCAAGCCCGATCTGGCTGGCAAAACGACCACGGCCTTGCAGAAAATCCAGCGGCTCGAGCGTGCGCAAGCCGACCACACCACCCAGCGCATCCGAGCCATACAAGGACGACGCTGGCCCACGGACAATTTCAATCGCCTGCAAAGCGCCAAAATCAACGGTATCGCGGCCATTATTCTGGTATGGGCCAAAGCTGAAGGTATCGGCCAGACGGATGCCATCGACCATCATCAACACCCGGTTGCTCTCCAGGCCACGGATATTCACACTCGACAAACCATAGCGCGGATGACGGCTGATACTGATATCCGGCTCGCCTTTGCCCAGATCGGTGTAATCGCTGACAAACTGCTGATCCATCTGCTCGCGGCGGATGGCGCTCACCGACGGCGGCAAGCTGCCCAGCTCGGCCTCGCTACGGGTAGCCGTCACCACAATGGTGGGCAATAGCGCATCGGCAATGCTGGCCTCGGCGGCGTACAGGTTGTGCATCGCGCTAGCGAGCAGGGTCAGGGCGAGATAATGCGGTACGGCTTTCATTCCAGTCCTTGTAGTCATGGCGGTGCTGCCTGCGCTAAAGCGCATCGGCAACTTGCGGCTGGCTACCACACCAAAAAGGCGGGACTGGCTGGCTTGCAGGGGTTTGAAATGGCTCGGGGAGCCGGTTTAAATGGCAAACAGTTCAGAAGCGCAAGGGTCTGAAACTTATTTGGTCAGGATCAGCTTGCCCTGACTGGTTTCGCGCAATACATACCGTTCACCATGGTGCTCAATCACAATCTGGCGCTGACCGCCCAGCAATTGCTGACTTTGCACCACAGGCCGGGAGACGGTTGCGGCCGCTGAAGCAGATGGTTTATGCGTGTTCATGGATCGGATAATAACAACAATGATTCTCATTTACAACCAACACCGCAGCAGCGCCAGCAGCACCTCGACGAACGGCGAAAAAGCCTGCAATATCCACTCTTTTAAATTCAATTTCACGCAAGAAAATGGAAATTTAATGCCAATAATTAAGTAATTATTAATTAGCTAGCACGGCTCAGAACGCCAGAATAAATAGAGGTCATGTTCAGATTTTGTGTTGATCACGCGTAGATACTGTTATTTCGCGTCAAGCGCCATGCAGTGTCGGATCAAAAGATTTTCCTGATCGCAGTACGCCAAAGGCGACATGCACCAACTTACGCATCATGGCGCCAATAATCAGTTTGGGCGCTTTTCCTGAGGCCGCAAGGCGGGCGCGGAACTGCTGGCCCCACGTCGTTTTATACAGCGTCACCATCGCGGGCATGTACAAGGCTTTACGCAAAAAAGCATGGCCGATTTTCGACAGCCGTGGTTTACCCTTCACGCTACTGCCCGATTCGTGCTGGCGCGGATCAAGCCCTGCGAAAGCCACGGCTTGCCGCGCATTATCAAAACGGTCCAAATCAGCATAAAAGGACAGCAGTATGGCAATCGTGCGTTCGCCCAAGCCGGGCACACTATCGAGTAGCTCGCGCTTGTTTGTCAGGTCGGGATCGTTATCCATATGCTCATTAATTAAACGAATCAACGCCTTGATTTCGGTGTCCAGCCATTCAATGTGACTGGCGATACCAGCGGCAACTGCTTCTCGCGCCACTTCCAGCCGATTGCTCTCTTGGGTGCGCATTGCTTGCAAGGCATCCAGACGTAACACCATGGCACGCAAGGTTCTTTAGCTGGCGGACGGCGCTCAAAACAAAACTCGGCGATCAGCTGGGCATCGACTTTATCGGTCTTGGTGCGTACCAAGCGCGACGCACCAAAGGCTTTAATCTGGCTGGGGTTGATGACACTGACGAGCAGGCCTTGTTCGGTCAAATGCTCGGCGACGGCCTCCCAATACACGCCGGTAGCCTCCATGCAAACATGGACGTTGGTGGCCGAAAGCTTATCCAGCCAAGCGACCAACACCTTGAAACCGGCGGGATTATTTTCGATGACTTTATTACGATGTTTGCCATCGGCAAGGCGCAAAGCGCAATCTAATTTGGCTTTAGCGACGTCGATGCCTAAATGTAACTGCTGCATAACAACAACCTCTGGTGATCTTCCTTGTGAATGCGGGCTACCGGCAAGCCGGGCCAAAGATACTGTCTGATCTGTACTGGAGGGTGAGCAACTGCTGCAAAACTCTACGTAACTGGCTCAAGACCAAAGGGTGGGCACAGCATCCAGTTGCTCGATCTTGGTATGCCTACCAAGAACTGTCCTACCTCTTGATTGCGGGATGATTTAGATTCATCCACCGAAAAAACATAATACAAGGGTGGGTTACGGCATAAAACCGCCTACCCTACAGAAATTCGCAATATTGAGAATGACTGACTATCAGGGGTATTGCTCTGCAGATCTTTTATAGAAATAGCTACAGAGCAATACCCCATTTCTATTGCCGGGGGTGGTCAATCCCCATGCTTGGGCATTTATGTCAGAGACTGAACCAGATTGTAAACACTCAAGGCGCTGATCAGGCTGCCTACCAGCCAGAGCAGGGTGCGGGCATTGAGCTTGTGGCACAGCCATGCGGCGAAAGGCGCGGCAAACAAGCCGCCGACAATCAGGCCAGCGACCAATACCCAGTGCTCCATTTGCGCCCACAGCAAAAACGCGCCCGCGGTTGAAAACGCGATAAAGAATTCGGCCGCGTTCACCGAGCCTATGGTCTTGCGTGGATCGTTGCCACGGCCCACCAGCGTTGACGTGACCACCGGCCCCCAGCCACCACCGCCTACGGCATCGACAAAACCGCCAAGCAAAGCCAGTGGCCGGACGTGTTTAATCTCGTTGGAATGTGGTTTCGGGTGCGTCGCCAGCCAGGCTTTGCGCAGGATATACAGACCCATCAGCAGTAAATACGCGGCGATATATGGCTTGATCAGCTTGCCATCAATACTGGTCAGGATAAACGCGCCGGTTACGCCACCGATCACGCCGGGAATCACCAACCGCTTGAACAGTGCTTTATCAATATTGCCAAATTTCAGATGCGACAGGCCGGAAAAGCCAGTGGTAAACACCTCGGCCACATGCACTGCCGCCGAAGCCGACGCCGGGCTGGCGCCCACGCCGATTAGAAAGGTATTCGAGCTAATGCCGTACGCCATGCCCAGCGCGCCATCAATCGCTTGCGCGGCAAAGCCCACCGCCACCGCCGACCAGAAAGCCGGTGAATACAGCACCTTTTCAATGCCGCTCATAATGCGCTGCTCGGCGGGTAGCTCGATGTTCTGCAGATAAAAGCCAATCGCGGTGATCAACACCAGCAAGGCCAAGCCCAGATAGCGCTTGCGCTGCCATAGCTTGCGCTCGCTGCCTATGGCGGTATCCAGCGGCGGCAGGCCAATGGCCTGATGCTCCAGATTTTCGGGGCTATCGCTCAGGTCAGGGTGACGGATTTTCATGCTGCGCTCTCGGATTGATTTGAGCGCGAGTATAGGGTGAATGGTTTAGTTTTATATAGTCTATTTGGTTAATTTTATATGCCAAAAAGAGCTAATAACCTCTGGCCTCGTACTGCGGCCGCGAATATGAAAATGTCCAGCCGCGACGGTGGAGATTAATCGTCCCGCGTTAAAACTTCGAGCAATTCGATTTCAAACAGCAAGTTGGAGTTGGGTTTGATGTGCGCGCCGATCTGGCGCTCGCCGTAGGCCAGATGAGCGGGAACGAAGAGCTTGCGTTTGCCGCCGACCTTCATCCCCATAATGCCCTGATCCCAGCCCTTGATCACGCGGCCAGTGCCGATCACGCACTGAAATGGCTTGCCCTTGGCGATGGATGAATCAAATACGGTGCCGTCTTCCAGCGTGCCGGTGTAATGCGTGGTAATCAGTGCGCCACGGACGGCTTCTTTTCCGTCGCCAACGATGAGGTCTTCGATAATCAGTTCTGTGTTCATGGCAGGAGTTCTGTTCAGGATTGAGTGCAGCGACGATTTTAACGCGGATCGGGCAGCAGCAGCGTCACGCTGGCACCGCCCAGCGCGCTGCGCCCCAGCTCGATACGCCCCTGATAGGCCTGCACAATGTCGGCCACCACCGACAGGCCAATGCCGTGGCCTGCTACGCGCTCGTCGAGCCGGATGCCGCGTTGCAGCGGTGCCGTGGTGTCGACAAAACCGGCTCCATCGTCGGCAACGCTGATTTTCAGCTCGCTGCGGCTGGCACTCAGCTGGAGCTGCACTTCGCTTCTGGCCCATTTGCCCGCGTTATCAAGCACATTGCCGATAATTTCAAAGGCGTCGCCTTCATCCAGCGGCCATTGCAGTTCGTCGGCGCAAATCAGCGTAAATTGCAGCTGGCGTGCGGCGTGGACTTTCTGCATGGTGGCAATCAGCCGCTCGGCCACGGGTTTGAGCGCGAGCGGCGCGGCCAGCGTGGCTTCGCCGCGCAGTGCAGCGCGGCTGAGCTGGTGCTGGACAATATGATCCATGCGGCTGACTTGCTCTTTAACATGGCTGCGCAATTCCTCGTCGCTAACGTCGGCACGCAGGATGGCCAGCGGGGTTTTCAGGCTGTGCGCCAAGTCGCCCAGCGCTTCGCGGTAGCGCTGCTGGCGGGCATGTTCCTGCTCGACCAGCCGATTCAGGCGCGCGGCCAGCGGGGCGATTTCGCGTGGGTAGCTGCCTGCTACCTGAGTTTGTTCGCCCTGCTCGATGGCGGCCAGCTCGCGTTCGAGCTTTTGCAGTGGCAGCAAACCCCAGCGCAGCAGCAAAGCTTGCGCCAGCAACAGACACAGCGCTGCTGCGCCCAGCCAGCCCCAAAGCGCGGTTTGAAAGCGTCCCAGCTGCGCGGAAAAACGTTGCGTGTCTTCAAGGACGATAAAACGCAGCGTTTGCGCTTTTTGCCCCGCGCCCTCCATACCAATTACCCAGCGCACCTGATAAGCGGTCGATAGATATTGCTGGCCATGGTGCGTGATCTCTTGCTGCTGCCATTGCCCGGTGCTCAGTGCAGGCGCAGGAAACTCGCCAATCTGGATGGACGATGGTGACTGCCAGCGCTCTTGCCGTTCCGGGTTATCAATCTGGGCATACAGGCCGGAAGAGGGCACCGCCAGCTGCGGCTCGCCAATGCCAGCGGGCAATTGCAGCTGCCCTTGTGTGCCCAGCTCGGTAATCGCAATCAGCATATACACCGTGCTTTGCAGCCGGGCGTAATGGCTTTGGCGCAGATGTTCGGAGTAGACGTTTTGCACAGCCAGCCCGGCTAGGCAGAAAAAAGTCAGCATGACGATGCTGGCGCCGAGATGCAGGCGGGTGCGGATCGAGTAGTTCATTCGTGATTCACATTCAGGCGATAGCCACGGCCACGCAGGGTTTCGATCAGGCCCAGCTGGCCATCGGGGTCGAGTTTGCGCCGGATGCGACCAATCAGCACTTCGATCACATTGCTATCGCGGTCGTCGTCATGCGGATAAAGATAGTCGCTCAGTGCCTGCTTGCTGACCACATTCGGGCGCTGTTGCAGCAGATATTCAAGCAGGCGGTATTCGTAGGCGGTCAGCTCGATCACGTCGCTGGAGCCGTTTGCATCCTGTCGCCGTACTTCCTGCCGGGCCAGATCAATCCGGAACGCGCCCAGATCAAGCCCGTCGGGCTGCGCCTTGATCGCGCGGCGCAAGAGCGCCATCACGCGGGCGGCCAGCTCGGGGTATTCAAACGGTTTGGTCAGGTAATCGTCGGCACCCGCTTCCAGACCCGCCACTTTGTCCTGCCAGTTGGCGCGTGCGGTCAAAATCAGAATGGGCATATCATGCCCGGCGGCGCGAACGCGCTTGATGAGCTCGACGCCGTTGAGCTTGGGCAGCCCCAGATCGACGATCAACAAATCAAACGGATACTCGCAAGCCTGATACAGGCCATCTGCACCGTCGCTGGCGGTATCGACGCGATAGCCCTCGGCCACCAGCTGCCGCGCCAATGGCTCGCGCAGCGCTGCTTCGTCTTCGATCAGCAGTAAACGCATCGGCTGGCGCTGGCCGGTTTAGCGCACTGCGCCGCTGGCTTCGTCAACAAACACCGCGCGCACATCGCCGCCGCTGGTGAGTACTTTGACGCGCCAGACCGATTTGTCGCCATCGACAAATTTTTCAACATTCAGCACTTTGCCGCCATTGGTTTTTTTCTGTGCCAGCGCCGCGGCGTCGTCACGGCTGACGGCGGCGTAGGCTGAGCCTGAAGCGATGCACAGCGCGACAATCATGACTTTGATCAGTGATTTCATTTCAGTTTTCCTTTTCAGCTACCTTTATTGTACCTGCAAGCACTGCGACAGACCTACGACCCCGCTCACTAGTGACAGATCGCTGCATCAACAGAGCCTAGTCATCCAGCTCTACGCTGACCCGCACCGGAATCCGCTCGCCCGGTTTGCCGGGGTAGCGCTGCGTGGTGGTTGAGTAAATCCGTGAACGATATTCGTAATCTACCCGATAATCGCGCACTTGTTGCGTGTAATCATTCACCTGGCGGCAGCGCTGTACTTCGCGCTGGACGCGCTCGGCTGGCGGCTGGTTGGTGCTGGCCAGATGATTACCGACCATGGCACCAATCAGCGTGCCTGCCACGGTGGCGACATCACGGCCACTGCCTTTGCCCACTTGATGCCCCAAGATACCACCGGCAACGCCGCCGATCACCGTGCCAGTTACCGGATATGCGCCATTATTTGGCGCGTTATCGCTCACCCATTCCGAATAGCATTCTTGCCGTGGGCGCGATACCTGCTCGTACTGCGGTGTTACGCTGCGGATAATGGCGGTGTCGCGCTGGGCGCGGGCATTCTTGCCGCCGTAATCCCAGTCCTGATGGCCAGCCCAGGCGCTGCCGGTCAACAAGGTGAATCCCAATACGGTAAGAGTCAATTGACGCATGATGTGTACTCCTGTGGCCTTGCTTGAGTTGATGCCTGCAGCATGCGCCTTGCTGGCTGAATCAAAGCTGAACCAGCGTACAGCGATGAAAACTCTGCGCCGGAACTTCGGACGCAGGGCATGATCTATACAAAAACCTTTACCGGAGCGAGCGATAATGAAGCATGAAAGCCAGGCCCTAAACCCGCCAAAACGCCGTCAATTCGGGCTGCTATTGCCCGCTATTTTGCTGGTCGGCACGCTGAGCGCGTGTGATCAGGCCTCGCAGCTGGGGCAGAATGTGGCCTCGTCGGTGGCGGGCATTGTGGGTGAAGAAGTCAAACGCCAAACCGATGGCGTGATTGATCAGGTGGCCAACGAAGCCAATGAAGTCTTGCAGCCGCTGGGGCTGGACGCCAGCCAGCTGGCTAGCGCGGCTAAATCCCAGACCGTCCAGCTGGTGCAGCAGGTGCTCAAAGCCGATGGCGACTGGCTGCAGCTGGTGCAGTACAAAGGGCGTTTTCCCAATGATATTGGCCTGCTGACCGAAGTGAGCCCGATTATGCCCGAGCTCAAACGCCTGCTCGGCAGTGATCTAACCTGGTTCCTCAGCCAGATGAGCGCACCCGGCTCGCTGCAATTTGACCGCGTACTGTATGTGCTGGGCAATAAGCCGCAAGCGGGCAAAAACGATAGCGCGTGGTTGTTGATCGACGCCGAAAACCGCAAGCTGGAAGTGGGCCTGATTCGTGATGGCCAGCTTAAAACCTTTGCCAGCCCCGGCGAAGCGCTTTATCGCCCGGCTGAAGTTAATCAGCTGATCGAGAAAACCAGCAAGGGTATTGCCAGCAAGTAATCGCTGGTATTGGGCTGCAAGGCTATACCCTTGTAGCCCAGATTGAATTGTCGACAGGCCATCCGGCTTGGCTCAGCCTGCTGATTTGAACAGCGGCCGATACAGAAAACCCTGCACCAGATCAACGCCCAGCGCGCGTGCTTTAGCCAGCTGGGCCTCATTTTCAACCCCTTCCATCACGGTCTGTTTGCCGGTCTCGCGGGCGTAGGCAATCAGGCTGACCAGCGCGGCGTGGTAGAGCGGGCAATCGAGCTGCGCAAACCAGCTGCGGTCAAATTTCAGGCAATCTACCTGGATCAGTAGCGGTAACGACAGCATGGAATGCGGCGCGCCAATATCGTCCAGCGCCAGCCGGATTTGTCGTTGCGAGAATGCATCGGCCATCCGCGCACTTTGCCGCGCATCGGACAAATCGCTGTTTTCAATGATTTCCAGCACCACATCGGCCCGCTGGCCGATCAGATCAAGCAGAGGATTGGCCTGCGCAGGCGTTTCGGCCACAGTGTAGGCATCGGGGTCCAGATTCAGAAACAGCGTCCCCGCCGGGGCTTGCTCAATCTGCAACTGTTTCATCTGGTACTCCACCTGAAACAGTGTCAGCGGGCTATCGTGCAAGGCGTGAAACACATGATCGGTGCGCAAAGTCTGGCCGGATTGATCGTAAAAGCGGGCCAGCGCCTCGTAGGCGACCACTTCGCCGGTGGCGGGCTTGAGCAGGGGCTGGTATTCCACCCCGAAACGTTGCCGCCCCAGTACATCCAGCAAGAGGCTGGCAGATAAATGATTCATTGGCTTTTATATTGAGAACAATTCTCGTTATTGTAGCAATGAAGCGCCTGTCACCCTACTGTTTTTGCTGCCTAGGCGGCAGGCCTGTGATCAATATCAAACCTAGCGCAGCTGGCAGTCGTCGCTAGCGGCTAGGCCAGTGCCAGGCCGGGCGCTCCAGCGGAGTCTGGTCGAGCAGCTGCGTAGCGCCCAACGTTTTTTCCAGTGGCAACACCTGCGCTTCGCGCAAGCGGCCCAGCGCAGTGACCAGCCGTGCCGCGTGGCTCACCACAATGATCTGGCTATGCTGCGCGGCTGCGCCGATCAGCCTGGCCAGTGCGGGCAGCAGATCGGGGTGCAGGCTGGTTTCCGGCTCGTTCAGAACCAGCAATTCGGGCGGGCGCGGGCTGAGCAGGGCGGCTACCAGCAATAAATAGCGCAGCGTGCCATCGGACAACTCGGCGGCGGCCAGCGGGCGTAGCAGGCCGGATTGCCACATTTGTACGCTAAATCGCGAATGTTCAACGATGATCTCGACCCTTGCGCCAGGGAAAGCATCGGCAATGGCCGTGTCCAGCTCGTCGCCCCGGCCCAGCTCGCGGATGGTTTGCAGTGCGGCGGCCAGATCAGCGCCATCGTGCGCCAGAATCGGCGTGTAAGTGCCGATTTGTGCCTGCCGCGCCGGAGCCTGTGCATCGCTGCGCAAATGGTCGTAAAAGCGCCAGGCGCGCATGCGCTCGCGCAGCGCCAATACTTCGGGCGCGCGTAGCGGATCGGCGCAATGGCTAAACAGGCTGTCGTAGGCCGGAACATGGCGGCTGAGAATTTGCCAATCGCGGCCATGGTCGCCAGTGCGCACCTTGCACAGGCTGCGATCCCGTTCGGCCAGCAAGGCCGACTCGCGCAGGATGGGCCCGGCCCAGATGGATTCGCGCTTGATGTGCGGGTCGCCGCCAAACATCGACGTCGAATCGGGCGTTGGCAGGCCCAGATCAATCGCGTAGCCAAAATCATCGGCGGCAAAGCCCAGCTTGAGCGCAATGGCGTCCTGCCGCGTGGTGCCCTGAATCGGCACATCGCCCCGCTGCATGGCGCGGCTAATCGTTTCCGGCCCGGCCCACAGGGTGGATGAAAAGCCGCCTTCCTGCGCGAGGCTGGCCACCAGCCGCCCTTGCGCGCTCTCGGCCAGCAGACGCAAGGCGCGGTACAGGCTGGATTTACCCGAGCCATTGGCGCCGGTAATCACATTGATCTGGCCCAGCGGAATAATCAGCTCGCGCAAGGAGCGATAGTTGGCGATGGCAACGGTATTGAGCATGCAAAGTCCGCTTCAGGTGCAGTCAAACAGCCGCCCAGCATAAGCGATCTGCCGTGCTTTTGCATGGCAGAAAGACCACGGTTTGCTGAGCAGAATATTGCCGGCTTATTAGTAAATAGTAATTTACAAGAAAGCTATGACGTGATTCACACAGATAGTCGCCAATTATCGGTGCCGCGAAATTCAGGCGTCATTTCTGTAGTAGCATGGCCGCGCATAAAAAAATAATGGAGACGATATGCGCAAAAATACACTACGTTCGCACACCGGCAGCCTGTTGTGCATGGCCTTGTTCAGCAGCACGCTCTGGGCGGCCCAGCCGTGGCAGGAAGGCCGCCAATACCAGGCGGGCGAAGAAGTCAGCTATCAGGGTTTGCGCTATCAGGCGCGGGTCAAGCATGAAGCGCTGATGGGCGCAGGCTGGAACCCGCAGCAGGCTCCTTCATTGTGGACGCTGGTGAAATCCGGCGCTGGCAGCGCAAGCAGCACGTCCGGTACGGTTAGCACGGCGGGCGCTACTGCCTGCCCGGCCAGCTGGGCGAGCAGCGCCACGTATACCACGGGCAATCAGGTGAGCTACAACGGGCGTACCTATGAAGCCAAATGGTGGACCAAGGGTGATACGCCCGGCACGACTGGCGAATGGGGTGTCTGGAAAGACCTAGGGGTATGTGGTGGCAGCGCAGCAACAGCGGCGCCAGCGAGCAATACCCCCGTGCCGACCGCAGCGCCTACCCTAGCTCCTACTCTTGCACCAACGGCAAAACCCAGCGCGGCACCGACCAGCGCACCTACGGTGAGCCCGGCTCCAACAGCGATTGCGACGGCTGCACCAACGCCTGCCAGCAGCTGCTTTGCCGCCTGGTTGAGCAGCAAGGCGTATGTGGGCGGCGATAAAGTAACTTATAACGGCCGCAATTATCAGGCGCAATGGTGGACGCAAGGCAATCCACCCGATACCAATACCGGCTCGGGTAAACCCTGGCTTGATCTGGGGGTATGTGGCGCAAGCCCAGCAACAGCAACACCAGTGAGCAATACCCCTGCACCGACTGCTGTCCCAACGGCCGTTCCGAGCGCCACACCGACCATTAAACCAAGCGCGACGCCAACGGCCAGCCCTGTCGCGACCGCTAAGCCGACTCTGACTCCGACAGCAACTCCGACAGCGGTCCCAACTGCAACACCAGCAGTAACGCCGACACCGACCGCCACCCCGCAAGCCAGCGCAGCGCCGTCACTCGGTCTGGTGATTAATGAAATCGCCAGCGACCCGAATGGCAGCGGCAGCTGGTTCGAGATTCGCAATGGCAGCGCCAGCAGCGTGAATCTCTCTGACGTCAAACTGCGCATCCGCAACAACGCCGGTGTGGTCAGCGAATACCCGCTGGGCGCGATCACGCTGCCTGCCGAAGGCCTGCTGGCGGTTGCTGCACGCAATAGCGCCACCGGGCTGACCAATACCAGCCAGATTGTCTATCTGGGGCAAACCAGCAATTATCCGCGCTGGACCAGCGCCAGCGGCGCAATCGAGCTGGTGCGCAACGGCCAGACCGTTGATTTTGTCCGTTTTGGCAGCAGCAGCGATCAGCCATTGAGCGCAGGCCAGTGGAGCGGCAGCAATGCACCAGCCCTGAGTGCCAGCTATGGGTATGCGCTGGTACGCCCCTATTTGCAAGGCATAGACAGCAATACTGCTGCAGATTGGCAGAATGTGGCTTTCTCAACGCCCGGTGGGCGTAATGATGTACCGAGCGGCGTCACCGATGAAGACGGCGACGGCATCCCGAGCAGCGCCAAAGTGCCGGGCGGCACGTATGCGGGCTTGGATTTATACAGCATGGGCGCGCGCGCAGGTCGTCCGACTTTGCTCATCCATGTTGATACCATGCAAACCACCGATGAGGGCGTCAAGCCGCAACGCGAAGCGCTGCAAGCCGTGGTCGACGCCTTTGCCCGCCGCAATATCGACATTCTGTTTGACGTCGGCAGTATGTACACAGCCAGCTTTAGCCCTGCCAACTTCAATCTGGGTGGCGGCAAAATGGTAGCTTTTGCCGCGTGTGTCGATCTGAACCCGGCCAGTGGCTGCAGCCGGCTGGCCGATTACAAAGCGGCCAGCATGGATTTGCGCCGCCGACAGGTGTTCCATTACCTGCTGATGGCCAGCAGCCGCAATGCCGACGGTAGCTCAGGTTCGTCCGGCGTGGCGGAAATCGGCGGCAATGACTTTATTGTGTCGCTGGGCAAATGGGGCTTGAACAGCAATACCGCCAGCAACCGTTATCGCCTGATCAACTATCAGGCTGGCACCATCATGCACGAGCTGGGGCACAATCTTGGCCTGCGCCATGGCGGCTTTGAAAACACCAATGACAAGCCCAACTACTACAGCATCATGAACTACCTGTACCAGCTGCAAGGTCTGGGCGATCGCGCCACCAGCATTGGCCCGGTGCAGCGCTACTATCTGGACAAAGGCTACAACAGCTTGTCGACGTGTTCGCTGGAAGGCAGCGCGTGTAGCAGCACTTTCCGCATCGACTACTCGGACGGCAGCAGCGAGCGCCTGAACGAGAACAGCCTGCTGGAAGCCGCCAGCATTGGCCGGGGTGCCGATAGCGGCGTGTACGCCGACTGGAATAACAGCAAGGCCCTGAACAGCAGCGCCTATGCGCTGGATGTGAATGGTGACGGTGTGCTGGGCTATCTGCAGGACTATGATGACTGGGGCAATATCAGCCTGCGCTTTGCGCGCACCAGCCAGGGTAGCGCTGGCGCTGCCATGCTGCGCAGTATCAATTCGGAGCGCAAGCAGGCGAAAAAATCGCGTGCCTTTATGCACGATCAATTCGAGCACTCGGAAGAAAAACCACCGCGTCCCGAGTTTTTCCATGAATTAAGAAAGGCTTCTCCATATGCCCAATTTGATTAAATCCGCGCTATTGGCCTTAGTCGCCCTGAGTGCTACATCGCTGCTGGCCGCACCGCTGCAACTGGAAAGCAGCCTGCCGGTTGGGCAAAGCTTGAGTGGTAAAACGCGTGTCAAAGCGCAGGCCGACGATAGCTACAGCCTCACGCTGCAAGGCCAGAGTGTGCAAATTCGCGGCCTGGGCGCAACGCCGCGCCTGCCGCGTCAGGCGGCGCAGCTGCACTTCGAGCGCCGCGCCCATCCGGCTGGCCCGCAAAGCTGGCTCACACTCACGCAGGGCGCGCAAAGCTGGCTGCTGGCCAGCAATCTGACTGGCGGCGCAACGCTAGCTGCTGGCCGCCAGCTGGTCTGGCAAGCCGAGCGCGTGCAGCTCTCCAACGGTCAGGGCCAACTGCAAACGCTGCCCGCTGATGACGATCTGGGCGTAAAAAACGGCTGGCGCGAATGCCTGCGCCTGCTCGACGTCCGCCTCCCCGCCGCTGAAACCAGCGATAGCGAAGCCCAATTCGACATCGCCTACTGGAACACCCGCGCCAAAGACTGCCGCTGAGTCGGTCTCAGCCAACGCAAAAAACGCCGGTTCAAACCGGCGTTTTTTCATTAAATCGCACACCCCTGCGGCGTGCATAGTGCGTCTGTCCCGCCAGCTTGCGCTGTAATGCCGTGCGCTTGCAGGGATTGTACAAAGGCATCGGCCTGGCCCAGAAATGGCGAGATGTCGATGCGCTGTAGCTGCCCATCATGCTCCAGCAGCAGCGATGGGAAGCCGCGCAGGCCGTGCTGTTGCATTAGCTTGCGCGTTGTAGCAAAGCGCTGTTCGATCTGTTGCGCCTGCACATCGAGCTGTGCCAGAAAACTAGCGCTATCAATCCCCAGCTCGCTAGCCAATTGCAGCAACACCGTGCCATCGCTGATGCGCAAACCTTTCGCATAGTGCGCATGCTGGATCTTGCCCAGCATCGCCAAGCCATCAAAGCCCAAAGCCTGTGCGGCCAAGATCGCCAGCGTTGGCGGGGTTGAATCGAACACGGCGCTGGTGTCGAGCAACAAGCCATTAAAGTAGCCGTCACCAAACGGCTGGCCGGTCAGCTCGGCAATGCGCTGATCGTGTGGCATCACATAGTTGCGCAGCGCTGGGCTCACCGTTTGGCGGTTGGCCCCGCTCATCATGCCACCCGGATGCAAGGCCACTTCCAAGCCTTGCAGTTGCGCCGCGGCGTGGATCAGCGGAGCCGCGGCGTAGCACCAGCCGCACAATGGGTCGAACACATAGTGCAGCTTGCTTTGATTGCTGGTGTTTACCATTTCATTTCACCTTTATTCACTTTGGCGCCGATATCGAGCGCAATGCCCAAACCCGCTTGCGGATAGGCCGCTTTCATACTGTCGATCAGCTCGGCACCGGTTTTCGCCTTGCCCAAGTTTTGCTCAAACGTCTGCAAATACGCCTTGGTGTAATCAATCGCGCTGATGTCCATTTTCGCGCCAGCTTGCATATGGCCAGGCACAACGACAGCGGGTTTCAATGCCGCCATTTCATCGAGCTGCGCGATCCACGCTTTGCGCTCGGCGACGCTTTGCGTATCGGCAGTCCAAACGTGCAGGCCATTCAGAACACCGACATTGCCGGTAATGGTTTTGATCGATGGAATCCACACATACGGACGATGCGCCAAGATGCCGCTGGTGCCACGGATTTCGACTTTCTGGCCGTCAACGCTCAAGGCATTGCTGCTCAAGGCTACAGGCAACACGGGTTTTTTCGGGGCATTCGCGCCCATTTTCGGGCCCCAGAATGCCACTTTGGCATCGACTTTGGCCTTGATCTTTTCCAGCACGGCTGGAGTAGCCAGCACTTGCGCGTTCGGGAAAAATTCTTGCAGCGTTTCTACGCCGAAATAGTAATCTGGGTCGGCTTGGCTAACGAAAATCGTTTTGAGTTCTTTGCCGCTATCGAGCACATTGGCCGCGATGCGCAGCGCGTCGGCGCGGGTAAAGCCAGCGTCGATCACCAGCGCTTCTTTGTCGCCATGAATCAGCGTTGAATTGACATGAAAGCTCGCGCCATCGGCGTTATACACCTTGATTTGCAATGGGGCGGTTTCGGCTTGCGCTGCGCCAAAAACCAATGCGAAAGAGGCGGCGAGTAGAGTAGTGCGGATCATGGTTTTGCTCCTAAATTAGTTGGCGCCTCATCTGGGCTGCCGTGGTGAATTGAAACTGACGCTAGTTTAGTTGCAACAATCGACCAGATAAATGCGCTAAACTGCGCATGATTATTGCAATATTCGAACAAATAGAGGTTTGGCGATGGACAGACTCACCGCGATGAAGGTGTTTTGCGAAGTCGCCGCCAGCGGCAGTTTTAGCGCCACGGCCGACAAACTCGAGATGTCGCGCGCGATGGTCACCCGCTATATTGGCGAACTTGAAACATGGCTCGATGCTCGGCTATTGCAACGCACCACGCGCAAAGTCACGCTCACCGACGCCGGTGAAAGCTGCCTACGCCGCAGCCAGCAAATGCTCGCGCTGATGGACAATATCGAAGAAGAAACGCTGCGGCACGACGGCGAGCTGCGCGGGCAGTTGCGCCTTACCGCCAGCATGTCGTTCGGCTTTGCGCATCTGGCCGCAGCGATTAGCGATTTCCTAGCGCAGCACCCGCAACTGAAAATCGACTTGAATGTGAGCGATCGCGCGGTCAATCTGGTCGAAGAACGCATCGATCTAGCGATCCGCATCAGCAGCGAGCCCGACCCAATGCTAATCGCCCGCCCGCTGGCGCGCTGCGATTCGGTGCTGGTCGCCTCGCCGGGGTATCTATCGGAAAACGGCATTCCGCAATCACCAGCCGCACTTACCCAGCATAGGTGTCTAAGCTACGCCAACTTTGGCCGCAGTATTTGGTCTTTCCTGCGCGGTGACGAACACGAACAAGTCGCTGTCTCCAGCCGTTTTAGCGCCAACGAAGCCACCGTGCTACTGCACGCTGCGCTCGCCGATGGCGGCATCGCGCTACAACCGACGTATCTGGCCCAACCCTACCTCGACAACGGACAACTCATCGCGCTGCTGCCCGACTGGCAAGTACCCGCGATGACCATCTACGCGCTGTATCCATCACGGCGACATTTATCGCCAGCAGTACGGGCGCTGCTGGATTTTTTGGTGGAGCGGTTTGCGGCGCAATCTTGGTGAGCTCGAAGCGGATGAGCTACAACTTTGCATTCAAGAGAATAGACATGACTATCAATCCCGTTACACCAGATCAGTATGAGTCACTCACGGATTTACTGTTTGAGTTGCACTCTTTTTACAACCATCCACCAACGGCAAGCCGCGCGGAAATCAATGATCATTTGCTCAAAAATTTGCTCGCAGGCGACTCAAATATTCAACTCATCGTTGCGAGTGAGCATTCGACAGTGATTGGATTTGCCGCCATTCTCTGGCAATACTCGCTAGTCGAACCTGCTGCAGAGCAGCGTAAACAATGCCAATTAAAAGAACTCTATGTGCGCTCTGCTCATCGCGGCTCTGGCGCAGGAAAAGCGTTAGTCACTTGGATTGCTCAGTTCGCACTAGCCAATGGTTGCGGGCGCATGGATTGGCATGTGAAAGCATCCAACGAGCGTGGGATAAAGTTCTACAGTAAGCTCGGTGGCGAGTTGGTTGCCGATAGATTGAGTTTTAGGCTGCCGAGCGCATCGATGCTGAAGCTGACGCAAAATCAGTATTAAAGCCAATCAGCCCAATTTCAAATTGCGCTCAATCGCCCTTCAGCATCAAAAGCATAAATTTCTTCATGCTTAAAACCCCAGCGCTCATCGGCAGCAATATGCGGCTCGAAGGTGAAGCACAGCATGTCGCCCAAGCGTTGTTGCTGGCCTTGCTCGATAAAATATCGGTCCTCTCGCCGCGTGGCGATGCTGTGGCCAACATTGCCGAGAAAATCGAGATTAGAAAAACCCAGCGCTTTAATCCGCGCATTGGCCCAGTCGAACAATTCGCCGCCGCTCATATCTGGCCGCGCAAATTCAATTAACTCGGCATGCAGCTGGCGTTCAGCCAAAATGCCTTGCTGAAAAATGGGCGAGGCTACTTCAGTGCTGACGCGGCCATTTTCTACGCAAAAAGAGCGCGCACAATCGCCCCACACCTCGCCCAGTGACGGGCTTAAATCCACGGTAACGAGGTTAAATTCGCCCACCTTCTCGCTCGCCGGGCGATAGTCGTGGCCAGAAATCGAGAGCTGGCTACGGCTGCCAAGCAATACAAAAGCCGGGCAATCGTAATACCAAGTGGTATGTATATTGTGAGAGGCCATAAGCTGGCTGGCTTTGGCGGCAATACTGGCCTCGGTATCGTCAGCAGTGATCAATCCGGCCAGTGCATCTTGAACTTGCCGGGCGATGTTTTGAATTGCCCGATGGGCATGAAGTAAAGCCAAATTTCACCTCAAGAGATTGAAAAGTCTGCTAACGCAGGCGGTAAACCGGCGGTTTCGCCCGCCCTAATGACCCAATGGGTATATCCACAAAAGCCAATGCTAAAAAGGACTCCAGAGTAACACTACGGCATGTATATACAACAACCGTCAGCCTGTGCAGATTTCCCTAAGCCAACTCATCCCGCAATGCCGCCTCCAGCGTGGCAAATTCAAATTGATATCCTTCATCGAGCAAACGTTTAGGTACAACACGTTGTCCCTTGGTAAACAGCGCGGCCATTTCGCCCAGTAGCAGCTCGAGTATGAAAGCGGGCGTGACGAATAGATTGGGGCGGTGCAGTAGTTTGGCGGCGAGCGCGGCGAATTCCGCTTGCGTCGGCGCTTGCGGCGCGGTCATATTGTAGGCGCCGCGCATGTCCGGGTTGGCGATTGCACGCGCGATCACAGCGATCACGTCGTTGCGGTGCACCCAGCTCATCACTTGCCGACCATCACCCATCCGCCCGCCGACGCCAAGCTTGAACGGCAGCAATAATTTGGGAAAAGCGCCGCCGGTGCCAAACACCAGCCCCAGGCGTAGCCGCACCACGCGCACGCCGAAGGCTTCGGCTTTGATCGCGGCTTCTTCCCATTCGCGGCATAAATCCGACATAAATTCATTTTGCGTGCCGGCGTTTTCATCCAGTGGTTCGTCGCCACGACAGCCGTAGTAGCCAATCGCTGAGCCATTAATCAGCACGGCAGGCTTATGCGCCGCGCCTTGCAGCCAGCCTAGCAATTGATTCGTCACACCCACGCGGCTATCGCGCAAAACCTGTTTGCGCGCTGCGCTCCAGCGCGGGCCGACGACGGGCGCGCCCGCCAGATTGATGATGGCGTCAAATTGCGTATCGCTGGCCAAAGTTTGCCAGCTTGAAAAGGCCGAGATCTGCCCTGGTGCGGGGGAGAAGGTGCGGGCGGCACGCTCGGGCTGGCGGCTAAATAATGTGACGCGATGCCCGGCTGCCAGCAATTGATTGACCAGCTCGCGGCCAATAAAACCGGTGCCACCAGTAACAAGGACATGCTGCGACGCTAAATGGCTAAAGTAGTTTGACATGATCTATTCCTGAATACCGGTTCAAAAATAAGTATTTGCTTGTAACTATCGATCGGGCGGATTGAAGATCGTTCCTATGATTTAAAACATCAAGCGGCCGGATCAATCATCAATGCGCTTAAAACGGCTTGTGCACCATCAGCCAGTACACCACGATCAGCCCGCCAAAAGCCGGGAAGCCCAGCGCAGTCCACCCTTTTTCATAGCGCCAGTAGCGCTCGGGCAGCGCGGCGTGGCTTTGCGCGGCGACTTGCGCCATATCGCGCATTTTCAGTTGCAACCATAGCACGGGCAGCCAGCAAACACCGGCGACTGCGTACAACAGCAGCGATAGCCAGACCCACAGCGATTGCAGGGGAAAACCCGCCCAATACAGCATCAGCGCGCCCGAGATCGGCTGAATAATCACCGCTGGCGTGGTAAACCAGGTATCGGCCTTGACCACCCAGTGACTGACGACGGCGATGGCCTGCACATTGCCGCTGCGATTGGCGGTAAACAGATAAAACGCCGTCCCTAAACCAGTGCCAAACATGATGGTTGCCGACAGAATATGCGCCCATTTCACCCATAGATAGTATTCCATCACGTTCTCCTCGATTTTTGGCCAATGTGTTCATGTGCCCTCGCATTGTCTTGCGGCCCTGCCTGAACATGTTTGCTAACGTTTGTCATGAGGCTGCTCGCATTGATCAAGTAGTAACAAGACCGCCAGGATCGGCAGATTTTTCAAGATCGGGCCGAATGGGTGTAGCAGGTATTCGCTCAGACCCCAGCTAATCAGAGCGCTGTAGAGCAATACCAGCGCTATTTGTAGTTTCCAGCTGCGCCAGCGCGACATTAAGCAAGACACGCCCAGCGCCAGATCGCAGCCAATCGCGCCAAGCAGCAGCGGCCATTGCAGTGATTCGGCGATCCCCAGTTGCGCCAGCAGCGCCAGTGATTGCGGCCAATTGATGGTGCTGACCATCGCGGTGATCAGCCAGACCGCCGCCATCGTGTAGCGCAGCAGTGGAACGAGCCAGCCAAGCTGCGCTATGGCTGCCAGACCTTCACTTAACGCTGCATCGCTCGAACCCTTCACGTCAGATGCTGCGGCTTTGGGCGAATGCCTCAGTAGTTTTGCTAGCGGCGCTGTATCAGCGACATTGCCAGCGCGCAGCATCGCCAAGCTGGTCGGGCTGAACAAGCTACCCGGCAGGTATTGGGTTGCAGCTGCCGCTATGTCTTGCATCCAGCCATATACAGGTAGATTTATAGTGGCGGGCAAACCCATGCCCGCGCGCAAAACCGCCAGCCATTGCGACAAACTCATTGCCGATGGGCCTACCAGATTGACCACTTGCTGGTTTGGCGCGGCGAGCAGCGCCAGAATTGCCGCAATCACATCGTCCAGATGCACCGGCTGCACCGCCGCGCAGCCGCGCAAATCGGGCAGCAGCGGCCAGCTCGCCATCTGTAAAAACTGCTGGCAACTACGGCCATTGGGCGAGTAAATCAGCGATGGTCGGACAATCGCCCAATCCAGATCACTCGCTATCAGCGCCGCGTCGGCCTGACCTTTGCTGCGCCAGTATTCAGTCGCAGCGTTGACATCGGCGCCGAGCGCGGAAATATGAATCACTCGCGGCGCGCCGCTTCTTGAACTGTTCGAGCCGTTCAAACCAGCTTGCTCACACGCGGCAAACAAGGCGGTGGGCATCGCGACGTGGAGTGCAGCAAATGATTGCTGCGCATTTTCGGCAAAAATCCCCACTGCGTTAATTACAATATCCACATGAGCCAGCGCGGGCTGCCAGTCTTGCGGCTCAGTCCAATGTGAAATATCGGCTTGCAGTTGGTAAATACCTTGCCGGGTATTGCCGTCAATCGCTTTTCTGGAAATCGTTGTAACACAATACCCCTGATCAAGTAGCGTGAGTAGCAGGGCTGAGCCGATCAGCCCGCTGCCGCCAAGCAACAAGATGTTCATCTTGCTCCCCTTGTCGGCAGCGGATTGGCCGCAACGGGTGAATGCGGAATTGGCGCTGGCGCACTGGGCACCAGGCGACGCCAGATCATTTTGGCGATGGCACCTATCGCCAGCAGGTGGCCAAATACCACGCAAATCAGCATGGTGCGAAAGACGCCAATCGCGTTTTTCTCGTGGCCATCAATAAACAGCAGCACCAGCAACATGGGCAGCAGCAATTGCAAAGCGGCCAGCGTGTGCCGCCAGTAATGTGCGCCGCTGCCGGGGCAGCTTTCGTTCAGCAGCGGCCCCAAAGCGCGCTGTTGCCAGGCAATCAGCAGCACGCTCAGCGCCAGATTGATCACCAGAATCGAGATGAAGTTGCCAAAGTTCAACATGATGATGCTCCTGTTTGCTGATGGGGTTTTCTATTGTTTCTGTATAGGCAGAAATAATTACACCAATTTTTTGCCGCTACAGCCATTGATACTACACGCCGCAGCCGGTTTGGCCGCAAAGCCCAGCCCGGCGCTGATCCGGTAGCGGTTGGCCGCAAACCAGGCGTACAGAGCGGCCAGCGTTGGGCGGGCAAACTGCCATTGCACGGGCGCAGTCCACCAGCCTCGGCCAATCGCCCGGTACAAGGCGGCAATTGCGTCGATTCCGACCAGTAGCACCCCATCGTTGCGGCGGATATGCAGTAGTACGCCCAGCGCGGCCGGGTCAAAATCGCTGGCAAAGCCATAAGCGCTGGCATCAAAATCTGCCGCGCTGATGTCCACCATCGCAAACAGCCCCGGCGTGCTAAGGCGCTGCAGGCGCAGCATTTCAAAGCGGCATAGCGGGCAGGCGTCGTCGTAGAAAACCTGATAGTGCAGATCAGTAGCGTTATTCATGATCAATCTCCTGAGTCGTGAATCCAGCGGGTGAAACTATTTGGTAGCCACATCGTCGTCTTTGCCGAAGATCGCCACCAGTTGGCCGAGCTTGCCGCCCATTTTTAGCAATTTCATCACCACCGATGGCGGCAAATGCTTGAAGTCGTCGTAGCCTGAGAGCAGCATTTCCAGAAAAACCAGCACATCGTCCATTTTCTGCCGTGTTGCTGCTTCAATCTCGGTGTCGTTTTCGGCTTCGATGGCGCATTCGCGCAGCACGGTTAAAGTCGGATCAAGCTCGCGTTTTTTACGCTCTTCGGTAATCACGCGGAAAATCTCCCACACGTCCTGCAGGGCGACAAAATGATCGCGCCGATCACCGAGCACATGTTGCACCTTGACCAGGCCCCAGCTTTGCAATTCTTTCAGGCTGTTGCTGACATTGGATCGCGCTACATTCAGCGTTTCAACAATGTCTTCGGCGTTCATCGGCTGATTGGCCAAAAACAATAAGGCATGAATTTGCGCTACCGTGCGGTTCACGCCCCAGCGCGTTCCCATTTCGCCCCAGTGGACGATGTATTTCTGCATGGTTGGACTGAGTTTCATGATGGATTTCCTTAATTTCTGTCTTTGCAGAAATTAAATACTCAATTGAGCTGCAAGGCAAGGATTATTTGTTCAAGGTAGGTTGATCTTGGTGCAGCAAGTCACGGGAGGCCAAGCGCTGGCTGGCCCTAGCGCCGTGGTAGCCACTGGATCACGCTGATGGCCTGCTCCAGCTTGAGCAGGGCGGCTTGCTGTTTGGCCAGCTGCATATTGAGCGCCGCCAGTAGCGGGATGGCGCGGCTGGGCTCGCCTTGCGAATTTTTCAGCGCTTGCGCGATCATTTGCGCATCTGCTTCGGTAAAGCGGGTGGCCAGTGCCAGCTCGACCACGGTGGCGCTGACGGGCTTGCGCTGCTGCATGACAAACTGAAAGGCTTTGTCGCCCTGCATCACAATGTATTGTGCGCTGCGCGGGTCCAGACGGCGAATCAGCGCTTCGGTTTCGGCAATCTGCTCACGCAGCTGGGTGGCAAGTGGCACGGCGGTATCCTGCAAAGAAAGCGCCATTATAAGTGCGATTGGGCGGCTTTTTGTGCGGGTGCTGGCGCGTATGAGCAGCGGGCTTTGGCTGCTCAGGCCGCGCTGGTGCTTTGGCCGACAACGCAATTGCGTCCGGCGTTTTTGGCCTGATAGAGCAAATCATCGGCACGGGCAAAATTGCCCGCGTCGCTCAGGCTGTTTTGCCATTGGCACACCCCGGCTGAAAAGCTGCAGCGAAATTCGGGCGCTGTGCTGAGCGCGCTGTGGCTGGCAAAGGCGGCGCGGATCTGGTCAATGCGTTGCTGAGCCGTGCTGGGGCTCACGCCGGGCAGTAGCAGGCAAAATTCTTCGCCGCCGTAGCGGGCGACCATATCGCTGCCGCGCAGCGATTTTTGCAGGAAAAAACCAGCTGCCGCAAGATCTCATCGCCTGCGGCGTGGCCGTGCAGATCGTTAATGCGCTTGAAATGGTCGATGTCGAGCAGTGCAATGCAGACCTCTGGCGTGGCGGTTTTTCTTAACTGGGCCAGTTGTTCCTGCAGCCCGCGCCGGTTCAGCGCACCGGTGAGCGCGTCGTGCAAGGCCAGATGCCCCAGCGCATGATTACTGCGCTGCAGCAGGAATATTTGCAAGCCCATGCTGTTGTAAATCGTCGCGGTCGATGCCAGCAGATAGAGTATATCTTCGCCCAGCTCGGAATAGCGCTCGTCGTGAGCGAGCAGCGTGATGATGCGCAATACAAAGCACAGTGAGGCCAGCGCGCCGATCACCGGCAGCGGGCCGGGGTAGCGCTTGCCCAGCTGCCGTTCCAGCCGCCAGAATTGCCATGCTTCCAGCGCAAAGCACAGGCCAAACGCCAGCCCCGTCAGGCACATGCCCAAGTGGCGCGGCAGCGGGCTTAGGTCGGGGATTATTTCGCCGCCAACGCCCAGTATGAGAATGCCGATCCAGAGCCAGCTCGGCAGCCTGCTTTGTGCCAGCCGGCCCAGCACGCTCAATTGCAGCAGCGCACCGCCGATCAGTAGTAGCATGGCCAGGCTCATGCCCCAGTGCGGTAGCGCCATACTGCTAATTTCCAGCGACAAGCCCGCCGCCATCAGCAGGCAGGCGGCCAGCCAGCGACGGCATTCATGCTCATGCTCGCTGCGGCTGGCATACAGCCAGCAACCCAGCCCCACCATCGCCAGCGTCAATGCATAAATATATTGCCCCAGACTCATTGCGCTATCCTGAATGCACTCTGCTTAAGGACTTAATCCTAGCACCGGCTGGCCGCCACTGCCGCTGGCGAAACACCGAGCGCCGATGTAAATAGGTCGGCGCGCGGTGCGGGACTCATCACTTATCATCACCGTTATGGCCGCTGGCTAGGTCTACACCAGCAATCATACTGCATGGGAGTAATGCAATGAATGCTTTATTGATTAATCTCCGCAGAGCAATACCCATGGCTATGTGGCTGATGCTGCCATTCGCCGTGCAGGCCGAGACTAATTTTCGCTGTGGTAATAGCCTGCTGGGCGTGGAGAGCAGCATGGCCGAGATTGTGAGCAAATGCGGCGAGCCTGCCGAGCGGCAGGTGTCCTACCTGCGCCACTGCGCTATCGCAATCACGCGGGCGAGTGGAAAACCGATCCGCGCCAAACGGGCAGCGAAGTGAGCGAATGGCTCTACAATTTTGGCCCCGACCGGCTGATGTTGCAGCTGCGTTTTCTGGACGGCCAGCTGCAGGATGTCAAAACGCTGGGCTACGGGCATTAGGACATGGACTCACGACTATCATCCCAGCCCAAGTTTGCAGCGCTAAGCGTGTAAAATAAGCCCGCGTTACCATTTGGTACGCGGGTTTTTTGTGTGAGCGCTATGACTGCATTTCGTGTTTTATCCCTGATTCCTCCGATGACGCAATTGAATACACCGTATCCATCGACGGCGTATATCACGGGCTTTTTGCGCTCCAAAGCGGGGGGCGAGGTGGATGCGGTGCAGGCTGATCTGGCGCTCGCGCTGGTGTTGCGGCTGTTTTCGCGTCAAGGTTTGGCCGAGATTCGCGATGCGGCGAGCAAAATCCCCGCGCGTAAGCAAAGCCATCAGGTGCAGCATTTCCTGCTCAATTTTGATCATTACGACGCGACGATCACGTCGACCATCGCCTTTTTGCAGGGGCGCGATAGCACGGTGAGCCACCGGATTGTGAGCCGCGCATTTTTGCCCGAAGGCGCGCGCTTTGCGCCGATAGATGCGTACACGATTGATGATAGTGAAGACACGCTGGGCTGGGCGTTTGGCGCGCTCGGCACGCAAGACCGCGCCCGCCACTTGGCGACGATGTATCTGAATGATCTGTCTGATGTGATCCGCGAAGCGATTGATCCGCGCTTTGAGTTCGTGCGCTACGCCGAATCCTTGGCGATGTCACAGCCGACTTTCCAGCCGTTGGCCGCCGCGCTGGCCGCGCCGCATAATCTGGTTGATGCAACTTTGCATGATTTAACGCTGGCGGCGGTGGAAAAAGAGCAGCCCGCGCTGGTGCTGGTATCGGTGCCATTCCCCGGGGCGGTATATGCTGCTTTCCGAATTGCACAAAGCATTCGGGGGCAATACCCCCATATCAAGCTCGCGCTCGGTGGTGGCTTTGTCAATACCGAATTGCGCGAGCTATCTGAAACCCGCGTGTTCGATTATTTCGATTTTGTCACGCTCGACGACGGCGAGCGCCCGCTGCTGGCGCTGATTGAACACTTAAAAGGGAAACGCTCGGCGCAGCGTTTGGTGCGTACTTTCATTCGTAATGAACAAGGCAAAGTACAGTACATCAACTGGCCCGAGCCCGATGTGCCGTTTTCCGATGTAGGAACGCCGACTTGGGACGGTCTGCCGCTTGATCGCTACCTGTCGCTGCTCGATATGCTCAACCCGATGCACCGCCTGTGGTCGGATGGACGCTGGAATAAGCTGACGATTGCGCACGGCTGCTATTGGAAAAAATGCAGCTTCTGCGATATTACGCTCGACTATATTTCGCGCTACGAAACGACGACGGCCGAAATGCTGGTTGATCGCATCGAGGCGATTATCGAAGAAACAGGTCAAACGGGTTTCCATTTTGTCGACGAAGCCGCGCCGCCGAAAATGCTGCGCGCGCTGGCCGAGGAGCTGCTGCGCCGCAAGGTATCGATTTCGTGGTGGGGCAATATCCGCTTTGAAAAATCGTTCACGCCCGAGCTGTGCCAGCTGCTGGCTGATAGCGGCTGTATCGCGATTTCGGGCGGGCTGGAAGTTGCGTCCGATCGCCTGCTCAAACTGATGAAAAAAGGCGTCTCGGTCGATCAGGTCGCGCGCGTGACCTATGGTTTTGCCGAAGCGGGGATTCTGGTGCACGCCTACCTGATGTACGGCTTTCCAACGCAAACGGTGCAAGACACCGTCGATGCGCTCGAATACGTGCGCCAATTGTTTGAGCACGGCTGTATTCAATCTGGCTTTTTCCACCGCTTTGCCTGCACGGTGCATTCGCCAGTGGGCAAAAATCCGGAAGAATACGGCGTCGAGCTGATTCCACTGCCGCCGGTGAGCTTTGCCAAAAATGACGTCGGCTTTATCGACACTACGCCGATTGACCACGATCTGATGGGGCAGGGGCTGAACAAGGCGCTGTATAACTTTATGCACGGCATTGGCCTGGATGAAGACGTGCGCGCCTGGTTCGATTGCAAAGTGCCCCGCCCAACGGTGAACCGGCATTTTGTTGGCAAGGCTTTGCAAGCTAGGGGCTGATGCGGCCCCGCATCAACACAACAATAGAAAACTCTATTTATGTCAGGGTATATGCTTACAGATTAATGATTGATTAATCTGTAAGCATATACCCTATCTATTTAGGCAATGTTCAAATTGTGTGTTGGTATGGTCAAATATTGTGATTTCTTGATGACAAATGATTTTCGTAGATACCGTCTTGCCGGTCGAGAATTTTGGTATTCAGCTTGATACTGTTTTTGCGTTTTCAGCACGCCGAAGCACAGATGAACTAATTTGCGCATGCAAGCCCCCAACGCCAACATTTTGCTCTTACCGCGTGCAAGTAAACGCTCAAATAAGGCTTTGACATGAGGGTTGTACTTGGTTGCGACGACCGCCGCCATGTAGAGCACCGCACGAACCTTTGCAGGGCCTGCTTTAGACAGTTTGGCGCGTCCAAGAATCGATGAACCCGATTGCCGCTCCACGGGCACCAAGCCCAAATAGGCCGACAATTGCTCTGCCGTATTGAACTGGTGCGTATGCATTATCGCAAGCAATTGCGTGCCACTTTGGGGGCCGATTGCGGGGATGCTTTGCAGCAAATCGAGGTCGTTTTTCAAACCAGGATGACGGTCGATATGGTCATCAATTTGGCTTTGTAGCTTTTTAAGCTGGGTATTTAAAAAGGCAATACTGTCGTGAATGGATTGATGAATTAACTCGGGCGTGACGGTCGATTCGGCTTTTTCTTGGCGATTTTGTTCACGGAGCAGATCCTGCAAAATCGCTTCACGCCGGGCAAGCAATACTTTGAGAATGCGGGCTTCAGGTGGTGGAGGCATCCAGGCTGCGGGTTTAATCATCGCGCAATAACGGGCAAGAACTTGGCTATCGACACCATCGGTTTTGGTGCGAACCGCAAGGCCTTGGCCGAAGTGTTTGACCTGAGCAGGGTTGGCAATCGAGACGCAGGCGCCAGCGTCATGTAGTAGCGTGGCGGCCAGTTCGTGATACACGCCGGTGGCTTCCATCGTGACGTGCAGCTGATTGTGCGGGATGTGATTTTTAGTTAGCCAAATGAGTAAATCGGCGAGTCCTTTGGTGGTATTTGCAACCACTTTGGCTTTGCCTTTAAGTGGATCAAGCTGTGTTAATAAGTAACAATCAAGCTTGGCTTTGGCCACATCGATGCCGAGATAAAACACGAGAATGCTTCCTGTAAAAATGCCTAATTCGCCCACTTGCCTTGTGCATACAGGGTCAAGCCCTTGGCTACCGTTCAGTGTCTGATTTGGCGAAAGAAGTGAGGACGAAGGGTTTAATCTACAAAACAAGGTCAATGCCTTAAGGGTGGGCTCAAACTCACTTCGCCTCATGTGGTAGTAGCTAACCACCACGGGGAGAAAGATACAAGGGTGCACTGAGCGCAGCCAATTGCACCAATGCTCGGCGTAGCGGCGCAATTCGCGATTGCTCAGTTCACCCTACCTACTGCGGGAATCCACGAGGATGCTTTTCAGCAGGAAAAAAGACCAATGGCGGGAGATACCCGCCATTGTATTAACCCACAGCGCAATCTGTGATTAGCTCGCAGCCACATACCCTAGCCCATCATATCCAGCGCCAGCGCTTCGGCTACTTTAATCCCATCTACCCCTGCCGACAAAATCCCGCCCGCGTAGCCTGCGCCTTCACCGGCTGGATAAAGGCCGCGCACATTCAGCGATTGGCAATCGTCACCACGCGTAATGCGTAGCGGCGAGCTGGTGCGCGTTTCGACGCCAGTTAGCACGGCGTCGTGCATATCGTAGCCACGGATTTTCTTGCCAAATTCAGGCAGTGCTTCGCGCATTGCGGTGATGGCATAATCGGGCAAGGCGCTGGCCAGATCGGTCCAATTCACGCCCGGTTTGTAGGATGGTTCGACGCTGCCAACATCTTTCGATGCGCGGCCAGCCAAGAAATCGCCAACGAGCTGCGCAGGTGCATTGTAATTGCCACCGCCGAGCACATAGGCATGGCTTTCCAGCTGGCGTTGGAACTCGATCCCCGCCATTGCGCCGCCCGGATAATCGCTGGGGTTAATGCTGACGACCATGCCTGAGTTGGCGTTGCGCTCGTTGCGCGAATACTGGCTCATGCCGTTGGTGACGACGCGACCTGGCTCAGAGGTAGCGGCGACAACCGTGCCGCCCGGACACATACAGAAGCTATACACCGCGCGGCCATTGGCGGCGTGATGGACGAGTTTGTAGTCGGCTGCGCCCAAAATCGGATGCCCGGCGTATTTGCCCCAGCGCGCTTTGTCGATCAGTGATTGCGGGTGCTCGATCCGAAAGCCCACCGAGAATGGCTTGGCTTCCATAAACACGCCGCGCTCGTGCATCATCGCAAAGCTGTCGCGCGCGCTGTGGCCCAGCGCAATGACGACGTGTTCGCTGAGAATTTCGCTACTCGGATGGCCTTCAACGCCGAGTTCCGTCACGCGCACACCACGGACTTGCTTCATGCCATCGGCGCTATCTTGCAGAATCAAATCATCCACGCGCTGCTGAAAGCGGATTTCGCCGCCAAGCGATTCAATCTCGGCGCGCATTTTTTCCACCATGCCGACCAGTTTGAACGTGCCGATATGCGGCTTGGCAATATACAGAATTTCATCCGGCGCACCGGCTTTCACAAACTCGGTGAGTACTTTGCGGCCCAGATGACGCGGGTCTTTAATCTGGCTGTAGAGCTTACCGTCGGAGAACGTCCCCGCGCCGCCTTCGCCAAATTGCACATTGGATTCGGGATTCAGCGTATTTTTACGCCATAGGCCCCAAGTGTCCTGCGTGCGCTCGCGCACCTTTTTGCCGCGTTCCAGCACGATGGGTTTAAAACCCATCTGCGCCAGAATCAGCGCGGCAAAGATGCCACAGGGGCCAAAGCCGACGACGATGGGGCGATGCTTCAATTGCGCCGGGGCTTGCGTGACAAAGTGATACTGGGTATCCGGCGTGGGCATGACATGGCTGTCGGCTTTGAATTTGGCCAGCAGTTTGCCCTCGAGCACGCCAACGTCCAGATCAATGATGTAGGCCAGCTGCATCTGGCTTTTGCGCGCGTCAAAGCTGCGCTTGTAAACCAGATAACTGGCAATGTCGGCTTCGCCAATGCCTAGGTATTTGGCAATGGCGGTTTTCAGCTCGGCATCAGAATGATCGAGCGGCAGTTTGAGTTCGGTAATGCGCAGCATAGCTATCCTTCACAGGGTTGAGGTTTATTCAACAAGCTGCGCATTGTAAGAGTTTGTGGCTAGCTTGGGGAGTACAAACTGCCAGACGCAGTGGCGATCAGGGCTGGGCGTACTCTACCCGGTTGCGGCCATTGGCTTTGGCGGCGTACAGGGCTTTGTCGGCGCGCTCAAGCGCTTTGCCAAAGCCGTCAGGGCCAACCACGCTGACGCCAAAGCTGGCGGTGAGCGCAATCCCGGTCGGCCAGATGGCGTTTTGCACCGCTTCGCGCAATTTTTCGGCGACCAGATGCGCCTGCTCACCTTCGGTTTGCGGCAGAAAGAGCACAAATTCTTCACCACCCCAGCGCACCACATAATCGCCATGCCGGACATGCGCGGTCAGAATCTGGGCAAATTTGACCAGCACTTCATCGCCGCGCGCATGGCCGTGTTGATCATTCACCTTTTTAAAGTGATCAATATCGCAAATCACCATGGCCAGCGGGGCGGTGGCGTCGGCTTTTTCCATTTCCCGCGCAATATCATTGCGGATGCCCGAACGATTGCGCACCTGCGTGAGCGGATCGAGTTTGGCCTGATCGGCGATCCGGCGTTTTTCTTCCTGTAGCGAGGCGTTGGCAATAATCAGCTCGGACGCGTGCAGGCGGGCTTTTTGCAGGCGAAGGTGCAAACCGAGCAGCATTTTGATCATCACGGCAATACCCAGCAGCCCCCACAGCAGCACAATCAGCAGGAGCATCTGTTCGCGACTGATGTATTTACCTTCAAAAATCACATAGTCGATGTCAATCGTGTGCATACCGGGCTCTTGCAGACCGGCGGTGGAAATAATCAGCAAGGGCACATTGCTAAGGTCTACGCCGTAATGATCTAGCGGGATATTCTTGTCGGCCAGCCACCATGAGGCAACGTTAAATTTGTCCAGCGGCAAACTGACTTCTACGCCGTCCTGCACAATAAATTGCACTTCATTGAGCTTCCAGGTGGTGCTCTCGTGCAGATCGCTATATACCGGGTGGTAGTTGCGCATAAAAAAACGCACCCGGTGCTTGCCGGGGCCGGTGTAGCTCATTTTCATACGCACGCTTTTATAGCTACGAAAATCAATGCCATTGGGTGGTGTGGCGAGCTCGACACCCATTTCGCAATATGGCCAGGTAAACGATTTATCGAGCGCGCACTCCAGCCGCAGCGCTGACCCGATCCGGCTAATGGTCGCCACCGATTGCCCGCCATCGAGTCTGTCGTCTGCCACCACGATGTCAAAGGGCGCCTTGGCATTAATCACCAGACTTTTGTTCAGACCATAATGCTGCCACACCAGCAAAACCAAACTGATTCCAAACAAAATGCTGATCATGCCCGGCAGGCTAAGGCGCTGAAACATCATGAATCCTTCAACTCGATGTTCTTATACTGGCAGCTAGCGCGACGCTTCACAAATCAAATTACGCCGATCCATGCACATTGCAATGCAGCAAATTTGGCCGCGCCGCCTACACTGAAAGCATTGTGACTTGATAATGGGTTTTCTGATGAATGCACCCAGCGTACGGAATGATCTGGCTTTGGGCCATGCGATTGCGCAAGCTTTGCTCGATGGCTTTAACCATCACTATCAGCTGTTTCGCGAGGCCAGCCGAGCCGCGCAGGCCAATTTTGAAACCGGCGACATTCACGCCCAGCAAACGCTGGTGCGCGACCGGATTGCTTTTTATGATTTGCGCGTCAAGGAATGCGTGCAGCGACTGAAAGAAGAATTTAACGCCGACAGTTTGCCCGATCCGGTGTGGCAAAAAGTAAAGCAGCAGTACATCGGCCTGCTGATCAATCACCAGCAAATGGAGCTGGCGGAGACCTTTTTTAACTCGGTCTGCTGCCGCATTTTGCACCGCACGTATTTCCACAATGATTTCATTTTCTATCGCCCGGCGGTGTCGACCGAATATATCGAAGCCGATGGCCCGGCGTTTCGCACCTATTACCCCAATGAAGCCGGGCTAGCGGCAACGATTAGCCAGATCATCAGTGATTTTGGCTTTACCCAACCGTTTGCCGATCTGCCCGGCGACGTACGCCGCATTATTCTGGCGCTGCGCCGACATGTGGGCAAACCGTTCAAAGCCAAATTCAGCAGCTATATCCAGGTGCTGGCTTCGCCGTTTTATCGCAATAAATCGGCGTATCTGATCGGGCAGGCCACGTATGGCCGGCGCAAAATTCCGTTTGCACTGCCGGTCTGCCGCGACAATGGGCAACTGCAAATTGATGCCGCGCTGTTCAAGCCAGCGCAAATCCGCCATCTGTTTTCGCTGTCGCGCGCCTATTTTCTGGTCGATATGGCCGTGCCATCGGCGTATGTGCAGTTTTTGCACGATATGCTGCCCAATAAGCCGCGTGCCGAGCTGTACACCATGCTGGGGCTGGGCAAGCAAGGCAAAACCATGTTTTACCGCGAGCTGTTTCACCATTTGCGCCATTCAAATGATCAGTTTGTTTTTGCGCCGGGCACCAAGGGCATGGTGATGAGCGTGTTTACGCTGCCCTCGTTTCCGTATGTGTTCAAAATCATCAAGGATGTGTTTGCGCCGCCCAAGGAAGTCGATCACGCCACGGTGCGCGCCAAGTATCTGCTGGTGAAGCAGCATGATCGGGTGGGTCGCATGGCCGACTCGCTGGAGTTTTCCGATGTAGCCTTGCCGCGCGCCCGCTTTGCCGAGGAAGTGCTGGCCGAGCTGCGCGAGCTGGCACCCAACGCCATCGAGGAAGACGGCGACACCATCGTCATTCGTCACCTGTTTATCGAATGCCGGATGAAGCCGCTCAATCTGTATATCCAGAACCGCAAAGGCGAGCAGGTAGAAGCGGTGATTCGCGATTATGGCAATGCGCTGCGCGAGCTGGCGATTGCCAATATTTTCCCCGGCGATATGCTGTTCAAGAATTTTGGCGTCACGCACGCTGGCCGCGTGGTGTTTTACGATTACGATGAAATCGAATACATGACCGATTGCGATTTCCGCCGTATCCCGCCGCCGCCCTCGCCCGAGTTTGAAATGAGCGGCGAAACCTGGTTTAGCGGCAATAAAAACGAAGTCTATCCGGAAGAATTCGGCAACTTTCTGCTCACCCGGCCCGACGTGCGGGCGGCCTTTATCAAATATCACGCCGACCTGCTCACGCCCAAATTCTGGCAAGACTGTAAAGCACGCATCCAGCAAGGCATCGTGGAAGATTTTTATCCTTATCCGCAATCATTGCGCTTCCATCAATAAGATAGGGGTATTGCCTTGTAGCCAATATTAAAATTGACCTACATGGCAATACCCTCAATTAAAATCTAGCGCTCCTCATCCGCATATCGGATCGGCACTTGTGCCGCTGCAGCAGGGTCACAATTGCGTCATAATTCGGCCTCTTTATCCGGGTTGTGCATCAAAGTGAAGTGGTCTTTCAAACTCCCGCCGTTTATGCAACAAAAATGGTTTGCCGTGCCGGCCATCATTCTGATGTTGCTGCTGGGCCGTTTTGCCGTGGACGGACAGTGGAATATTCCGCGCATCGGCTTTTCGGCTTTGCTGTATCTGTTTTTTGCCATGTTTCTCAACCGCTGGGCGGCAGTCTGGGCAACGCTGAGCCTCGAAGCGCTGCTATACAACATCAGCTATGTGAAAAACAAGGCCACCGGCGAGCCCTTGCTGGGGCGTGATCTGCTGGAAGTTGGCCAGGGCATGGCACTCACTTCCTACATCAACTGGGACATTATTGGCTACGGCGTCGGCACAGTGGCGGCGATTGCGCTGGGTTTGTGGTTACGCCCCAAGTTCAAGGCCCGACGCATTGCGCCCGGCCTGATACTGTGTGTCATTGTCGGTGTGCAATTTGACAGCACTGGCCTGTACGCGGCGCAATCGCAAGCGGTACTGAGCAAAACACTTAGCACCAATTATGTGTTTTACAATTTCCGCGAAAACGTCAAACAGAACGGCATTCTGGGGCATCTGATCCTAAGCGCGGAAAGCATGCACCTGCCCAAAAGCGGGCAGCACGATTTTTACACGCGGCAATTGCCCGCACCGAGCGGCAATACCGATCCCGACATCGTCGTGGTGATGTGCGAGTCGTGCTACACCAGTCGTGACGAGAAAATGTCAACGCCGATGAACCGGCTCTCACCAGCCGGTTTTGTCGCCTCGCGCATTATCAGCCCGGTTTATGGTGGCGGCACGGCCGATGCCGAGTTTGAAGCGCTCACCGGCCTGTCTTCGCTGGCCTTACCCGGGATTGATTTTCAGAATTTTTCCGATCGCTACGATGAGCGCAGCGCCACGCTGGTGAGCGAGCTGAAAAACCACGGCTATCTGACCACCGGCATGCACAATTACTACGGCAGCTTTTACAAACGCGCCGAGGTGTACCCCAAATTCGGCTTTGACCGCACCCGCTTTGTCGACAAAATGAAATGGAATCGCAAGGCGGGCTGGCCCAAAGATTCGGCGATGTACGATGAGGCGCTGGCGCAATACCGCAGCACGCCGCCGCAGCAAAAACAGCTGATGTTTCTGGTCACCGTCTCGACGCACGGCCCGTTTATTGCCAATCAGGACGCCGGTTTAAGCCAGTACCGCGCCCGGCTTGATCTGGCGGTCAGCGATTTGCTGGCGTTTAACACCGCCTTGCAGCAGCAAGCCAAAGCGCGCGGCCGCGAGCTGATTGTGGTGGTGTTTGGCGATCACAAACCGGCGCTGAATAAGGAATTTGTTAAAAGCGGCATTCTGCCGCCAACCATGTTTGAGGTCGATCACAAAGGCGCACTGGCCTTTAAAAACCAGCTCAGCCCGCAAGACCATCGCATTCGGGGGGATGTACCGCTATATATCGCATCGAGCCGCGCCGATCAGGCCGACGCACTGGCCAGCGAGCTGGCCGATAAGCCGCTGTTCTGTCTGCCCGCCAGCCTGTCACGCCAGACCAGCAGTGTCAGCCCGTTTTTCAACGCCGTGGCCGAGCGCTGCCAGCGCAATGAAGGCTTTTACAGCCAGGGGCTGTGGTGGCGCAATATCTTCCCCGAAGGTCTATACGCCGAGCGACTGTTCGGCAATTCCTGATACAACGCGGCGATGGGAAGACCATCGCCGTGAATATCAGCGGCGCTATGCCAGCCGCTTGAGCGCCTCGATACTGGGCACAAAAAACGCCGCGCCAGTGACTGCCCGGCTGAAGTTGAGCAAATGGTCAACGCGGCCATCCGACGTCGGGGCGACCATGCGGGCGAGCATTTTCTCGAAAATATCCGGCGTTTTGCAGTAGGACGTGAAATACAGCCCCTTATCGCCGCTGGGCGAGCCATACGGCAGCGATTGACGCAGAATTTGCAGCTCTTCCCCGTCCTGCTCGATCACCACCCGGCTGATGTGCGCGGTAAACGGTTTATCCTCGTCGGGCAATTCTTCGTCGCTTTCCTTGGTGCGGCCAATCACGGCTTCCTGCTGCTTGACCGGCAGCTTGTTCCAGCTTTCCATGCGGTGCACATAGCGCTGCACGTGCAGATAGCTGCCCCCAATCCATTGTGGGTCTTCGTCGCCAACCAGCGCAGCAGTCGCGCGCTCGTCACCATCGGGATTTTCGGTGCCATCGACAAAGCCGGTCAGGTCGCGTTTGTCGCGATAGCGAAAGCCATGCACGGTTTCAATCGCGTCAAACCACTCGGCCATGTCCTGCGTAAACTGCTCGGCAAACTCGTACAGCACGTCAAAACGCTCGGCGCGCAAATGCAGCATCATGTCGCACTGCGTGGCTGGCGCAGGATGAATCGCCCCGGCGATGCGTGGAAAAGCCCTTAATTTGGCAGGCTTTTGCAGGCCGTAGACTTCGGGCCACAAATCAGCGCCAAAACCCAGGCAGGCCACAAAACCAGCGTCCGGATTCGCATCGGCCAGCGCGGCAACGCGCTCTGCCCACTGGGCAAACAAAGCCTTGCAGCGCGCGTCGGCACGGCGGCCCAGACGGCGGCGAAACAGCATAAACAAACCATTACTCGATGCAGCAGGCAAAATGCCACTTTGCGGTGTGGTCATAGTTCTTCTTCTCGATGGATGATTAATCAGGGCAAGCAAAGCGCCAGATTTGCGGCAAATAGCGCTCAAAATCGGTAAAACCATGGTCGCCGCCGGGTTCGACAGTTTGCAGGCAACCCCGGTAATAGTCTACGCCAATTCGGTAATCGAGCACTTCGTCGCCCTCTTGCGTCAGCAGCCAGTAGTGCGACAAACGGGTGGGTGCGCGCTCGTATTGCTGCAATTGCACCGCAAAAGACGCGTCAATTTGATGAATTTCACCAGTGTAGTAGTTTTCCTGCGGCCCCAGATATTGATTGATCAGATCGTAAGGCCTGACCGCTGGGTTCACCAGCACCGCCCGCCCGCCAAACTCCTCCACCGCCCAGGTAGCAAAAAAACCGCCCAGCGAGCTGCCAACAACGCAGAAGTCGCCCTTGAGCGGCTGCAATATCGAGCCAATCAGCGCAATCGCTGCATCGGGCTGCATCGGTATTTGCGGGCAGATCAGCCGGTCTGCCAGCCCTTGCTGCGCCATCCATTGCTGCGTGAGCTGGGCTTTGTCCGATAGCGGGCTGGATAAAAAGCCGTGCAGATAAACCAGCTGGGTCATGGGATCAGCACCGTTGCACCGCTGGTTTTGCGCTGCGCCAGATCACGATGCGCCTGTGCAACGTCGGCCAGCGCATAGCGCTGACCAATCACCGGGCGGACCCGGCCTTGCAGCAGTGCCTGCCAGTAGTCATTGGCGCAGGCCAGCAGCGCAGCACGGCTGGCGGTGTAATGCGCCAGCGTGGGGCGGGTTACAAACAGCGAGCCTTTGCTCGCCAGTACGCCCAGATTAAACGCGTCCACCGCGCCCGAGGCGTTGCCAAAGCTGACCATCAGCCCGCGTGGCGACAGACAATCGAGCGAGGGCAGAAAAGTTGCTGCGCCCACGCCGTCGTACACCACGGGCACGCCCTGGCCTTGGGTCAATTCGCGCACCTGCGCCACCCAGGCCTCGCTACTGTAATCGAGCACGTGATCGCACCAGGCTTGCGCTTGCGCCACTTTGGCCGCACCGCCCGCCGTGCCGATTACCGTGACACCCAGGCTTTGCGCCCACTGGCATAATATCTGCCCTACGCCGCCCGCCGCAGCGTGCACCAAAATCGTTTGCCCTGCCGTGACCGGAAATGTCTGCTTTAGCAAATACTGCGCCGTCATGCCGCGCAGCAAAGTTGCGGCGGCCACATCGTCGGGTATGTGCTCAGGCACCAGCACCAGCTTGGCCTCTGGCATGATACGGTGCGTGGTATAAGCACCAACAGCACCGCCCGCATAGGCTACCCGGTCGCCCACTAGAAATTCGCTCACGCCATCGCCCACGGCTTCAACCACGCCGCACGCCTCCAGCCCCAAGCCACTGGGCAGGCTGAGCGGATAGAGGCCGGAGCGATGATAGGTGTCGATAAAATTAAGGCCAATCGCCGTTTGCCGCAGCAGCACTTCGCCCGCTGCAGGCGCATTGATCGTCGTGGAACGCAGCAGCATCTGCTGCTCGTCGCCGTGTTGCTCGATGATGATCTGCTGAGCAGATGTGTTGGTTGGTGTGTTGGCTGCAGGTGGGCTCATGCGCGTGGTTTCCGGGCGAAGGTCATTTGAGAATAGACATTTTGCCCAGCCCCGCAGCATGTGTCTGGTACAAAATCAAAAAATGTCATGGCAATATTTCCATTCGAGCGACTTTTTAGAGCTATGTCATGCTGCGGTGCACGAGGATTGTTTATAGTGGCGGCTGTATTGCTTAACGTAAGTGGAATTCAATCATGCAAACCTTTTTTATTGCGCCAACCCGCCACAATGTGGGCCTGACCTCGGTGACATTGGGCGTGGTGCGCTGCCTGCAAAACCAAAGCTTGAAAGTAGGGTTTGTAAAACCGGTCGCTCAGGACCAGACCGCCAGCGAAATCGAGCGCTCCAGCCATTTTGCCCGCCGGATCTGCCAGCTGGATGTGCCTGATGCACTGCCAGCCCAATACGCCATCGAGCAGGTGTCCATTGATGAAACCGACGATCTGCTCGAAGAAATCGTCACCATGAGTATGGCCGCAGGCAAAGATGCCGACGTGCTGGTGGTCGAAGGCCTGCACCCCGATCCGGCCAATCCGTTTACCACCCAGCTCAACACGCAAATGGCGCTGGGCCTGCAGGCCACGGTGATCCTGGTGACTGACGCCAGCGCGGGCAATGTGGCCGAAGAAGTTAAAGTGGCCGAGCGCCAGTTCCGCAACGAAGGCGTGCAGGTGGGCGGCGTGATTTTCAATAAAGCGCCGGTTAATTTTGATAGCGACGCGATGGCCGCCGCGATTGGCGATTTGCCGATCTGGGGCGTGATCGAGTTCGATCCGCACCTGCTGGCACCGCGCACGCTCGACGTGGCGCTGCATCTGGACGCCGAAATCGTCGTTAAAGGCGAGCTAACCAAACGCCGCGTCACCGAGACCGTCGTGGCAGCGCGTGCCGTCCCCGAAGTGATCCGCCGCCTGCAGCCGGGCGCGCTGATTGTCAGCTCAGGTGATCGGGATGACGTGATTCTGGCCACCGCGCTGGCGGCCAGTAATGGCGTGCAGCTGGCCGGGCTGGTGCTCACGCACAGCACGCACCTGAACGATACCGTGCGAGATTTCACGCAAATGGCGTTTCACTCGGGCATTCCGGTGCTGCGCACCGACGGCGACAGCTTTGGCACGGCATTGGCCATCAGCCAGGTGCCCACCGCTGTGCCTGCCGACGACAAAGACCGCATGACGCGCGTGATCAACGCCGTGGCCGAGCAGCTGGACGTCGAAGGCCTGATGGTCGGCGTCAACACCAAGGGCGTACACCACCTGAGCCCGCCTGCTTTCCGCTACCAGCTGATCCAGAAAGCGCGCTCAGCCAACAAACGCATTGTGCTGCCCGAAGGCGAAGAGCCGCGCACCATTTGCGCGGCGATTGTCTGCGAAGAGAAAGGCATTGCACAGTGTATCCTGCTCGGCAATCGCGCCACCATTGAGGCTGTCGCCGCCACGCAAGGCGTGACGATTCCGCCGACCTTGCAGATTCTGGACCCGGAAGAAATCCGCAGCCGCTACGTGGCACCGATGGTTGAATTGCGCAAATCGAAAGGCCTGACCGAAATCCAGGCGCTGCGCCAGCTCGAAGATAACGTCGTGCTCGGTACGATGATGCTGGCAATTGATGAAGTCGATGGCCTGGTTTCCGGCGCCATCCACACCACCGCCAACACCATCCGTCCGGCCCTGCAGCTGATTAAAACTGCGCCAGGCAGCTCGATTGTCTCGTCGGTCTTCTTTATGTTGATGCCCGAGCAAGTGCTGGTCTATGGCGATTGCGCAGTCAATCCAAATCCAAGCGCCGAGCAGCTGGCCGAAATCGCCGCGCAAAGCGCCTATTCGGCCAAAGCGTTTGGCATTGACCCGAAAGTGGCGATGATCAGCTACTCCACTGGCCAATCGGGCACCGGTGCCGATGTTGATAAAGTGCGCACCGCCACCGAAATCGCCAAAGCACGCAATCCGCAGCTCACCATCGACGGCCCGCTGCAATACGACGCGGCGTCGGTGTTTGAAGTCGGCCAGCAAAAAGCGCCGGGTAGTCAGGTTGCCGGTCAGGCCACGGTGTTTGTCTTCCCCGATCTGAATACCGGCAATACCACTTACAAGGCCGTGCAACGCAGCGCCAATGTGGTCAGCGTCGGCCCGATGCTGCAGGGCTTGCGCAAGCCGGTCAATGATTTGTCGCGCGGCGCGCTGGTGGACGATATTGTCTTCACCATCGCCCTGACAGCCATTCAGGCAGTGGAAATGATCTAAGCATTTCAACCACGGGTATCGCCATGCAGCCTTTCATCAGTAGTGGCTGCATGGCAATACCCATACACCAAAATCCATTAGCTGCCGTTCTGGCCACTCACCTCACCTCGATTTCCCCCACCAGCACCAGCATCACCCGGCTTTATTTGCAGCCAAGCTGATCTGGATCAAACAATTCCGATCATGACTTCGCCTGCCGGGCTTAAATTGCCTGTAATCGGAGTGGACTAGCTCTAATAGGCTGACAAACTTACTTCGCAATTCAGAATCATCCAAAATAATCACAGGCCCCCCGCTTCGGGCAAGCCTGGTTTACCGACCACGGGAACCGTATGAAAATCGCACACAAAATATCCGCGCTATTGTTATTAGCCGCTTTAGCCATTGTGCTACTGGCCGGCATCAGCTTTTACAAAGCGCAGCATGTGAAAGAAGACGCGCTGGGGATTACCGAAAAACTGGTTCCCGGCCTGATTGAAATGAGCGATATGCAGCGCAGCTTTGCGCAGGCGCGCTACGCCGTGCTGTTTCATATTGTGCAAACCGATGCGGCCACCAAACAGCAGGTTGAGGCCGATTTTCGCCGCTATGTCGGCACCTTGGACGAAAGCCTGGCCAAATTTGAAGCCGCCGCGCTCACCAGCCAGGGCAAGGCCATGGTAGCGACCTTGCGGCAGGAAATTGAAGCCTGGCGACCATGGACTGAAAAAATTCTACAGGCCTCCAACGCCAATGACACCGCACTGGCCAATCAACTGATCCGCGACAAATGCGCGCCGCAGGCGGCCAAGGTGTACGTGGCGATGGATAATGTAGAGCGCCAGAAAGCACAGACTTCAAATCAGGCCGGTGAAAAAATCACCGCCGACATTCAATCGAGCATTAATGCCAGCGTGATTGTCGGCCTGCTGCTGCTGATTGCATTGGGCGTAACAGGCTGGCTGATCGGACGCAGCATCATTCAGCCGCTGACGGCCTTGCAGCAATTCTTGCAACGTCTGGCCAGTGATAATGATTTCACCCGCCGTATAGAAACGCAGAGCGACGATGAAGTGGGTGTGTCGCTCAAGTCGCTGAATGCCCTGCTGGACACGCTGCAGGCCAGCCTGCGCAAGCTGAACCGTGTTGGCCACGAGGTTGCAGGCTCGGTCAATGGCCTCTCTGGCACCAGCCAGACCATGTCGCAATCGTCCAGCGGCGTCAGCGAATCGGCCTCTGCCATGGCGGCCGGAATCGAGCAGGTGACCGTCAGCATCGGCCACGTGGCCGACCGGGCGCAGCAATGCGACCACACCGCCAGAGAAGCCGGTCAGCTGGCTGCCACTGGCGGCCAGGTGATTGAAAACACCATCACCAGCATTAACCAGATCGCCGATCAGGTGCGCACTTCGGCCGCGCAGATCGACTCGCTCAAGCAGCGCACGGCCAATATCAGCACGATTGTGAATGTGATCAAGGACATCGCCGACCAGACCAATCTGCTGGCACTAAACGCCGCCATTGAAGCTGCGCGCGCAGGCGATCTGGGGCGCGGCTTTGCCGTAGTGGCCGACGAAGTGCGCAAGCTGGCCGAGCGCACCGCCAATTCAACGCAGGAAATCATCAGCACCGTCACCGCGATCCAGAACGAAGCCAATAGCACGGTCAACACCATGCAACACACGGTAGAACAGGTGGATGAAGGCGTGCATCGCGCGCACGAGGCCAGCGTGGCCATTGCCAATATCCGCCACAGCGCCGATCAGGTGGTGCAGCAAGTGAGCGAGATTTCAGTGGCGATGCGCGAGCAAAGCGCCGCCAGCCTGGTGATGGCGCAGCAGGTCGAGCGCGTGGCGCAAATGTCCGAAGAAAGCAGCTCGGCCGCCGCCAGCACCGCCAGAGAAAGTGCAAGGCTGGGCGAGCTGGGCCGGGAGCTGGATCAGTCGGTCTCGCTGTACCGGGTTTGATCGCACCTCTGCTGCTGCAAGCGCTACACGCTTAGCGACACCTTGCTCCCCACTCCCGCCGTGCGCGGCCAGTAGGCCTGTTGCACGGCGTCTTCGCGCAGTGAAGGGCTATGCAGATGCGCTGCGCGATTATGCTGGCGCACCATTTGCTGTGTATCCCTCTGGAATAGCTCGGGCTGTGTGTCGCCCGGTACTGGCAGGAATGTCAGCGATGGCGGCGATAGACTGTGTGCCAGCTCGCCGCCCGATTGGGCAGCAGTGAGCCTGAGCAAATCTTCGCGCCACAGGCCGTGGCTATCGCTGGCGTCGGTACGCGCCAGCTGGGTGGAGATGCCTTTGCTGGCGATATGGCTATAGCGCTCGGCGCGTACTGAAGCAAGATTGGCGGTCATTGTTTCCCCCTCTGGCAGCATTAATCAATCTCATGCTTTATCGTATGCCGATCCACCCGGCAGAAAAATGCAATATCCCCAAGCACTTACGGTAGTAATTCACAGCCAGACAGGCAAAGCGCGCGCTGGCGGCGGCGCGCCTGATCTGGCGCTCTCATGCTAAAATCGCCGCCTGCTTTATATCAGATCATCAGACTTGGATAGACCATGACCCGCCTCACCCAATTAAAGAACCTGCTTGAACAACGCGTCCTGATTCTGGATGGCGGCATGGGAACGATGATTCAGCAATACAAGCTGACCGAAGCGCAATATCGCGGCGAGCGTTTTGCCGACTGGCATACCGATGTGAAGGGCAATAACGATTTGCTGGTGCTGACCCAGCCGCAGATCATCGCCGAAATCCACCAGCAATACCTCGACGCTGGCGCCGACATTATCGAGACCAACAGCTTTAACGGCACCGCGCCAGCAATGGCCGATTACGAGATGCAAGAGCTGGTGTGGGAGCTGAACTTCGCCGCTGCCAAATTGGTGAAAGACCTGTGCGTGGCACAAACGGCGAAAGACCCGAGCAAACCGCGTTTCTGTGCCGGTGTACTTGGCCCGACTAGCCGCACCTGTTCGATTTCGCCGGATGTGAACGACCCGGGCTACCGTAACGTGACGTTTGACGAGCTGGTGACGGCCTACCTCGAAGCCATCGACGGCCTCGTCAAAGGTGGCGCGGATATTCTGCTGGTTGAGACGATTTTCGATACCTTGAACGCCAAAGCCGCCGTGTTCGCGATTAAAAAATACTTCGCTGAACGCCCAGACGAAGAAGAATTGCCGATCATGATCTCCGGCACGATTACCGATCAATCGGGCCGTACGCTCACCGGCCAAACGACCGAAGCCTTCTACAACTCGCTGCGTCACGCCGACCCGATTTCGTTTGGCTTAAACTGTGCGCTCGGCCCTGATCTGCTGCGCCCCTACGTCGAAGAGATGAGCCGCATTTCCGATTGCTATGTGTCGGTACACGCCAACGCCGGTTTGCCCAATCCGCTGGCGCCCACCGGCTATGATTTGCTGCCCGAAGACATGGCGCCGCAAGTGCGCGAATGGGTCGAGTCGGGTTTGATCAATATCCTGGGCGGCTGCTGCGGTACCACGCCAGCGCACATCGCCGCGATGTACGCCGCAGTCAAAGATTTGCCCGCGCGCAAATTGCCAGAGATCGAGCCAAAATGCCGTCTTTCTGGCTTGGAGCCGTTCAATATTGGCGACAACGATCTGTTTGTGAACGTCGGCGAGCGCACCAACGTCACCGGCTCAAAAGCCTTTGCGCGCCTGATTTTGGCCGGCGACTACAGCGCCGCGCTCGACGTGGCGCGCCAGCAGGTGGTGAACGGCGCGCAAGTCATCGACATCAATATGGACGAAGGTATGCTCGACGCCACCAAGGCGATGACGACCTTCCTGAACCTGATCGCCGCCGAGCCGGACATCAGCCGCGTGCCAATCATGATCGACTCATCGAAATGGGACGTGATCGAGGCGGGTCTGAAATGCGTGCAGGGCAAATGCATCGTGAACTCGATCTCGATGAAAGAGGGCGTTGAGCAATTCAAACACCACGCGCGTTTGCTGAAAATGTACGGCGCCGCCGTGATTGTGATGGCGTTCGACGAAGTCGGTCAGGCCGACACCTACGCGCGCAAAGTCGAGATTTGCGAAAAATCCTACCGCATCCTTGTCGATGAAATCGGCTTTAACCCCGCCGACATTATTTTCGACCCGAATATTTTCGCCGTGGCCACCGGTATCGACGAGCACGCCCGCTATGGCCTCGACTTTATCGAGGCGACGGGCTGGATTACCAAAAACCTGCCGCACGCCAAAGTGAGCGGCGGTGTATCGAATGTGTCGTTTAGTTTCCGTGGCAATAATAAGGTGCGCGAGGCGATCCACGCCGTATTCCTGTACCACGCGATTAAGCAGGGCATGACGATGGGTATCGTCAACGCCGGTGCGCTGGAAAACTACGACGACGTGCCGGTCGTGCTGCGCGATGCGATTGAATCGGTCGTACTGATGAAGACCGATGATGCGCTGGCCGCCACCGAGGCGCTGATCACGCTGGCCGAATCATTCAAAGGCGACGCCAACGCCGCCAAGGGTGAAGACCTGAGCTGGCGCGAGCTACCGTTGCAAGACCGGATTACGCATTCGCTGGTGAAGGGTATTACGACCTACATCGTCGACGACACCGAAGAAGCGCGTACCAGCGTCGAACGCCCGATTCACGTCATCGAAGGCCATTTGATGAACGGCATGAACGTCGTTGGTGATCTGTTTGGCGCCGGTAAAATGTTCCTGCCGCAGGTCGTGAAAGCAGCGCGCGTAATGAAAGCCGCCGTCGCGCATCTCGAGCCCTTCATCGAGGCCGAAAAAATTGCCTTAGGGCTGCAAGACGAGCCCGCCAAAGGCGTGATTATCATGGCGACGGTGAAAGGCGACGTACACGACATCGGTAAAAACATCGTTGGCGTCGTGCTGCGTTGTAATAACTACCAAGTGCACGACTTGGGCGTGATGGTGCCGTGCCAGACGATTCTGGACAAAGCCCGCGAGGTCAAAGCCGACATCATCGGTCTATCGGGTCTGATTACGCCAAGTCTGGAAGAAATGAGCCACGTCGCCAAAGAAATGCAGCGCCAGGGCTTTGATATTCCGCTGCTGATCGGCGGTGCGACCACATCCAAAGTGCACACTGCGGTGAAAATCGAGCCGCACTATCAAAATGACCAAGTCATCTACGTGCCCGACGCCAGCCGCGCTGTCGGCGTGTGTTCAAGCCTGTTAAGCGACGAACTCAAGCCCGCTTTCGCCGCCGAAGTAAAAGCCGAATACGCCAAAGCGCGCGAGATTTTCGAGAGCAAAGATCGCACCAAACTCGTTAGCCTTGAAGAAGCCCGCGCCAACAAGTTCGCACCAGATTGGGCGACGTATACGCCGCCAGCGCCTAGCTTTACTGGTGTACGTGAATATACCGACTATAAACTCGAAGACATCGAGCCATTTATCGACTGGACGCCGTTCTTCCAAAGCTGGGAATTGCATGGTCGCTACCCGGCGATCTTGCAAGACGAAGTCGTTGGCGAAGCCGCCCGTCATCTGTACGCCGACGCTAAAGCCATGCTGCGTAAAATTGTCGACGAAAAATGGATCGCCGCCGCAGGCGTGATCGGCTTCTTCCCAGCTAATAGCGTGAACCACGACGACATCGAGCTGTACGATCCGGCCACCGGTGAAGTCGCCATGACATGGCACAATTTGCGCCAGCAATTGCCCAAGCCAAAAACGGGCGATGTGAAGCCGAACTGGTGCTTGGCCGACTTTATCGCGCCGAAAGAAACCGGCATCAAAGACTACATCGGCGCGTTTGCCGTCACCGGCGGCATCGGCATCGACGCGCCCGTCAAAGCGTTTGAAGACGCCAACGACGACTACAGCGCGATCTTGCTCAAATCGCTCGCCGACCGATTTGCCGAAGCCTTCGCCGAGCACATGCACCACCGCGTCCGTACCGAGCTATGGGGCTATGCGGGCAGCGAAAATCTGAGCAACGACGAGCTGATCGACGAAAAATACGTCGGCATCCGCCCAGCCCCCGGCTACCCAGCCTGCCCAGATCACACGCCAAAAGTGGAATTGTTTAAGGTGCTCAACGCGCCCAACATCGGCATGACATTAACTGAGGGCTACGCCATGCTGCCAACCGCAGCAGTCAGCGGCTTCTACTTCAGCCACCCCGAATCGCGCTATTTTGGCGTGGGGAAAGTAACGCTGGATCAGGTGGAAGATTATGCGGCTCGGCGTGGGGTGAGTCTGGCGCAGGCGGAGCGGGATTTGGCACCGAATTTGGGGTATGTGGCGTGAGGCCTTGCTGAATTATGGTTTGGTAGTGATACCTATGAAAAGCCCCGCGGATGCGGGGCTTTTCACTTTTGCATATTTCTACACAAGTTATATATGAGATGACCTATACTAGGTTACTCGAATTTTATTGCAAAACGCCATAGAGAAAATCAATTGACTAAATTTATTCCATTGATTTGGTAATTTGTTACTTAAGTGCTTAATTGCTCGATTGTTTTCTGAATTATTGAAGTAGTTAAAGAAATGATTGAGCAAATTTTTACAGAGAGGGTGAACGAGATAATGGCCCGTACAGCCCTTGCTACAAGTGCACCGTTCTTCTGTCTGGGGTATCTCATTGTAAAATATTTTTACACATTCAGATTTACTTTTTACCCATGCGGTGCACGTGCCATCCTTAAGATCAATATATTTGTAATGATTTGGATGCAAGTTAAAAAAGCTCTCTAATCTTTGATAATTGACCAGCATGGAATCTATGTTGGTTGTCTTTTCTAAAGATTCAATTGTTTTCTTAATCAATGGAAGCGGGATGAAGTTTTCAATTTCTCTTTCTTCTATGCAATGAAAATGTACTAACCCTTCATTGGATGTAATTATATTCTTGCACTTTTGAATTGCAGCTGATCCAACATGATCCGGGCTCAACTTATCACTATCAATGATTAATAATGTTGGTGATATTGCATCATTAAAACGTTCCTTTAGAACAATATCTGCATTGCCACATCCTCCTGTCATTTCTGTTATGGCGTTCACCATTCTTTGTCCAAAAGGCTTGGATTCGGCGTAATGTACTGCAGCTCGTTTAAAAATGTTGCTATCAATTAAATGCTCGCCGTATAGTTTTAATGGTTGCGAAAGCCACTTAATAGCAGCTTTGATTCCTAGCTCCCATACACTTTTCCCTTCATTTTCTGTTCTTCTAATAGTCATTCCAAGAGTGGGCCGTAGTATAGAATACATGGATAACTCAGATCTAATTGATTCTAATTCGTGAGATTGAGTTTTGATTTGCTTCAAAGTTTGTAGCGTACGGTTACTAACTTTACTATCAAGATCGTTAATCAAACGATCGATGATTACTTTGGACGCTCCAATATAATGAATCATCTTTTGATGTAGCGAGATAAAATCTTCAAAGTCTTCTAGGTCTTTTGGGTTGCCAGTAAGTATGTCTTCGATTGCTATTTCTTGAATTATTATCAGCATGCTTATACCGCCAAAAAACCAAATGGCCAATTAATTAGTTCTCCATCAGAGTTGAACCCAGTAGAACGAATCGTTGTTTCTGAATTGTTGCCCGTTTGTTCAAACAATAGGATTTGAACGTCATCTGATTTCAGTTCATTCTCTAGTATCAAATCTCCGATTTCATTGATCATTGATTGACTATGAGTCTCAATAATAAAAGAAATATTTGATTTTTGCGCTGCCTTAATCGTTTTTGCAATTAGTGATGTCAGTTTTCTTTGCATGGCTGGATGTAAATGTAATTCAGGTTGCTCCCAGACCAAAATTTTATCTGATGTATCAATCCTATTGCTTTGCCTTGCAAATATTGATGAAGAAATCCATGCTTGGACTGCCAAAGGCAAAACTTGTGAAAATCCAAAACCCATATCTGCCATATTGTCTATTCGATTGGACGTTAAATCATGAATCTTAATCATGACGTGTCCTTTTTCTGAGTCCAGAATAACATTCAAGTCTAAATTATCACTTAGCCATAAATTAAGCTTTTCCAGTTTCGATGTTGAGAGCGACTCAAGGTAAAAGGCTAGATTAGAGCCATTTGAGTCAATGTTATCTATTGCTAAATCTTGTCTTCTGTAATAACGTTGTGCGGTTGCCCTGAAAGGTTTTATATAATTAACTGAAGAAAAGTTGTCTTTAATGAAAGAGTCTAGGTCTCTTGAGAAATATTCACTTGCGGCAAAATTGACAGCTTCGTGGAATCTAGCTAAAAGCTTGGGGTTTGCTTCGGCCTTTTTGAGGAAATCTTGCCATGTTTTATACTTGTGCTGAAGGTTTCGACAAATTTCAATTAATTCTTCTTTGTTGCAAATAACCTTTAGACTCGAGCAGATCTCATGTACACGTTCGTCGGTTAATCGGCTGTGCAATTCATCTCTTAATACTCGAAATAGGCGCATTCGCATTGGTGAGTGCGCACTTACGATCTGATCATTTATTTTCACAAAATAACTTATTTCAGGGAGGATGTAACCGATCCTTGATTCGGTTATGTAACTTTTGTGTAGGTTAATATCAACGCCGTTGATTGTTATTGATTCAAGTTTTGATTCTTTGTCGAACTTGTTTTGAATTAGTGTTTCCCCGATTTTTATTGAAAAACTTGAGCATAATGTTGTGTATTCATTACCTCCTCTGCACAAGGAAAGAGAAACATCAATATCCTCATTGATTAGGTTTTTTACTAATGAGCTCTTGTGCAGAAATGAACGTCGCAGTATTTCAGTGTTTTGTTTTTTTGTTAGTGTGAAATTGAATATAATGTTCTTTTTTTCTGAGTAGCGCGAAAGGACGTCATCAAATGATCCAAAGTCAACTAAGTCGCCATTCCAAACAATTGGGGAGCGTTTCCCAATTTGAATTCCTTGGTGCAATAATGGCCATAAACGCCCAAATGAACTTTTTCCTATACTATTTTTTCCAATAAGAAAGTTTAGCGGTTTAAGTTTTACATCTCCAGAATTAATGAATCCCCTGAAATTTTCAACCCGAAGACTTGCTACTTTCATTTTTTATCTCACAAGAAATTTCTATTTACCGTTTCCAGCCTTGTAGGGCGGGTTGGGTTTATCAACCCGCGCTGATCTGTCCGTCGATATGGCTGAACCGTTGCTTGATCTGCCACTCCTAATTACCGTCTAGCTTACCACGCCTGAATGGCGGGTTACGCCTTCGGCTAACCCGCCCTACGCTTGATGTATCATTTTTTCCGTGGGGTTTGCGTATGTCGTGTTATCGGCGTTCGAACGTGGCGGGTGCTTCGTATTTCTTTACCGTGGTGACGGAGCGGCGGCAGCGGATTTTGACTGATGATGTGTTTCGCGTGGCTTTGCGCGAGGCGATTCATCGCGTGCGGCGTGAGCGGCCGTTTCAGATTGAGCCTTGTAGGGCGGGTCGTGACCCGCGCTGAACTTCCGCTTGTTCAACCACTTCCTTTTTGACCGTTCAACATCTCCATACTGATTGGCGGGTTACGCCTTCGGCTAACCCGCCCTACGCTTAAATCTCCTTTTTTGGGGGTTGCGTATGTCGTGTTATCGGCGCTCGAACGTGGCGGGTGGTTCGTATTTCTTTACTGTGGTGACGGAGCGGCGGCAGCGGATTTTGACTGATGATGTGTTTCGCTTGGCTTTGCGTGAAGCAATTCATCAGGTGCGGCGTGAGCGGCCGTTTCAGATTGAGGCTTGGGTGCTGTTGCCCGATCATCTACATACGATCTGGACTTTGCCGGTGGGTGATGCCGATTTTGCGACGCGCTGGCGCTTGATCAAATCGGCGGTCACACGCTCGGTGGGCGAACATTATTTCCGAAGCACATGGCAAACTCGGCGCCGCGAGCATAAGCGTTGTGGCACGATCTGGCAGCATCGGTATTGGGAGCACTTGCTTAAAGACGAAGACGATTTTCGCCATCATGTGGATTACGTCCATTTCAACCCAGTCAAGCATGGCTTGGTCGCGCGCGCATGCGATTGGCCGTATTCGACGTTTCACCGTCTGGTTGCGCAAGGCGTTTACCCTGAAGGTTGGTCTGGTGTTTCGTGCGACTAAGGTCTGACCCAGGCGGGTTTGGGTGTGCGTACCGCCGCGCAAACGGGAATTCAAGCCCCAGAGCGACCAGAGCGACCAGAGCGACATATACATGCCGTGGTGTTGCTCTAAAGATTATTTCTGCATTGGTTTTGGTGAATATACCCCTGCGCTAATTAGAACGGATTGCCCGTGGAGACGCGCCGTTTGAAAAAGTTACGGCGAGGTTTTAAGCCGCGTAGTGTTTGAGTGTCGCGACGGTAGCGCAACGCGAGTTGTAGCGGCGCCTCGCCGTGGCTTTTTCAAGCGGGGTTTCGCGTCGATCGGGCGCGTTAGGGTTATCAGGGGCAAGGCAAGACTGCCCCTGATTCGTCAGGCCGGCGAAACGGCCGGTTCACCGCCTGCGCAGCAGGCTGGCCATCTGCGATATGACCTATTCATGCAGTGGTATAGCTCCAAAGCCGATGAGGAATAAGTCTTGTGTGGCTATACCCATGCATTTAGCTGCCACGCCCTAGCAAAATATCCGCCCCATGCCTCGAATGCCATTAAGCACACCGACTAAAAACACCACATCCAGTGCGCACGACACGGCGATGCCGTATAGCCGCCATTGCCGCTCGGTGCGGTGCTGGCCGCACCAGAGCTGGCCCCAGCTGAGTTTGCCTGCGGGCATTAGCGGCACGATCAGGCCCCATTCAAACCAGCGGATCGGCACATATACCAGTAGATAGGCCAGGGCCTGCACGCCGGTGAGCTCAAGCACCATGGCATGCAGCGCTGCCATCGGGATGCCAACGCCAAAGCCGATCAGCAGCCGGATCATACCTAGCTCCCAACTACGCCGGCGTATCGCGTCGGCGCTGAGCTCGGGCCTCAGCCACGTCAGCCCCACGCCACACCACCAGCGATAGCCCAGCACTTTGGCCGTGCCGTAAATCAAAGTGCCGAGTATTACGCCGCCAATACCTTCCATCTTGTCCCCTTGTCTTTGATCAGGCTCGGCCTGAGTGTTGTCGCTCAGTATGCTGGGCGCGCGGAATGGCGACGGTAAGTTTTTGTAATCGGCGCGGCGCGTTGTGAGGCAGATTGCAGCGGGTCAAACTGGCTATGTGGGCCGTATTCAATGTTTCACTGTCTGCTGGCGCAGGGTGTTTTTCCGGCGGATTGGGCGGGCTGATGATATGGCGTATTGTCGCTGCGCGGCGTATGTATGGGCCTGAGAATTCAAACCCCGCTCAGGGATCAAGCCTGAGACCCTTTACGGTATTGCCATGAAGGCAATATATATATTGGCCTTGCTGGATATACCCATGCAGGGGTTTGGCCGGATAGGCTTTGGGTACGCCGCTAAGGGGTTGGGCTAGGCCAACCCCTGGCTGGGCTTAGGCTGGTGTGGCTGCGGTTTCGCTTTGCTGCGTGCTGCACACGCCGTTGACGCAATTGCCGTTGCTGTCGGTTTGCAGGCATTGGCCAGCAAACATGAAGAAGAAGGCGTTGGCGCTGCCGTCGCTGTTCAGAATAAACAGTGCGCCATCTTGGTAGATGCCGTTGTCGCGGCATTGCTCCTGGCTATCTGGCGTGCCTTGGTTCAGGTGCACGTCGTCCATGCCGCGCGGGGGCAATTGGCTGTTGGTTTGCGCGCGATCGCGGCCATAGCGTGATTCGTTGCTGTTGTCGTTGTCGTCGTAGTAAGTGCCAAAAACCACGAGTGAAGCGCCTACGCTGAGCGCGGCCGATAGCTGGCTGCCGATCTGATCGGCCGAGCTGGCTGTGCTGCTTTGCCAGGCACTCACGACGGGGGCAAACAGGCTTTGCCGCAGCAGATCAAGCGCGCCGGTGCCTGGCTGGCTGCTCAGAGCCTGAAAACCGGGGTTGCTGCCGCCTGCGGCGTTCAGGATATTTTGCATGTCGCTGCTGGCAATGGTGGCGTTATACAACACGACATTCGGATTGCTGCTGCTTTGCAAGTCGATGTTGATCTGATAACTTTTCTGGCCGTCGCTGCCGAGCAGGTTGAAATGCGATAGCCCCGAGTAGGACGAGGTGTGCGTGCCTTCCACATCGGTGACTTGCAGTTGCAAAATGCCGTAGGTTTTATTGGCGGGAAATGGCATCAATGGCTCCTGATTAAGATTGAATCACGAATCAATATGCATACGGCATATTGCATCCCAGATTGGCAGCCAATGATCCGGTCGGCAAGTTTGATGTTGGGTTTTTTACGCAGGCTTGACGTGTTTACAACAGCAGCACCAGCGGCAGCGCTGAATCAAAGCCCGGCTGCTGCGCAGGCATTTAGCTCTATACCTGCCGCGGTGTTGCCACAGAAGCATTGATGAAACTGGCCTTGATGGATATACCCCGATCTATGCGGCAATACGCTCAAGACGTGCTGATCGGGTTGATCAATTGCGACTGCCACGCCTTCCCTCTCGATAGGGCATGAGTATCTACAGAATGCCACTGCTGGCTTAAACCACAGCAAGTTGAGCTGCCGCGGTAGTTTCCCCCTTTGTAAAAGGGGGATTAAGGGGGATTTGGCGATACTTCAAGCGTCAATGAAGCTCAAACAATGCCAAATCCCCCTAGCCCCACCTCAAAGAAGGGGGAAACTTACTACCTATCAGCTTAAGTGAACTGCATTACCGCATTCACGAGGCTGTGGCTTGACGATACGGCGGCGGGTTTTAAGCGCGTTCGCTGGCCAATTCGCTGCGCGCTTCGCTGGCGCTTTCGGCGGCCATGCATGCGGCGGCGGTGAATAGCACGTCGGTGGAGCTATTGAGCGCGGTTTCGGCTGAATCTTGCACCACGCCGATGATAAAGCCGACGGCCACCACCTGCATGGCCAGATCGGCATTCATGCCAAACAGGCTGCACGCCAGCGGGATCAGCAGCAGCGAGCCACCGGCCACGCCCGATGCGCCACATGCACCGATGGCCGAAATCACACTCAGCAGCAGCGCGGTTGGCAGGTCGACCTGGATGCCCAAGGTCTGCACCGCCGCCAGAGTGAGCACGGTGATGGTAATGGCCGCACCAGCCATATTGATGGTGGCGCCCAGCGGGATCGAGACCGAATACGTGTCTTCATCCAGCCCCAGCTTTTTGCACAAAGCCAGATTCACCGGAATATTGGCCGCCGAGCTGCGGGTAAAAAACGCGGTCAGCGCGCTTTCGCGCAAACACATCAGCACCAGCGGATACGGGTTGCGGCGCGTAACCAGAAAGACGATCAGCGGATTCACCACCAGCGCCATAAATACCATGGCCCCCACCAGCACCAGCAGCAGATGCGAGTAGCCCAGCAGCGATGATAGCCCGGTGGTGGCCACCGCTTCGGCCACCAGACCAAACACGCCAAACGGCGCAAAGCGGATCACCATTTGCACCACCTTGCTCACCGCGCCCGCCAGATCATCCAGCGCCTGTTTGGTGCTGGCGCTGGCGCGCTGCAAAGCCAGGCCCAGCGCTACGGCCCAGGCCAGAATACCGATGTAATTGCCGCTGGACAGCGCCTTAACCGGATTATCAAAAATCTGGAACAGCAGCGTGCGCAATACTTCGCTAATCCCGCCCGGCGGCGTGGTGCCACTGGCTGGCGCGACTAGCGTGAGCGTCGACGGAAACAGAAAGCTGGCCATCACGCCGATCAGCGCGGCGCTCAATGTACCGAGCAAATACAGCACAATCACGCCGCGCATCTGCGTTTGCGCGCCCTGTTTTTTGCCCGCAATGGCGTGCATCACCAGCAGGAAAACCAGCACGGGTGCTACGGCCTTGAGCCCGCTAACAAAAATTGCGCCCAACAGCGCCGCTTGCTGCCCCGCTGCCGGAAAAAACACCGCCAGCGCAATACCGGCCAGCATCCCAAATATAATCTGCAGCACAATATTGCCCTGCAGCAGCTTATCTATCATCACCTTGAACATCTGCCCACCTCCATTGACTGCTTGCCATGCCCAATCAGGCTGGCACGCATTGATGGGCGTATCAGACCATGCCGCTGAGTTTGTAAGAATTAGGGCTTGCACCAATCAGGCCAAATAGTTTGCGCCAGCGCAAACTAGGCATGCGAGCGGGCACAGCAGGGTAAGCGCAGGAACAGCGTCAATCGTGAAATGAGCCAGCCGAATACGGCGGCACTGGCTTAATCATGGCCATGCTCAGATATTGTGTTGATCACGCGTAGGATGGGTTAGGCCGCCACTATCATCTTGCTTAAAGCGACAAAGGCTTTTCGGCCGTAACCCACCATAACGCAGCTCTTCTTAATATTGCATCCCGGTGGGTTACGGCATAAAACCGCCTAACCCACCCTACGAATATTGTTTTTCATCGCTAAATACAATGTTCGGTCATATCAACACACAATCTGAATACAAACGTACTTACATGGGTATATATCCGCAATAGCCACCCAACAAAGGCTATAGAGCAATACCCATTAGAAAGTACTCAGAATCAGGGTAGGTTAATCCAGTCGCCGTAGCGAAAGCTCGGGTCTTGCTCCAGATATTTGCCGGATATCAGCTTCACCGTGGTGGTAATAATTTTCGGCTTTTGCGCGGCATCCATCGTGGCCATAAATAGCTGATCTTTCCCCACCAGATCGGCAGCTTCCGGGTAGGGCTCCACTTGCTCGACGGTGTATTGCACGCCAATCAGTGTTTGCTCGTTCAGCCGCATCGACGATTGCGCCGCCATAATCTCTTTGAGCTTGAGCTCTTTGGCCATGCAAAACTGCCCTGACAGGCCTTTGCTACCCTCCGGGTTTTCCTGATACAGCGCCTGCCCTTTGCTGGTCAGGACAAATTCATACGCCTGCTCGCCAGATGGGCTAATGGTCGGCTTTTTCACAATCAGCCCCATCTCCTGATGCAGATCGCAGTGCATACAGCTCGATCGGCTATCGGCCAGCTGCGTGAGCGGGTAATCCGCATACGCGCTCACACAGCGCGACGCCGCCAAGTCGTGATTCAGGCCCTGGGTAATTTCGGCCAGATTATTTTTGGCATCGCTACTGACCTTGCCACACGCCGTCAGTGCCAGCGCTGCCGCGGCCAGCACAACTGATTTTTTCAAATTCATACACCGTCCAATCTGCATTTGAGTGAAAGATTCATCCGCTCGTTAGCTGCGCAATCTGTAATCGAGCTTGAATACATCATCTGCACCGATCTTCACCCCAGCGCGCAGGCTAAAGAGCGGCCATCTTGCCTACGCCGTCGAGCCAGCGCAAACAAAGCTGACTTTATATGTTGGCTTTTCGTTATATATCGACAGATTCGCATCGCCAGTGGCCAGACTCCGCGAGCAGGATCAGGGGCGCGGCAGCTTTAAAGCTCAAATTCCGGCGCCATACCTGGCACGGTGTTGCCATATAGATCACTTATTAATTGCCTTCTAGCGACATACCCACCCCTTTTTGTATTTGCTCTTTGAGCCGGGCGTGGATGTCCACTGAACGATAGGCAAAGCCAATTACACAAGCCCGCCATCATTCCTACAGCCGCAAGCCGCTTGCGCACCTGCGCACTTGCAGGCCCAACGTCAACAGCCCCTGGCATCAATCACCCTGCACTCACTTTTCAGCAGGCAATGGGTATTGCCATATGAGCATTACCATTCATTGAGTACAGAGTTATACATGACGTGGGTATCTTGCCATTGCCGTTTAACTGCCCAGCGCGCTGGTGGCTCTGGTGTGTGGCGGGCAGCGGGTCTAGCGTTAAAGCCGCTGTGGCACGGTGCCACATGACTTAAGGAGAACATCATGATGATTGCTCGCTGGAGTATTGATGTGCGTTTCGGGCATAAAGCCGAGGCGGTGGCACTGATGCAGCAGTGGTTGCGCGAGATAGGCAGCCAGATTGGCTGGACGGCAGACAAGGTGCGGCTACTCACCGGCTCGGTGGGCGCGAACGAATCCTTGCTGGTGTCCGAGCTGCAGGTGGCCGATCTGGCCGAGCTTAATGCGGCGTGGGACAAGCTGGGCCAGATTGCCGCACATCAGGCTTGGGGCAAAGCGCTGGAGCCGCACATTGTTTCAGGCACCCCGCGCTGGGAAATTTTCCGCGTCCTGTAGGCCGCGTACGCGGGGCGATGTCTGCACAAAATGGTTTTTACGGCGATCGCGCCCTCGTCCCGCTTTGAATGCACCAACCTGAGTTTCTCTGCTCCACTCAAATGGTATTGTTTCAATTTCACACAACTACCAATTCACTTGCTGACTGAAAAATTCAATACATGTAAGCTAAAAGTCCAATCATTATCAATTAATAGAAAGGGCTGAAATGTCACGGAATCCTGCAGTCTGCGTATTACCATTGCTGCTCACCTCTTTGCTTGCTGCTTGCGGTGGTGGCGGAGGAGAGGGAAACAGTACAAGTTCCGGAGTGTCCACAGAGGATGGCACCGCGGTCTCAACTGCTTTTAACGGTATCAAGTACGAGATTTTGCTCCCCAATAGTGTGCTCAATTGGGTGAAAGCCAGTGCAAGCCCGGTACGCAGCATTACGGCCAGTGCGGCTGATGATTTTGCCGACCTGGCTCCCTTTGGGGCGGCAGTAGGAGATGCACGGATTGTTTCGCTGACCGAAGACACGCATGGTGATGCCAATGCTTACGAGCTGATGAATCGTCAGGTGCAATATCTGCATCAAAAGAAAGGCTTTGACGTGCTCATTATCGAAAGTGCGATGTTTGATACCGATGCAGTGTGGCGCAGCGCTACGATGAAAGGCGCCAATCTGCTCGATCTGGCGCCGGGCCGTCTCTTTTTCATGTATTCAAAAGTCGATAGTGCACGCAAAGTTTTGCGCTATGTCGACGAGCAGAAATTCAGTCCCCGTCCTTTAACTCTGGCCGGTTTTGATGAACCCGCCGGTGGCGATACCTCGATCAAGGAGCTAGTGCCTGCATTGACCCAGTTTCTGAATGCGCGAGGCTCTGCGCTGCCTGCCGATCCGGCGTGGGGTAATTTTGCCAGCGTGGCCAATCAGGCTGCGGCGCTGACGATTACTGATAAAACCAATACCAGCACTTTTTTTGCCATGGCTGATCGCGTGAAGGCCGAGATTTGTCCGGCAGGCAAACCTGTGAGTAGCAATCTGCGTGAAGACCCTAGCTGGTGGTGCTTGCAGGTCAATGGCCTGATCGCCGCAGCACAGCGACTACCCATTATTGCTAAGACACAATTAACCCCGCGCAAAGACCCACGCGAAGTGCAAATGGCGGCCAATGCGCTTTGGCTGGTAACTCAACTTTATCCAAACAAAAAGATTATATTCTGGGCAAACTCGCAGCACGGTTTGCGCACCTATCAGGATCGCTGCATTGTGGAGGAAACGACCTGCGGAGCCAATGAGGTACAGGTAGCAACCGGCTCAATGTCGATGATTAGCGGGCAACTGGGCAAGTCGCTGTATGTGGTAAAAAATACTCCGCTCAGTGGTTCAATTTCGGTTTTCGAGAGCGACAATACTTGGCCCATCTCAAATCTGCCAGAAAATATACTGCTGTCACTGAATAAATTGGGGATCAATCAGGCTTTCATCAACGCACCAACAGATCAAAACGTCCTGACAAAACTCAATTACGTGAACGTACTCAGACCGGATGCAAGCAAGATGTACACCCAACCGATTCTTGGTGCCGAAATGGATGGGTTATTTGTCTATCCACGGGCGGTGCCTGCAGTCAAACTTGATTTGCCGGTTGTACCACTTCCCTAACCCGGAGCAATTCACCCAAGGCTGATGACGTTTGCCTTGTAAATCGCGGTTGTGCTGAATTGAGCTGGGACAAGTCGGGATCAGCTCAGATCTGCACGGCCGCCTCAAGTGGCCGGAAAGTACAACATATTCATCCGGTACACATAGGCTTTGAGCGTGTCGTGGCTTTCGGCGGCAGTTCGCAGCGTTGAGTCAAAGGCCGGGCACAACGCGGTGCTGACAAAGGCGTAGGCGCTGGCGTCAAAGCCGCACGGCTTGTCACCCAGCAGAAACGGTTTATTGCCCAGCAGCGTCGCCAGTGCGGCTAGCGTGCGCTTTGCCAGCTCGGCGCGCTCGGCGTCGCTGTGGCGGCCCATGCCTTGCGCGTTCAGCGCGGCGAGCATTTTTTTGCGCACTAGCATGCGCGCCAGTGGCCGGATAGGCCAGGGCATACCGTCAAATATCCGCCGCGTAGCCGAATTGAAATTGTGATCAACAGCCCAGCGGGCGTGAAGCCCCAGCCAGTACAGATGGTCTTCAAGCATTTTTTCTACCGCCCAGCCCAGCGCCAATTGCTCAGCCGAATAGCCGCCAGAAAAATCGCAGCCGTGCTGCTGCTCCAAGTGCAATCGGATAAAGCTCGAGTCGGCAATGCGCTGCTCGCCATCCTGCAACCAGGGTAGCTTCCCCTTCGGTGCGCCTTTCATACCCTGACGGCGGGTTTCAAAAGGCAGACCGCTCATTTTCATCAGCAGCAACGTTTTGGTCACAAACGGGCTCAGGTCGGGCAGGCCAAAAGCGTGGCCAAAAACGTTGAGGATGAGCATGGCGACGGATACCAGCGGAAATTAAAACAACAAATTAAATGAGAATTACTAACAAAGTCAACATTACTATCGCACCTTGGCTGGCCGCACCGTAAAATGCGCAACAATCATCAATTCGCTCTCACTATGCTGTCCGGCATGGAGACATCATGAAGAAAACCGCCACCCTGTACGATTATTCCCGCCGCCTGCAGCGCGTGCTGGGTCTGATCTGGCAACACCCGCAGCAAATGTATTCGCTGGATCAGCTGGCCGACGCGGCGCATTTTTCGCCCTATCACTTTCACCGCATTTACCGCGAAATGATGGGCGAAAGCCTAGGGATGACGCAGCAGCGCTTGCGTTTGCTGCATGCTGCACGCGCTTTGGGCAAGCCGGGCGAGCTGCCGCTGAGCCGACTGGCGCAGCAAACGGGTTACGGTAGCAGTGCGGCGTTTGTCCGCGCTTTTGCCGCCAGCTATGGGCAAACGCCCGGCGCGTATCGGCGCGAACGCTTAATGATGCTCCAACGTCATCATCAACAGGAGAGCACGATGTATCAGGTTCGCATTCACACACAAGATCAGCCGCTGCCTTTGGGCATTTGCCACCATCGGGGGCCGTATATCCAGATTGGCGAAGCCTTTGCCAAGCTGCAACTGACGAAAACCGCACTACCGGTGGCGTTGCCGCTGGGCTGGTTTGGACTGTATTTTGATGACCCGCAATCGGTCGCGCCCAGCGAGCTGCGCTCGGCGGCAGCGTTGACGGTGCGCACCGGCGAAGCGCTACCCGATGGCGTCGAAGCCTTTGCCATCCCGCCGGCACGTTACGCCATCATCGAGCATCTTGGCCCGTATAGCGAGCTGGAGCAGGCGTATCAGTGGCTCTATGGTGTCTGGCTGCCCAGCAGCGGAGAACAGCCGGGGTATGTGCCGCTGATCGAGCACTACCTTAACCTACCCATCGATACCCCACCCAATGCGCTACGGACGGAAATCTGGTTGGCCTTGCAGTAAAACCCGTGCAATGAGCTGCGCTCACTGCGCATGACCAATCCGCACACGCAAGCCCGCAATTGCGCCAATCGAATGAGGGGCAGCAATCTATACTACTGTGCATGCAAGGCTGTGTATGACATCACAGGGGCTGAAGATGCTGCTGCCAATCAGGCTGCTGATTCTGGGTGTACTGCTGTGCGCGCTCTCGTGCGCGCGGGCAGCGGAGCAGATTCCGCTTTACACCTATTACGATGAGCCGCCATTTGCGCTTGATCAGCCGGGCAATCTGAGCGCAAAACTAGCCAGCTGGCTGAGCAGCCATTCGGCTGGGCGCTATCAATTTGTGCCGGTTCAGCTGCCGCGCAAACGGCTGGATCTGGTGATCGGGCAGCCACAATGGCGCGGGGTAGTGGCGTGGGGCAATCCGGTGTTTTTCCATGATGCGCAGCAGCGCAAGTATCGTTGGTCCAAGCTGTATATGCAGGATGTGAATCTGGTGGTCAGCCATCGCAGCAAGCCGGTGGCGTTTAAAAATGCGGCGTCTTTGCATGGTTTGCGCGTCGGCGCGGTGACGGGCCGCCAGTTGGAAGACTTCGAGGCCGATATTGCCGCGGGCAAAATCACGCGGGAGGACAGCACCAGCGTGCTGAGCAATCTGAAAAAGCTTAAGTTGCAGCGCATTGATGCCACGTTGATCTCGGCCAGCTCGCTGGGCAGCTATCGCCAGTCGATCAGCGATCTGGATGATTGGCTGTATATCGCCCCCACGCCGCGTGCGATTGTGCCACGGCATTTTTTTATCGCGCCCGATCAAGCGCCGCTGCTCGATTTTCTGAACGAGATGGCCAATCGCTTAGCAAAAGATCCGCAGTGGAAAACTCTTTTTAACGATTTACAGCTTGCCAAGCGCCATGCCCGCTAGCGGCGCTTGATAACCGCCCAGTCAATTGATTCTCCCTTTCCTGACGGCTTGCGCCTAAAATGCGCTCTTTGCTTTCAGCGCTAAATACCACGTCGCATGAGTTCTGCTGCTTCCCAACGTTTTATCGTCCTCGATAGTTTTCGTGGCTTGTGTGCCGTCTCGGTGGTGCTGTTTCATTTGCACCTGTGGCAAAGCGTGGGTGAATGGCGATTTTTTCGCTCGGCCGGCTTGCTGGTAGAGTTCTTTTTTGTCCTTAGCGGCTTTGTGCTGGCGCATCGCTATCACCAGCAAGTGATGAATGGCGCGGGCTGGCGCGATTTCATGATTAGCCGCAGCTGCCGCATTCTGCCTCTGCATCTGGCTACGCTGCTACTGATCAGCGTGTTGATGCTGCTGCGCCCGTTGCTATTTGACGTCCCGCTGGCGCAATTGCCCGCCTTGTTCTGGCACGATGATCTGCAGCAGCAATGGCTGTATAACGCCCTGCTGCTGCAGGCCTGGTGGCCCAAGGCCAATCTGTTTTCTTTCAATGGCCCGGCGTGGAGTATCAGCGTTGAATATTACATTTACGTCGTCTTCGGGCTGATCGTGCTGCTGGCACGGCGGCGCAGCGTGTGGGCCTACGCGGGCATGGTGCTGCTCGGTTCGCTGGCCACGGCCTGGCTGGCGCCCAAAATTGCGCACAGCCCCGGCTTGCGCGGGCTGATCTGTTTTTTTCTCGGCGCAGCAGCGTATTCGCTGCACCTGCGCTGGCGCGATCTATCGCTGGGCAAGCACTGGATGACGGTGCTGGAAGGCGCAACGCTGCTGGCGCTGTACTGGATGATTACGCTGAAATACCCGCACAAGGCGTATTGGGCCAGCTGGGGTTTTACTGCGGCGATTCTGGTCTTTGCCAGCGAGCGCGGGCAGATTTCGGCCTGGCTCAAGCACAAAGCTTTCCTGCAGTTGGGCGAATGGTCGTTTTCAATTTATCTGATTCATTTCGTCTTGCTGTATCTGCTGAGTACCTTGCTGATGCATTTTCAGCCCGAATGGTTCTGGCAGGTGGGCAAGGTGCGCTATATCCACACCGGCAGCGTGCTGGGCAATAATCTGCTCTTACTCGCCATCCTGGCGCTGGTGCTAGGGTGTGCACGGGCCAGCTATCGCTGGATTGAGCGCCCCGGCATGCGGCTGGGCAAGCGCTGGCAGCAATGTCACACCAGCCCCAAGCTCACACTCGCCAGCGTACGCGGCTAAAGGACTTTCATGCCTGTTTTTAAAATCCAGCCCGATTTTGACGCCGCTGCACTGGGGCTTAACGAAGCGGAAAGTGCGGTCTACCAGCTGCTGTGTTCGCGCCGCCAATGCACCAGCGCCGAGCTGATCAAACACGGCCGGGTGCATCACCCGCAAGACATTGTTGAGGCCATTAACGAGCGGCTGATTGCAGCCGGGAGCATTTGGCTGATTTTATGCAGCAGCACTCGCACCCCAATGGCCGGGCCCACCCAATCCATGCGTACACCACTGGCTTATTATCGGCTGCGCTGTACCTCACATTTTGCAAGTAGTGCAAAAGCGTAAAATATGGATTGGGTAACCCCAGCAAAAATCAAAGACCGCAAGGCATGTATACGCCCACAGAGCAATACATACAAAATCTGCAAGGCTATACCTGCCTCATGTATGCAAAATGGCGGTATAAAGCAAACAGAACTCAAAAAATGATCAGTTTAAAAATAAGCGTTCACCGCTAAATTGAATTAGAGCTTCATTATTTAATTATGTAGATTTGCATAAACCTTTCAAATATAAGGTTTTATGTGTCATAAAGGCTTTATTCTGGTATAAAACGCCATGCTGAATGCCAATTGAAAAATGCGCGCCATGACTTCCATCACATTTCCTTGCCGAACACGGATCGCCAGCAGCCTGGCATTGATCGGTTTTCTACTGCCCATGTCCAGCCAGGCCCTCACTTTGGGCGAGCTGGAATTGCAATCGTACGTCGGCCAGCCGTTTCGCGCTGCAGTACCTTACAAGACGCACAGTGGCGAAACG